>JANXMY010000185.1 GCA_025354405.1 Armatimonadota bacterium
AGATGCCCCCTGCCCGGCTGCCGATGAGTTGTGAGAAGTTCATTTAGTGCTGCACTTCAGTAAAATTCGAAAAAGATTTGATTCTGCTGCAGGGATCAGGCCTCGCAGATTGCTGCGATCCTTGGGAACCTATCCCGCAGCGTGTTAGGAACCTATCCCGCAGCGTGTTAGGAACCTATCCCGCAGCGAGTTAGGAACCCACCCCGCAGCAAGCTGCGACCCTCCCGAAACGGGAGGGTAGACGGGTGGTAGACATTGGGTTTCGCTAAAGTAACAGTGTAATGCGGCTTTGTTGCATAAATGGCGCACTGTAGGGGCGCTGCTTGCTGCGCCCTCCAAGTTTTGGCCCTCCAAGTTTTGGCCCTCCAAGTTTTGGCCCTCCAAGTTTTGGCCTGGGCTTTAGAGAGAGCCAAGTATTTATGCAACAAGGCCGTGTGATACTAAAGGCCAATCTTTAGAAGACCAAGCTCAACAAATCTCTTCCCGCTCACCCTCCCGTTTCGGGAGGGTCGCAGCTCGCTGCGGGGTGGGTTCCCAGGTGTCGGGGTGGGTTCCCAGGTGTCGGGATAGGTTCCTAAATATCGGGGTGGGTTCCTAACTTGCTGCGTCACAGTTTTGTGAAAAATCATGTCTTCTCATCCACAAGAAACATAACCGGACACAAGAGTCAAGAGCTTTAGCTCTGACGGTCCCGCAGACTCTACCCAATGCTGCAGCTCTCATGCGTCCTAGGCTGTTTCGCCTACACTTTGAACCGAATGTTCAGGATATCGCCGTCTTTGACCGGATACTCTTTGCCTTCCAGGCGCATTTTGCCGGCGGCTTTGGCCGCTTCCAGACTGCCGGTGGCGATGAGGTCGTCGAATCCCAGCACTTCGGCGCGGATGAAGCCGCGGGCGAGGTCAGAGTGGATCCGGCCCGCGGAGGTCAGGGCACTGGCCCCGGTGGAGACGGTCCAGGCACGGACTTCGTCTTCGCCGACGGTGAAGAACGACATCACGCCCAGCGCTTTATAGGCCGCCCGAATCAGACGTGCACTGGCGGGCTCGGTGATGCCCAGGGCATCCAGGAACTCACGCTGATCGGCCTCGTCGAGCTGGGCAACTTCTTCCTCCGCCGCCGCGCACAGAGGAATCAACTCGATCCCCTCCGCCGCGCACTGATCGCGCAGAGGCTGAAGCAGGGCCAGCGTGTCCGCCGATGCGATATCGGCCTCGCCGACGTTGACCACCGCGATGAGCGGCTTGCCGGTCAGGAAGTCGAAGTTCTTGGTCATCTTCCGCTCGTCTTCATCCAGCTCCACGGCGGAAACGGGTTTGAAGTCGTCGAGAACGGCCTTGATCTTCAGCAGGGTCTCGCGCTCGGCGGTCTCCGGGCTGGGAATCCCCTGCTTGCGGGTCTTGAGCTGCTTGTCGATCCGCTCCAGCCGGGTCTCGATGACGCTCAAGTCGCCGAGCAGCAGCTCTTCGGTGATGGACTGATACTCTTTGAGCGGGTTCAGCCCCCCGGGCGGGGGTGGCAGGGACGGCGTCTCATAGGCACGGACGACCAGAACAAGCGCATCGACGGAGCGGATGCCGACAAAGAAATCCGCGCCGAACTTCTGCGTCGATTTCCCGGCCCCTTCGCCGGAAAGCTGCGCCGCGCCGTCGGTAAATTCGATGGTGGCCTGCGTGCGCTTCTTCGGGCTGAACAGATCGACGGCAAAGTCGTAGCGCGGATCCGGAACGGGGACGACGCTGACCAGGGCCGCGCTGCCGCCGCCTGCCGGGCTGGATTCGCCGCGGGTGAGTGCATGAAATAAGGTGGTCTTGCCGGAATGCGGCAAGCCGATGAGGCCGACTTTCAAGATAATTGCTCCTGACACTGAACGTGTTTATTGTTTGCGAATGTTTTAGTGTGAATATTTTAGTGTGAATGATCGAAAAACGCTTTTTATTTCCCCGTCTGTACCTGCCACCAGTTGACGCTCACGCGACTGGTCTCCCAGACCAGCGAGACGGTGTGGTAACTCTGGGGCGCGAAGCGGTACGCTCCCATGTCTACCGTCGCCCAACGCTGAGGACCGCCGGTCTTCGGCAGGAGGACGGAGGGATGCGCGGCGCCGTCGATGATGAAGTGCAGCCGCCCCTTCGCCGCCGGTGTGGCGACACGCACTAACAGGTGCACTTTGCCCTGGATCGGGACTTCCTGCCAGCGGAGAGTTTCGCCCGGCCGGCCATTGCAGACATCGTACCCGCCGTAAGTGTCGGTCGTATCTTCGATCGCGATGGGACCGTTCCGGAAGAAGTTCGGCTTGCCGGGGAGGGACGCCGCGCCGGAGAAATCGTCGCAGCCTTCCGCCTCTTCTTTGAGATCCACCGGGAACGGATGGCTGCTGAAGCGGCGCACCTGATTGATCCGCTGGTTCGGGTAGTCGTAAAATGTCTGCGCGTAGCTTAGTGGCTTACCGTTTTCATCGAGATTGCGTGCCCGCCAGAGCGTGGTGTTCTCCCAATAGTCATCGAAGCCTTCGATAAAGGTCGAGAGGCATTTTCCGTTTCCAGCGGTGCGAGCAAGACCCTCCGCCAATGTTTTGCCGTGCCGCGGGTCAACAATCCAGATGGGGGCGTTTGGGTCAGCGTTCGCCGAGATATGGAACTGCGGAATACAGGTGCCGAGTGTCACCCCACGCCAGGTGTCTGTGTTCCAGGTTGAGTACACCGGGCCCGGCACCGGGGTAAACCAGGGGTAGACGGCGTCGACAGCCGCGGGGTCATCGCTGGACGGGTCGTTTTTCACCCAGTCACGCGGGACCATAATGTACGGATTGAAGCCGAACGTACTTTTGCACTGCTGCCGCAAATACTTCAGCAGCCTGGAGCCGTTGCCGTTGAGATTGGATAGGAACGCTGGTGATCCGGACCAGATCGCGTAGACCGGGCGGCCCTGAATCTTATACCGGCTGGCATCGGGAACACTCTGAAAGAACGCTTTTAGATTTTTGTCCCAGACATAGGACCAGTTTTCTTCCTTGCCGACATCAAACGGGACTTTGTATCCGTAGCCGCTGCCGTGATCGAAATTCCACAGGGCGGTCCAGGAAGCGGGGTTGTCGTCAAACGCCATGATCTTGACGCGATTGGTGAGGCCGCGCTTCTCCAGCGCCGTGACACAGTTGCCGAAAGTCGCCGGCTGGTTGTTTCCTTTGAGCCAGACCGCAATGAAATCGATTTGGGAGGATTGGTACTGCTCCACCTGAGAGTCCCAGTAACGGGCATGGTCATGATCCGGCAGATTGAAAAGGGGGAGGGCATAAACCGTGCTGTGCCTGGCAAACTCTTCCAAACCGCCACGATCCATCTGGCTGTGACCGAAGGCATCTACATCGGCGTTGACATCTGCTCCGAGGGCCCCGGCATGTGCAGTTAGGATAGATAGCCCGCAGAGTAGCGTCAAGACGCCCAGCGTTCTCAGCAGAGTATTCATAGCGAAGCCTGTCCTCTTTTCGTGGAGCTATTGTACCTTGTTTTACCCCGCTTCCCCGAAAGGACGTTTATTTGGCCTAGCGACAGGGAATAAACGTGCAATCCGCATACCGCGGGCTTTTATTAGAGGCTTCCTCAGGAGGAAAACAACATGGAAAATTTTAATGCAAACATCATCAGGTCTCCTCGCGCACGGCGCTGGCCGCAGGTCCTTGCCGCGACTGTCCTGCTCGGCGGGCTGATGACTGCCCTGGCGGGCTGCACTGATAACACCCAGCCGACCACGCCGGTGGTGGTGGCGCCCGGTCCGTCGACCCACACGACGACCACGATTCCGGTTCCCGTCGCCGTGCCGGGCGCCCCGGGACCCGCCGGCGCCTCCGGCCCATCGGGTGCTGCCGGCCCATCGGGTGCTGCTGGCGCCCCGGGAGCCGCCGGGGCACCAGGAGCCCCGGCGGCTCCCGGTACGACGGGTCAATAACTAGCAGCGGAAGTCGCTTTGCATCCATTGCAGGGCGGCTTCCACTTAGCCTAACTTTTTGCAGCTTCATGCTTCTCTGACCAAACAATACGCTCAGCCAGGGGATAGTGCGGCCTACTCAGCGGAAATTCTTACCAATGCCTACTGTCAGCCGGGTAATCCGTACCAGCGATCAAATTCGCACTGATATTGAACAGCTACTCGGTTTCTTACCACCTTTCTTCGAGCCAGCTCGTTCAACCCCGCTGGTTATGGAGAGTTTGTGGCAGTTAACCCTTCTGGCTGACATCGATTCTTCGCTGCCCGTGCAATTCAAACAGCGCCTCAATGCATCCCTCGCTCGTTTCTGTGCCGTACCTTACTGCATGGTCTGTCATGCATCTGCCCTGCACCCGCTGGATATGACCGGACGAGAAATCCTGGTGTTGCTGGAGTCGCCTCGCCCACTGGACGCTGAAGTGGAAGAGCATATTGCCGCCCTGAATTCATCGCCAATCCTCCTCACCGCCTTTCCAGATTCCGAATCCCCGCAGGAGTTGGCTTTGATCGCCTGCGCCGCCGTGATATTTTTGCGTGGTTCGACGGAAGAGGCCTGCCGGGAGTGCGTCGAACGCGTCCTTGGACCAGATCTTTTCAACGGCCTTTCACTGTTTCTGGCCTATATTAAGACCTGTCATGCCTGGCTGGACATGCATCCGGATATTTCTTACGAGACCGATGAGCAGCTCCAGGATTGCCTCGGACCTCTGCTTGCGGAGTCCCCGACTCTGGGCGACTTCTTTCGGAACTGCCGGGAAAAGGTGAATGTGCTCCGCTTCAGCCGGGGGGAGCGCAAGGTCGCGGTGGAGGCCAGGCAGGCAAGTGAACGCTCCCAGGAGATCCTGGAAAGCATTACCGATGCTTTTTATGCCCTGGATACAGAGTGGCGATTCACTTATATCAATGCCGGAGCGGAACAAATCGTCCGGCACACGCGGGAAGAGCTGCTGGGAAAGATCGTCTGGGAGGCATTCCCGGAAGCGAAGGACTCCGTAGTATACGCACAGTTTTATCGTGCGGCGAATGAAGGGGTGCCAGTCTCATTTGAATTTTTTTACCCGGCCTTGGATGCCTGGCTCGCCGTGCGTGTTTATCCCTCTGCCGAAGGTATCTCCGTATTCTTTCAGAATGTCAGCGAGCGCAAGGCATCGGAAGAGATCCTGGGGCGGCAGGAAGCCCAGCGCGAAGGCGAGGAGCGTAATCGCCTCATGGTCGAGGCGCTGCCGCATATCGCCTGGACCACCGGACCAGAGGGGGCTGTTGACTATTTCAATCAGCGCTGGTACGCTTACACCGGCCTGAATTTTGAAGAGTCGGAGGCCCGAGTATGGGAGGAAGTCATTCATCCTGAGGACCTCGCGCGGATAGTCAATTCCTGGAAAGACGCGATTCAGAGGGGCGTCACTTGTGAAGTCGAGTACCGTCTGAGGCGTCAAGATGGAAATTATCGCCTGCACCTGGCCCGCTCGGAACCGGTGCGAATAGAGGGCAAGATTGTGCGATGGGTCAGCACGGCCACAGATATCGAGGATCGGCGGGTTGCGGAGGAGGCACTGCGGATGGCCCATGCGCAGACGGCCCAGATACTCGCCAGCATTACAGACACTTTCTACACGCTTGACGCCGAGTGGCGTTTCACTTCCCTCAATCTTCAGGCCGAGATTACTCTGCGCCCGCGTGCAGAGCTTCTGGGCCGCGTTGTCTGGGAGGAGTACCCGGAACTTATCGGCACCGTATTCGAGGAACAGTACCGCCGTGCCGTTCTTCAGCAGATACCGGTCAGGTTCGAAGCGTGCTATTCCCCCTGGGATGCCTGGTTCGAGGTGCGTGCCTATCCGTCGGCGGATGGCCTGACGGTGCTGGCTCAGAACGTCACCGAACGAAAGCGAAGTGAAGAAGCTCTGCGCCACTCGGAAGAGCAGCTCCGCGTCGCCCAAGGCCGCCTGGAAAGAATGCTCACGGCAGGCCGGGTCGGGACCTGGAACTGGGATCTGGTGAGCGACCGAATTTTTGCCGATGCCGAATTCGCACGTCTGTTTTCACTCAGCCCTGAGGACGCGGCTGGCGGGCCAATTACGGCCTGCCAGCAGGCGATTCACCCGGATGATCTGCCCCGGGTGACCAGTGCTATCGCCGAGTTTTTTGCCCATCCGGATACCTGCGAGGTCGAATTCCGGGTCCAGCTTGCGGAGGGCTTGCAGCACTGGGTGACGGCACGCGGAAAAGTGGAGCGAAACGCAGAAGGCATGGCGGTTACCCTCTCCGGCGTGGTCGTGGATATCACGGAGCGAATTGAGCGTGAGCGGCGGGATGAGGGTTCACTCGAGACGGCGTGCACCATTTGATCGGAGTGATATGGATGATCGAAATGATGCAGAATTGACCTCATCCCGGCGGTCATGCCGAGGTGAGGTCATCGGGAGGCAACTACGGCGTGGTCGCCGCTCCGTTTCCCCCGGTCGCCGGGGCCGGGTCGGCGCTGGCCGGAGGGGAATTGCCGGGATCGGCGGCCACCGGTGCTGAGGCGGGCGCAGCAGCGGGCGCGGAGGGTGTCACGACCACGACTGGTGGCGGTGAGTTGACAATGATCGGGGCCGGAGCCGGGGCTGGCCGGGTGATGACCACCGGAGGCTGCACCGGAGCGGGCGCGGGCGTCGGACTGGCGGGCAGGACCATCGGCGATGAGGCGGCCACCGGTGCCGATTGGCCCGGCAGAACCACCGTGGTCGAAGGCTGCGGGGCGGGGCGATTAAAGTACACGACGGCAAAGATAATCAGGGCTAGGACGCCAACCGCCAGCAGCACATATAATGCGCTCGTGCTGCTCTGGGCATGTCCTTCTTCCACCGCGGCGTGGATCTGGGCGGCATCGCGCTGCGCCGCGATCACGGACCGCTCGGCGGCCAGCCGGTTACGCTGGGCCAGGGCCAGATCGCGCTCGACCGACGTCCCCTCCGCGACATTCATCGCCAGATCGCGCTGTAGGCGCAGAGCTTCTTTTTCGAGTTCATCAGACATAGTTGTCTCCTTCTCGGCACACCCGCAGAAAATTTCCGTGTGCCGTCTTACTTGCATATTTCCCTAACTTGTGCTAAAATAATCCTGCTGGTTAGAATTGGGGAGTTTGGGAAGGTGGCTGAGTGGTCGAAAGCGGCTCACTGCTAATGAGTTATACGGCGTAAAGCCGTATCGCAGGTTCGAATCCTGTCCTTCCCGTCTCCGAAGTTCGGCAGTGGCGGCTCAGGTGTATTCCTGAGCCGCCTTATTTTTTTAGAAAAGCCCCTAATGAATACGCAAAAAGTTGATGATCACAAAGTGGAATGGCGGGAGCTGCTGTACTGGGATGGCAAGGCGGCCCTGGCGGCGGCGGCCTGCGCCGGGTTTTTGATCCTGCTGCTGGGAGTCCTCCCCGCCTGGCTGCGCGGACAGGACCGAGCAGATTTCTCGGCGGCGGCCCGGCAGACGACACCGGGACGAGTGACAATCTGCCAGATCTCCCCGGTCAGCTCAGGCGGAGGCGGGCTGTACAATGCCGTCAACGTCGAGTTCGCCGGGCGGCAGGCCTACTATGCCCTGCCGCCAGCCAGTGTCTGGAAGCCGATCTTTCACCAGAAAGTCACGGTCACTTACCGCGTGGGAACGCGCAGCGGACTGGTACACGTGGATTCAGTTCAGCCGTTATAAGCTTCTTCAGAAATCAGCTTATTCGGAGGATTTCGCTCAAAACCCGCGGGAGATTTGCAGCCCTGTACCGTCCCGGGTGATAAACGGCGACAGCACCAGGCCATGCGGCTGAGACAGCTCCAGCCGCGCCGTGCCGTACCCGAGTGCCGCCCCGGCCACCACATCGCCGACGGTATGCCGGTTCAGGCGGACACGAGAGTAGGAGATCAGACCCGCTCCCAGGTACCAGAAAATGGCCTGCTTCGGGTGCATCTGCCCCTCGACCGTTGCGACCGCGAAGGCCGCTGTGGCATGGCCGCTGGGGAAGCTGTCATGGGTGTTGGCATCGGGCCGTTTTTCCTTCACGAGTGACTTCAGCCCCTCCGCCAGGATAACACTCACCAGCAAAGAGTCGGCGGCGCGCAGGGCATGGTTTTTGCCGTCTTGCCCATCAGTGAGCAGCGGCAGGCCGACTCCAGCGGCGAGAAAGAGAATGTTTCCAGGTCCCGAAGCGAAATCAGCGGCTTTCCGGGCCGGGGATTCGGCAAAGCAGGGGGCCGCAGCCAGAGTAACGCAAGCAGCGGCGAGCGTCAGGAGAGACGCCGTGCGGGTGCGAGAAGATGTTTTGTGATGCATAGGGCGAAGTTCGCGTTTGCGGGGGGGGATTCCTGCACGGAGCGGATCACAAAAGAAGCCAAAGGGGCAGGAGACGAAGGTCGAAACTGGGCGTCTGCGCCCCACAGCGTAGGAATTTATTCCCACGTCTAGCTTGGGCGCGTCTCACTGCCCTACGTCTTTGTGGCCCGCATCTTGCGGCCTAAGCTTAGGCTTTACGCAGGAAGTGGTATTCATTGGTGTTACGCAAGGCTTTCGGAATCCACCCCGCAGCAAGCTGCGACCCTCCCGAAACGGGAGGGTAGGCGGGAAGGGGACAAAGTGTTTGCCGATGTCACAAAAAGCTCTTCCTGAAAGCTTTATTAAGTAGACCAAACTCCACAAATCTCTTCCCGCTCGCCCTCCCGTTCCGGGAGGGTCGCAGCTTGCTGCGGGGTGGGTTCCGAAAGCCTTGCGTAATATCAGTGATTCAAAAAGAGAGGCCTAGAATGCCCGCAGTCACAAACAAACGACGTGCCATCGGCGTGCTCGCTGCCGCTGCATTTGTGGTCGTCATACCAAACGTCGCAGCAGGCCCGGTCACAAGAAGTATAACGGCTAGACCAATTCTAGACACACGGCAGAAGCAATTGATGCAAAGAAATTCCGCCAAAGACGGGGTAAACTAGCACCATGACATTCTCGCCTGAAAACCCGCTGCGGCTTGCCCTGTGGTCCGGCCCGCGAAATATCTCCACGGCCATGATGCGCTCCTGGGGGAACCGCCCCGACACGTTTGTCTGCGACGAGCCGCTGTACGCCCATTATCTGAGCGCAACGGGCCTGGACCACCCCGGAGCCAAGGAAGTCATCGCGTGCGGCGAGGCGGACTGGCGGGTGGCGGCGGACTGGCTCTGCGGGCCGGTCCCCGAAGGCAAGGCGATCTTTTACCAGAAGCATATGACGCATCACCTGCTTCCAAACATGGGGCGCGACTGGCTCGGACAGCTAACCCACGGCTTTTTGATTCGGCACCCCGGCGAAGTGATCACGTCGTACCTCAAGAAGAGCCACGACCCGACCGTCGAAGACCTCGGGTTTGTTCAGCAGGCGGAGATCTACGACTGGGTGCAGGCACGTACCGATTCCGCCGTGCCCGTGCTGGATGCCCGGGACATACTGAACCACCCGGAAGAGATGCTGCGGCAGCTCTGCGCGGCTCATGGCGTGGAGTTCACCCCGGCGATGCTGTCCTGGGAGCCAGGGCTGCGGGCGACCGACGGTATCTGGGCGAAGCACTGGTACCCAGAAGTGGAGACTTCCACCGGGTTTCGCCCATATCAGGCGAAGTCCGATGCCGTCCCGGAGCGGCTGCAGGGCGTCTATGCGGAGTGTTTGGATGTCTACGAGCGGCTATACGCCCACCGGCTCACGCCGCTGGAGGCAGGGGTATGAAACAGCAGTTCCACGAACAAAACCGGGACTTGAAGGTCAATATCAATGGCCGAATTTCACACCGGGACGAGGCCGGAATCAGCCCCTTCGACTCGGTTGTTCAGGGCGGCGATGCGGTCTGGGAAGGGCTGCGGCTCTACGGCGGGAAAATCTTCAAGCTGCACGAGCATCTCGACCGGCTGCGCGACTCGGCACTCGCTCTGGCATTCGCCGAAATCCCGACCCATGCGGCGATTATCGAAGAGATCAAGCGGACGCTGGCGGCGAACGGTATGACCGACGGCGTGCATATCCGCCTGACACTGACACGCGGCGTTAAGCTGACCTCTGGCATGGATCCCCGCCTGAACACGTCCGGGCCGACATTGATCATTCTCGCCGAGTTTAAACCGCCAGTCTACGACAAAAGCGGGCTGACACTGATCACCAGCAGCGTGCGGCGGTCCGGACCGGAGACCCTCGACCCGAAGATCCATCATAATAATCTTTTGACTTCCATCCTCGCCAAGATCGAAGCGAACCACGCCGGGGCTGACGATGCCCTGATGCTCGACGGGCGCGGCTTTGTGGCGGAAACAAATGCCACTCATGTTTTTCTGGTGCGCCAGGGCCGGATACAAACACCCCGCGCCGTCGCCTGCCCGGAGGGGATCACCCGGGAGACCGTGCTCGAGCTCTGCGCCGCAAACCAAATCTCGTGTGCGGAAGCCGACCTGTCTCTGACGGAGTTCTACCGCGCCGACGAAATGTTCTGTTCGGGAACGATGGGCGAGCTGGCTGCCGTGGTGCAGCTGGACGGACGGCCCATCGGGGACGGCACCGCGGGACCGATGACCGCCCGCCTGAGCGAGCTTTTTGCGCAGCGCACCGCCGCCGAAGGGGTACAGGTCGTGTAACCGAGTGGTTGAAAACCACCCGATAGGTGAGGCATCCTGAGGACGTTGGAATAGGACACCGGAAAGAAAATCTTCTCCTGTCCTTTCTTCCACCCGGAGGGTGCCTCACCTAGCGAGTGGTTTTCAACCACTCGGTCTGGACACTCGGTCTGGACGCTCGCACTGGACACTCGCACTGGACGCTCGGTCTGAACCTGCGTGATGCTATTTGACGCCGACGAAAATTGAACCAAGGAGAACATTTATGTCCGAAGTATTTTTGATTTTGCATGGCTGGGGCGGTAACAAGCCCGCGCACTGGCAGGAGCATCTGGCCGCGAAGCTGACCGCAGCGGGCGCGGAGGTGCATTACCCGAAGATGCCGGACCCGATGGCTCCGAATCCCGCCGCCTGGATGACGGCGCTGCACGCCGCCCTGGGCGCAATCCCCGCCGACGCCACCCTGACCGTGCTGGCACACTCGCTCGGCGCAATCAACTGGATGCACCATGCAGCGATGTCCGAACATCCCGGTCCAAAAGCCGACCGGGTGCTGCTAGTCGCACCGCCGTATGTCATCCGGGAGATCCCACCGCTCGACGCCCCTCCCGGAGCCGCCGACTTCTTTCCGCCACCGCTTTCGAAAGACGGCATCGCCGGGCTGGCCCGCGAGACGGTGATTGTCGCATCGGACACAGATGATTACGCGACATTCGACCAGACCTCGGCCTACGCCGCCGGACTGGGAGTCGAGATCCACAAGCTGGCCGGCGGCGGGCACATCTCCCCCTACTACGGCTACGGCGAATGGCCGTGGGTGCTGGAGTGGGCGCTGCGTCGGGCGGATCTGCCGCCACAACCGAATAGCCCTATTGCGTAAGTACCCTGCACTGGAAGTGCAGGGCTTTTGAGGTGCGATTGTCTGCCTTCGCAGACAATCGCTTTGTAGAAGACCCGGATTTCTAATCCGGGCACGGCAAGGCGACTTATGCCAGAGGTCTAATAAATAAGTAGGTCTGCGAGGGCTCGGGCTTAGGTTCAGTATCTCACTCTGTCTCTCAGGCCGGAAAATTTCTCATGTCCCATCTACCCACCGGTGACGTCACATTTTTATTTTCTGATATGGAAGGCAGTACGCGCCTCTGGGAACGGTTCCCGGAGGCGATGCCTGCGGTCCTTGCGCGTCATGATGCCCTATTTTCAGAGGCGGTCACGGCGGGTGGCGGAGACATCTTTAAACGGGGCGGCGATTCGTTTTGCATCGCTTTCCCCTGCCCGGCAATGGCATTGACTGCGGGGCTGGCGGTGCAGCTGGGCCTGCACCGCGAGAGCTGGCCGCTGCCGGAAGGACAGACACCCCGGGTGCGGATCGCCCTCCATGTAGGCCGGGCCGATCAGCGCGATGGGGACTATTTCGGACTGGCGCTCAGTCAGACGGCGCGGCTGCTGGCGGCGGCACACGGCGGGCAGACCCTCGTCTCCGAGAGCGCGGCAGCTTTGCTGCAAGACGCTCTGCCGGAACAAGCGGGCCTGATTTCTCATGGACGGCACCGGCTCAAAGATTTAGCCCAGCCGCAGGAGATATTTCAGCTCTTTCACCCCGAGCTGCCGACCGAATTTCCTCCGCTGCGCTCACTGGAATCGTTTACACACAACCTGCCGGGTCAGCTGACTTCTTTTATCGGGCGTGAGGAGGAGATGGCCACGGCCCGGCAGCTGCTGCAGGAAACGCGTCTGCTGACTCTGACCGGTACCGGAGGCACCGGTAAGTCCCGGCTGGCGCTCCAGGTCGCGGCGGACCTGCTGGGGGAGTACCCGGACGGAGTCTGGCTGGTCGAGCTGGCCCCCCTTTCAGACCCGTCTCTGCTGCCGCAGGCGATCGCCGCCGTGCTGGGCGCGGGTGAGGAGCCGCCCCGGCCCCTGCGCGAAACGCTCACCGACCTTCTGCGTCCCAAAAAACTTCTGCTCATTCTCGACAACTGCGAGCATCTGATCGAAGCCAGCGCAAAGCTTTCCGAAGACCTGCTGCGGGCCTGCCCCCGGCTGCAAATTCTGGCGACTAGCCGCGAGGCCCTGGAGATCGGTGGCGAAAGTACCCTGCCTGTCCCCTCTCTGGCGACACCCGCTTCGGGGCTGACACTCGAAAGTCTGGCCCGATTCGAGTGCGTCCGCCTGTTTGTAGACCGGGCGACCTCCGCCCTCCCCACGTTCCGGCTGAGCGCGGGCAATGCCCCGGCGGTCGCGCAGGTCTGTGCGCGTCTTGACGGCATCCCCCTGGCGCTGGAGCTGGCCGCCGCCCGGGTGAGAGTGCTGACTCCCGAGCAGATCTCCTCCCGCCTGGACAACCGCTTCCAGCTGCTTTCGGGCGGAAGCCGGACCGCTCTGCCACGTCAGCAGACCTTGCGGGCGTTGATCGACTGGTCCTATGACCTGCTGCTGCCCGCCGAGCAGGCCCTGCTGCGCCGCCTTTCCGTGTTCGCCGGGGGCTGGTCCTTGGAAGCGGCCGAGACGGTCTGTGTCGACGGTGAGGGGCGGGATGTTCTCGATCTGCTCTCGCGCCTGGTCGCCAAATCCCTGGTAGTCGTGGAGCCGCCGGAGGCAGGGCAGGTGCGCTATCATTTGCAGGAAAACCTTCGCCAGTACGCCCGAGACCGGCTGGCTCAGACGGACGAACAGCCCCGGCTTGCGCGCTCCCACCAGGCGTTCTTCTCCACATTTGCCGAAGAGGCGGCCCGGAAGCTAAAGGGGCCCGATCAGGTCTTCTGGCTGAATCAATTGGAGCAGGACCATGACAACTTTCGAGCGGCCCTGAAACATTGCGGGGCGGGGCCCGATCCAAAAGAGCCCTGCCTGCGTCTGGCCAATGCCCTGTACCGATTCTGGTTCGTTCGCGGCTACCTTTCCGAGGGCCTGAAGTATCTGGAATCGGCACTGGACTGCCCCGGCTGTGCCTCCGGCGACCTTCTCGCAAAGGCTAACACAGCGGCGGGTGTCCTGACCTGGTCACTCGGGGATACCACAAAGTCACGGGCATTTCACGAAGCTAGCCTCCATCTGAATCGTCAGCACCAAGATCAAATTGGCATCGCCCGTTCTCTGGCAAACCTGGGGATCGTGGCATCGCACGACAACCAGCTGTCGCAGGCCCGCGGGTTCTTCGAAGAAAGTCTTGCCCTGTATCGGGAAGCCGGAACACCGAGTGATGTCGCCATGATGATGCTGAATCTGGGGACGCTTTTAAACGACCAGAAGGAGCTGGAGGCATCCCGCCCGTACCTTGAAGAAGGCCTTCAGCTTGCGAGAGAGCTTCAGGACGAAAATCTCATCACGGCAGCTTTGTACAATCTGGGCGTTCTCGCGGAGGATACCAAAGACCTGTCCGCCGCCCTGAAGTATTATGTGGAAGATCTCGAGCGGCAAAAAAGCTATGGCGACCGGCAGGGAATTGCGCTGACACTTCGCGCCGTGGCACGGGTTGCGGGCCGCTGCGGCAGCTATGATGTTCAGACTTTTCTGCTGGGTGCCGAGGAGGCGTATGCAGAGCACTCGGGGATTCCCTCGCTCGACACGGATAAAGAGGGAGAGCATACACAGTGCCTCCAAGCAGCCTCACTCGCACTCGGTGACGAGGGTTATCAGCGGCTTTGGGAACAGGGCCGCGCCCTGACTTTGGAACAAGCCACGGAATATGCGGTGGAGCAAAGCAGGCTGTTGACAGTGTGTTAAATCGATGTTAAAATGTCTGGGTTGTACCAAATCTCATCGCAAAGGCGAAAGAGGAGTCACATCTATGCCAAATATACATCCAGATACACCTGGGAAATATGTTCCGCCGTATATGGTTATCAAGCCGATTGTCGGACTGGGCGAGAGGGAAAACGGGTACGAGATCGAGATCGCAGTTTCCACCTATCAGAACAAATTGGTGGACGCAGATGACGCAGTTCGCATCTCCATCTCCTGCTCTTACGACCAGGGCGGCATCACCCACTACAAAGCACTGCGTTTCTTCCTGTTCGTCTTCGGCGGGGTAAACCAGGCGACGTTCCGCCAGCACATCGAAGCCGACTGGCTGAACTTCACGCTCTACGCCGACGGCGTCTCCTACGACGGCGATGTGCAGAGTGAGAGCAGTTCCCGACTGGTGCAGGTCACTTAGGGCATTTAACCCCGGCCTTAAGCCCGGGGTTCTTGACTTCCACGCCCCTTCTGAATCAATGGCACTGGGTCTAGGGGTCCACCGTAAATAGCCCCACATTCGCCCAGCTTTCACCGAAGAGAGGGTGCAGGGGGGCGGTGGAATCTTCATTTCCAGTCTGCAGGTCACGCAGAAGCGGGTGTTTGGCATTTTTGGTGACCGTGACAGCCTCGACCGATGGCGGGGCGAGCACCAGCAGCAGAAGCTGATCGGTGCCGCGGCAGACCAGAGGCAGCCAGTCAGCCCAGACCTCCGCGTCAGGGGCGGCGGCTTTCGCCCGCACCGGTTCGACGCGCAGAAAGGGGGCGGCGGCGGGGTCAGGGGCAAAGACGCGCCAGTCCAAAGCAACGGAAGGGGCCGCGAAGTCCAGTTTCGACTGGGGCAGCAGGCCCGCGAGGGAGAGCAGCGCTGATTGATGGGCGGCAATCGCTCGCCAGGACGCCTGCCGGGACTCCGCCGGGACCATCTGCAGGGCTGCGAAGGCGTAGCGCAGATCGGCCAGATCGCGGGAAAGGGCAAAGAGGGCAAAGCCCGCCTGAGCGCAGTCGAAGAGACCGGCATGGAGACCGTCGGGATTCAATGCCAGCGTGTCGGGTTTCAGCGGCAGGATCCGCAGCCAGGCGGCCCATTCGCGGATTGCCGCTCGCAGGTCAGCATTGGGCGCTTCGGCATCGAGGGCCAGCAGGGATAAGATCACGCCTGCGACTGCCACCGGCGAGCGCTCCTCGAACTCCCCAGACCGATCGTCCAGCAGAACCTGGGCCACTTTCCAGGCGGCTTTGATCCAAACTTCGACGCGGGTCGCGGTGTAGGCGAGCACGAAGGCGCGGATCGCCTCAACTCCGTCCAGCGCACAGGGCTGGGGCAGGACTTTGCCATCGCCGGTGAGGCCGCGCGTGGCGTGGTATCTTGCACCGCTGTAGAAGCCCGTTTCGTTTTGCTTGAGCAGCAGCCACTGACAGATATTCAAAGCCGACTGTTTCAAGAGCGGCTCGCCCCCGGCGGCATGCAGCAGGAACAGGTGCCGGGCCAGCCGGGCATTTGAGAGGAGACCATGCGTCGCTCCGTCGGCATAGTCCGTGCCCATGCCCAGGGTCATCTTATCCCAGAAGGCTCCTTTGTTCGGCTCCGCCTGCCCCTCCTTCCCCATGACCTGAAAATCCGCACAGATTCCGCCCGCACCGAATCGCAGCAGGCGCGGCACTTCGGGCGTCGCGCGCAGACGGTTCCAATCCGAGAGAGACTTCAGCGCCCCTGCCGGCTCATGCGGAAAGCCGGCGTAAAAAGTCCCTTCCTCTGCGGCCAGTGGCGACTTTAAATACAGCCGCTCCATGCCCTGCACCGCGTAGGCTTCGGGGGCGATCAGGCGGCTGACGACCGGCACCGGGTCCAGCTTCGTCAGTACGACGGGAGGATGGAGATCGTCAGCGGCGTGAGCCGCATACTGTGCGACTAGTGCCGACCGGGCATCGGCCAGCGCCGGAGCCGCGCCAAAGCCCAGGCAGAAAGCCACCAGCTTGCCGCCTCCCAGGGAGAACGTCGGCAGGTCAGCGGAGAACCCGCCGCCCTCTTCCCATCCGGCCTCGCCGGATTCGGTCGTGAGAGCGACGAAGTGCGCACTGTAGGCCGAGCGGGCGCAGACGGCCCGGTGGCCGCGCCCGGCGGCTTCCGGGATGGCCCAGACTTCCGGCTGATACAGGGGGGTCGGCAGATCGATCCGCAGGGAGCCGGTGCGGCGCGGGGTTGTTCGCAGCCGCATTTCGACTTTAAAGGTGCCCTCCGCTCCGGCCAGCGGAACCCAGCGCATCTCCCAGCTCAGCAGCCCGCCATCCGTGCCCAGCTTGCGTTCGCCGCCGAAGCCGAGGACTCCGCCGCGCTTCTGCTCATGCCAGTCGATCGTGAGCGGGAAGGCCTCCCCTTTGATCGTCACAGTCGCCAGGGGGCGGAGGGGTCCAGTTTCGAGCAGGGGGGCAACCAGCTTCGCCCCGCCGCGTCCGCGCGTCGAGATCGCCAGCTGCCACGTCTGCCGCAGCCCGGCAGTCGGGGTCAGTGCTGCCCAGAGACCGTTTTTGCGGCCTATTTTGTACTGTACGAGTTCGGTCATAAGAAATACAAAGTGCTTCGAAAGAGCAGAATGCTCTGTGTTTTCACGTATGCTGAACAAGAGTGCGGCTAGGGCCACAGGGCCAGGATAAGACGCAGGAAGAAAGACCGTGGCAGAAAAAGAAACCGTGGCAGAAAAAGAAACCGTGGGAATAAATTCCTACGCGCTTCATTCCCAGGCTCCGACCTGATCGGCCTCAGGCAGGCTTAAACCGCACAGGCGGAGTACGATTCGATTTCGAGGCGCTTGAACATCAGGGCATCCTGCAGCTCGATCAGCGCGGGTTCATTGAGGTTGAAATGCTCCAGCAGCGAAGGGGAGACGGTGCGGGTCTGGAAATCGCCGCCGGAGCCGATATTCGCCCGATGCGCCAGGAGATTGGCAAGATTGACGATCCCTGCCAGGTCGATCGAAGTCTGGGCGCGGGCCGGAAAATGGTGATGCTCCACCGCCTCCACGATCGGGGCGGGCAGACCCCAGCGGGCCAGGACCCATGCCCCCAGGGCGGGATGGGCCAGTCCGAGTACAAGCTTTTCGGCGTCGTACATGGTGGTCTGGTCGGCGTAGACAATCTCGACGATCTCGGCCATGCCCTGCGGGACATACCGCGCGATAATGATCTTGCCGATATCATGCAGCAATGCGGCGGTGAAGGCTTTTTCCGCATGGGGATAGCGTGCCCGCTTGGCGATCAGACGGGCAGCGGTCGCCGCCGTGATCGAGTGCTGCCAGACTGCAGGCAGGTCGAAGCCGGTGGAGCTGATCCGAAACATATCGAAGACTGCGGCGGCCAGCAAAGTATTTTTCAGGGTTGCGAAGCCGAGCAGTGTCACGGCTTGCGGAATGTTGCTGATCTTTTGCCGAAAGCCGTAGTAGGAGGAGTTCGCGAGCTTCAGCACTTTCGACGCCATAGCGGGATCGGCCTGAATAATCTTTGCCAGGTCCGACGAAGAACAAAAAGGGTCTTCAATCATCTGCATCACGCGCAGCACGCTGGTCGGCAGTGTCGGCACTTCAGTGATTTGGGACAGCAGGCTTTCCAGATGCGGATTTTTCATGGGTGTCTCTTTAGCGGTGTCGAAGCGAATTAACGAACAAGACCAGGTGGTACTGAAATTGTCGGCATCAGAATATTTTCGCCACACGATAAATTTGCCGGGGAATCTGGGGCGTCTGACGCTTTAGGGGTATCGATTTGTCGAATATTACACCCCAAATGTGAAAAAACGCACAGATCAGTGCCTTTGGATAGGCTATACTGTAGGCGCACTTCAAGTTGGGCTAGTATTTAACGATATTTTAACGCATCGGAGTTATACTCAGATCAAAGACTGAAGAAGAAGTAATCAATGGAGATTTACGATGATAGAAACACTCAACACTGCTGCCGAAAAAACAAGCAGCGAGACCCAAAACAATCCGCTTGAGACACCCAGTACGACGCAGGTGGAAAACAGGGTCATCGCACAGATCAACACCGGGACGCTTCGCTATGCGAAGGCCAGTCCCACGACCTTCCCAACTCAAAAGTATCGGCCGCGCCGGTTAGATTGGTATGAATTGGGGGTAATAATCTTGATGATAACTTGCGCTGCGATCTGCTCCAGCCGTCTGATCTGGGCAATTCAGCCGTAAGAGACAACCCATGTCCCCAGACACAAAAACGCCGCCGGAACACTCTGTTCCAGCGGCGTTTTTGTGCGTGAAAATGCTTTGTTGGATAAAGGCTCGGCTCTCTCTAAAGCCCAGGCCGAAACATGGAAGGCGAAAATTGGAGGGCGAAAATTGGAGGGCGCAGCAAGCAGCGCCCCTACAGTGCCCCATTTATGCAGCAAAGCCGCGTGAAAATGTAAAAAAAGGCACAGACGGAGATTCATACTCTGGTCATACTGTCCATGCGGATGAGCGCAGGGAACTGTATCCTTTAAAGATATTGCCCTTGTGAGCCTGCATGCGCTAAACTAGGAGTTACGACTGGATTGTTAGTAGTCAATGGAGAACCACGATGACGCAGAAACTCAACATCACAGACGAAAAAGCCGACGAAAAAATCACTGACAAGACCAGGGCGCGGACGAACCCACTGGAAACACCCGGTACGACGCTGGCAAACCCGGTCATCGCACAGATCGACGCCGGGACGCTTCGCTACGCGAAGGCTGGCCCCGCGACGCTTACTCGCCGTGCCCACCGCACACGCCGCCTCGACTGGTATGAGTTGGGAGTAATCACGCTTCTCCTGTCCTCGGCGGCGGTCTGTATCTTTCGCCTGCTCTGGGCCGTTCAGCCCTGAGAAATTCGCTCTGTATCAATGCGCCGATGCCGCCTGGGCGACATTAGTGCCGCACATCTGGCGATATAGCGCAGCGATCTTGGCGACGTAGCGGCGTGTTTCCCGGTAGGGAGGGACGCCATGGTACTTGTGCACGGCTCCCGGCCCGGCATTGTAGGCGGCCATGGTCAGCAGGATTCGGCTGACGGGTATGATCCCCGCGCCGGCGGGAGCCCCACCGTATTTTTCGAGGTGGCCGCGCAGGATATGCACTGCCGCGCCGATGTTCTGGATCGGGTCGTAGGCATTGGTGACACCCAGGGAATGCGCCTCATCGGGCATGATCTGGGCCAGCCCCATCGCCCCGGCATGGGACGTGGAGTGGATATCGAAATCGGACTCGGCGATGATCGTGGCCACCACCAGACGTGGGTCGATGTCGTTTCGATCGCTGAAGTAGAGAATACTGGTCGTGATCTTGTCGACATCGCTTTCCGAGAGGCGACGGTTCCAGCGGCGGACCAGGCTGCGGTACGGACCGTAAATCGCCAGAGCTCTCAGCGGCAGCGCCCCGGCAGGATGGCCGGCACTCGACGTGTCACTGGCCCAGCTCACCACAGCGTAGCGCTTTGAGTGCCGGATGCCCCGTGCTGTTGGCGCGAGGGCCGCCTGCCGGGCCGCCTGTGCCTGTTCCGCCGCGACAATATCCCCCTCCGGCGCGGCCGCAAGGAGGCGAACGCCCGAAGGCAGGGAGGCATCGTCCGGTGCGACTTGGAGCAGGACGCACACCCGTGCCCCCGAAGCGATCCAGTCCTCCCCTTTGCAGCTGGCAGGCAGGGGCACCGACAGTGACTGCCCTGCGGAGGACAGCAGCGCCGTGCGATCCTCGCCGGAAGTCACAAGCCCGCTGACAGTCATGGCAAGGTCCAGGGTCCGGCCGGCGTAGCTGCCGGGATGGGCGAGAACGTCGCTCAGCATCCCGGCAGTGAGCAGCGGAGACGCCGACGATGCGTGACGTGCCGACAGATACGCCGAAACGGGGTCAGCGGAAACGCGGCCAATCGGCAGAACGGCCAGTAAACAAAAAGCGAGTGCGAGTCGAAATCTCATGGGTAGGTATCTTTATAGTATCATAGTCGGCGCGTTCTGTCAAGAACCGGAGACAGTGGCCCTCTTGCGTAAGTACCCTGCACTGGAAGTGCAGGGCTTTTGAGGTGCGAAGGCAGACAATCGCTTTTTAGAGGACCCGGATTTCTAATCCGGGCACGGCAAGGCGACTTATGCCAGAGATCTAGTGTCTTACCGATCGCTTTTCAGCGTTTGTTGACAACGGCTGACAATTAAGATATACTGAAATCCAGAGTGATGGAAACCAGGACAGACTACGCCTCCCGGCGATGAGAGAGAGAACCCGCGACGAATGGAGTCCGAATCCCGAGAGTTGATGACG
>JANXMY010000006.1 GCA_025354405.1 Armatimonadota bacterium
GGCGTAGCCGACATGGTTGTCCGCCATCAGGGCGACATGAGAAGCGGTCTTCGCGCAGGTCTTGATCTGGGCCAGAGTGCGCTCATCGGCACCGCCCCAGACCGGGATTCCGTCAATAAATTCCATCTGTCATCTCCTCGAGCAATCGAAACCGAAAAAAGTACGCCCAAAAAAGGCCCCTGGCAGAGTGCCGGGGGCCGATTGCTTGCTTCTGTTTTTGTCGCTGGGGTAGGGGTTTAACAACACCTTCCAAAGTGTGAAGAAGCGGTGGCAATCGGCGGCGCGGCGTATCGCCGCCCGAACAGGGGTGTCCAGTTGCCGACTCTTGGCGCGGTTAAATTGTAATTTTGGGTAGTCATTGCTTCGGAGGAGAGAATACCTGCCATTTCAGGCTCTGTCAAGGCTTTAGCAAGGCTCTCGCCCTGAAATCCTTCTGGAAATGCTTGACAGGTTCGTATTCATAAGATATACTGTTCCTATCGCACCTATTGCCTTCAAATGTCCGTGTCGGCAAGACAGTCAAGCCCGCTACGGACCCAATGGAGAACGAATCCATGTCGCCTTTCGTTCCTGTCGCTCTTATTTTTAGGTAGTCTTTTTCTTTTGCCCCAAGCCTCTCATGCTGGACAGTGGGTGGTCACTTTTACAACTGCTCAAAATGGTCCGTTTCATCCCGTGTTCACAAATAATTCCTGTGGGTTCGGTCTCCCCGGGGACGGAACCATCAGCTTGTCCGTCACCCCGACGCTAACCTGGACTCCGAGTGGCCCGGGCGATACGTCACTCCCGCCGTCCACCATACAAGTGTTGGAAACAGCCAACGTGAACTCCAGCCACTTTATGGTCAACCCCGTTGGGGTCGTTACACAGGCCTCAGATGGCTTCAACGATCCGATGACATACCAGACGGCACCATTGTACGGTGCATTGTCCAGCGGAAAACATCTCCTTAGTCTGACAATACCTACCGGTCAGCTCTCGATAACGCTGCCCACTCGCTCCCTGAGTGTCTCACTCTCACAGACTTCTTATCTCTTTGGTGGTTCACCCGGCATGAGCGTCAATTACAGCGTTCAGCTAGACAATCGGAAAGCGTGGATTAGTTCACAAGAAATCGACGACTCTTATCGCAAAGGACCGTACGACAGTGTCCATGGCACAGACAGATACCTGAATCAACCAAACTCAGATGGTTCCATATCGACTGATACTGCTGCGGCATATGATCTTGGATTCTATGGCGGATTTCCTTTCTATGGTGGGAATCACTATACCGTGAGTACTTCTAATTTCTCCAATACAGCATATAACTGGACAATAACGGCAACAGACCTTTCTGGGAGAGACTTTAGTGTCGCTGGGGGGAATAAACAAACTATTCAAGCCATAATTAGTCTTGGCAAAAAGCTGGACGGCTTCCCTAAACACAGCACCTTTAAAGTTGACGTTCAAGATAGCTTGGACAGTGCTATCGCTAGCAATACATACGGTGTGAACTGGCATTTACCTGTCGAGAATTGGACCCTTATTACCTCAATTCCGACGACAAATCGAATGTACCCGAAGCCTGGTGCTGACATTGATGGCAATACAAGCATCGAACCCAGTCGAGCTATTTACTACACCATTCCGACTGAAGAGATCGACGTGGCGGGACCTGCGGTAAAAACGCTTTCTGTTTTCCTTTCAGGAACTGCCGCGGCAGCCCCCTTGTTGCTACCCGAAGGAATCGCAACGGGACCAATTGGTGTCGCGACAGTCTATAAGGATTACGTTGCCGCTGTGACTCTGCAACAGACTATCAATACCTGGGGAGTTGGAATACAGAGATTTAACCCAGACTTGGTCAATCAAGCCGCGGCTAACTTCGCACTACTTCAGTCAAAATACCCTCTGCCTGCGAATTGGCAGGACCATTGGAATGAGGACCCTTACTTTAACCAGTCAGGAAATCATTTTTTACGTGTTGCTGCACAAGTCGGACGCTATCGTGAGATCAATACGTTTGAGGGAGATGCTTATGGTCCAAACGGATATAGAGGAATAACTATTGATACTTCGACACGTGATAAAGACGTATTCTATGTTGAAACATGGAGCTACCTTTAGTGAAAAACACCAATCTTGTCACTCTGGCTTCAATAGCAATCTGCCTGCTTTTCAGCGATGCTTGTGCGACTCGGCACTGTGATGCCTCTGCCGCTCAGTCGCCTCTGCAGGTGTTGCTCCAACAACAGCGTCTTAAATGGTCGTGGGCGGATGAGGCCTGGACAAATAACGACAAGTCTTATCTTCTGACTAAAGAGAATGTTGACCAGTTAGTTTTGCAGGGGAAAGGTCTTGATGGATTGCTTCAAATATATAAGAGATCTGCAACCAACAGCCCATATAATACCCTGGAACAATTTCGTTGGGCCTATCTAGCGTTTCAAATGACGCTTCTACCGGAAAATCAAAAGCAGGGTGTCGACAAAATAGGTTTATCTGCGTATGCTTTAGACCGTCCCGCATCACCTCATAGCTATGAATATGATCGTATGCGTTACCGGATTTGGTCCTATCTGACGCCCAATTATCTGTTGAATAGTTTAGGAGACCGGTTGTTAAAGCGCGACCCGAAAAACCGGGAAATCCGATTTTATGTGATTGGGAATTTTGCTGATGCCACAAACTGGGGAGAACGAAATCCTAAAGACGTGATTGCTTCGCAAAAAAAAGCTATAACGTTGCTGCACAAATTTATTGAGGATTATCCAACTGATTCTGCGGCATACGGATTGCTTGGTGGGATCTATTCTGATATGTACCTGAAAAGCACTAATCCTGTAGATCAGAAAAACGCCCTTGTTGCGTTCAAGGAGAGTCAAAAGTATCAAACTCCAAATAGTCTCCATTACAATTTGACGACGGACATGCTCAAACGGATTCAAAGCGGATTAGTTCTCTATCTGGGCCATTATGTTTACCGAGATCAAATGCCTAGGTGAATAAGCCCCAAATTTCCTTTGACAGATCCCCCAATTTTGCCATATTTGACCCAGGGCTGTATTGTAGACAATGCAGCCCAATCGCCCTTTTTCCTAGACAAGACGCAGAAAGTCACTTTCGTGGGGTCTTCTCGACCTCAAATTAATCTGCACTATCATTCTCACTGACCAAACAGACGGACTCCACGGTGAGGCTGCATTTGGTCACGTTGCGAGCAACCATTATGGGTCTGTTGCTGATTCCACTGAATGCCTACTAAGTGGAGTAGAAAAAAGCCGGAGTTTGTTCAGGATGTTCATTAGCAAGTGCAACTCTTGTGCGACAGGCGTCTGAACAGGACAGCCAACGTTATCCACACAAAACCCCAAAGTGCCGCAAATTTAACCGGCTTCCATCCTGAAGGCTTCGCTGAAATCGGGTACCATAGAGGCGTGAAATCAAGTCAAAGTTCTTTGGGTCCGCTCTCTCCCTGGCTGATTGCGCTGGCCGCGATGCTCTGGGGCAGCGATCTGCTTTTGCGGGCTAAGGTCGTATCGGCAGGCTGGTCAGCTTCGTATATCGTGCTGGCCGAGCATCTCATCCTGACGGCCATCTTCGTCATTCCGTTGTGGCTGGGCCGGCGGCAGCTGGCGCAGCTCACGCGGCGTCAATGGGCCGCGCTGGCGTTTGTCGGCGTGGGCGGGTCCGCACTGGGAACGTGGCTGTACACGACGGCATTCACGCTCGACTATTCCCGGGCGTTGACGGTCGTGCTGCTGCAAAAGACTCAGCCGGTTTTTGCCCTGCTGCTGGCGGCGACTGTGCTGAAAGAGCGTCGTACTCCGGCGTTCTGGGGGTGGTGCGTCATGGCGCTGCTTGGGGCCTGCCTGCTGGTGGTCGGTGATAAAAACTTCGCCCTGCATCTGCACTCACGCCCTCTGCTAGAGCAGGCATTTTTAGCGATCGCCGCTTCGGCACTCTGGGGTGCGGCGACCGTTGTGGGGCGACCGCTTTCGGTGCTGCTGCCGCCTTCCCTGCTTTCCGGAGCGCGGTTCGCACTGGCCCTGCCGGTGCTGGGCCTGCTGGCACTCTTTGCGGTTCCGCCGCCGACTGCCGCGCGAACCCCGGAGATTGGGGTCCTGCTTCTGCTGGTCGCCCTGGTTCCGGGCCTGCTGGGAATGGGTCTGTACTATCGCGGCCTGCGCGGGACGACTGCTTCCGTCGCAACACTCGCCGAGCTCTGCTATCCCCTGACCTCGCTGCTGATCGGAGTTGTCGTTCTGCATGTCCCGATGACCGGAAGCCAGTGGGCCGGGCTGCTGCTGCTGCTGGCCGCCGTGCTGGCTTTGGGACGTCAGCCGGGGCTGGTCGTTACGGAGAAACCCCTGCGTGAGCTATCCCCCGCCATATCCTGACCCGTCCAAACTGCCGCTCACCTGGACTCTGGCCTCGTACAATGTCCATGACCTATTTGATACGATCGACGAACGTTCCTCGCAGGAGCTGCGGCCAGCGGAGAACCAGCTTCGCAACAAGCTTACTCGCCTGCGCCGGGTGCTTCAAGTTCTGGATGCGGACGTGGTCGGCCTGATGGAAGTGGAGACGCTGGGCGTCCTCAAGCGTCTCAATGCATCTCTCGGGGCAGGAGCTTACCCGGAGGCAATTCTGCTGGAAGGGAACGACCCGGAGCGCGGCATCGATGTCGCGCTTCTCTCACGCTTCCCCATCATCCAGATACTATCACACACCGCTGATACTTACGATACGCCTCACGGGCAGCAAGACCGGGTCTTCTCCCGCGACTGCCTGGAATGCCACTTGTGCCTTCCGTCAGGCGAGACTCTGGTCGTGCTCGTAAACCACTTCAAGTCCAAGCGTGGTGGGGAGCTTGAGACGGAGCCGCTGCGAACGGCGCAGGCGGCTCGGGTTCACGAGATCTCTGAGAGTTTACGGGACCAATATCCTTTGGTCGCCGTGATTGGAGATTTGAATGACACGCCTCTTTCTCAAAGCCTTCAGCCGCTGCTCTGCGGGTCACTGACAGACTTGCTGGACCGGGCTATTCCGCAATCCAGTAACTACTCTTTCTTTCACCGGGGGCAGGCCGAACGGATCGATTATCTGCTGGCCTCTGCCGAGCTTGCCGCACGCTTCGTGCCAAACTCGGCCCTGCTGCTGCACGACGACTGGGCACGACGGGCCTCAGACCATGCCCCGGCGCGAGTGGCTTTTTCACTTGCGGAAGACGTTCCTGGGAGTTACCCGGAAAATCTGACGGCGGCTCGCGACCGCTTGGACCCGCCGCGAACTGGCTATCGCGGTGCGGCCCGAATCAACGCCGCACGCTTCATGCCCCATACCCTGGTGCGGCTTCAGGGACAGGTCGTTGTAGTCACGGGGATGGTCGAGCGCGTGGAAGTGTCGCGCGGCACAGGAGTTCTTCGGCTGCTGCTGGGAAACACCGATCCGTTTCTTGCGATCCAGGTGACGATCTTTCCCACCGACCGCGCGGCATTTGCCAACGCCGGGATTTTGGACATCGGCGGGTACACTAGGGGAAAGATGGTACAGGCCGTGGGAACACTGGAGTTTTACCGGGAGATCCCTGAGGTCAGTGTCTCACGTTCCGGTCAGCTGAAAGTATTACCACAGGAGGAATCGCAACATGGCAGTCACGGAATATAGTTTTGATGTCGTCTCGAAAGCCGACCCACAGGAAGTCAAGAATGCCATCGGGCAGGCGCAGCGCGAAATCGAGACTCGTTTCGATTTTCGAGGCAGTATCAGCGAAATCGCCCATGACGGCAAAGATAAGCTGACGCTGACGTCCGACGATGAGCCGCGGCTGACGGCATTGATCGATGTTCTCCAATCTAAGCTGATCAAACGCGGCATCGATGTCCGGTTTTTAGACTATGGTAAATTGGAGCAAGCTTCGAAAGGCACCCTTCGTCAGGTCGTGACGGTCAAAGACGGCCTTCCGATGGAAGCGGCCAAAAAGATCGTCAAGCTGATCAAAGACAAAGGGCTGAAAGCAAACGCGCAGATCCAGGATGAGCAGGTCCGTGTGACCAGCAAGAGCAAAGACGATCTTCAAGCGGTCATGACCCTTCTGAAGGGCGCGGACATGGAAGCCCCCCTGCAGTTCACGAACTACCGCTAAATTGTGCGAAAGGGCAGGGGATTGGACCCGTTTAAGATTATCGGCGGGGCACTTGTTCTGCTCGGCTTCGTTTTTCGGGCGATCAGCCTGGCGTTCTTCGCGCAGCGGGCCAAATCCGTGCCAGACACGGTGCGGGCCCGCCAGAAGTTTGCGGCCAGTAAGCAGCGAGCATTAATCATCGACGCCCTCTTCATTGCCGCCGGATTTTATGTTCTGCTGACGAAGTGAATCACGGATATCTTTTCCACTGAACGGCGGCCTCCAGCGAGTTCGCCAGTCCAAATGCGCTTCCGGGCTGGTGGGGGCAGCCGCAACCATCAAGCGTTAGCTTCAGCGGGGATGCTCAAGCTTCCGAGCCTTGGCTAAATCCTTGTCGAGATAGGTGCGCGCGATCGTGAGGCTGGGGCTGCTGCGCAGAGCGGCCCGAAACTCGGCAATGGCCTTGTCGCGGCGGCCTAGGCCATCCAGAGCGACCGCCATATTGTAGTGAGCCAGGGCAAATCCCGGCCTCAGCCTCAATGCTTCAGTATACTCCGTCACGGCTTCGGCATGTTTGCCCACGGTATCGAGAACGTTGCCGAGCGCGTTGTGCGGGTCAGCGTTTGCCGGGTTGAGCCTGATTGCGGTTCGATAGTGCAGTATTGCATCGTCATGGTTGCCAATGTCATCGAGTGCGTTCGCAAGTATATAATGCATGGCGGCGTAGTTGGGGCGAAGCAGAAGAATTTCCTGATATTCTGCGATGGCCATCACGTGTTTCCCTGAGGCGTCCAGCATTCGGCCAAGTATCAGGTGAGCGGGGAGAAAGGCGGGCCGAATTTTTACAGCGGCTTGAAGCTGGATAATGGCTTCGGCGGCACGTTTCTGGCGGCTGAGTGCGATTCCAAGATTAAAGTGGGCATCTGGATTGCCCGGACTGAGCTGGACCGTCTGCTGAAACTCTTTCAGAGCCTCTTCCGACTGGCCCTGCTTTTCCAGCACGATTCCCAGGGCATTGTGTGCCTTGGCATAACTGGGCCGCAGGCGGACCGCATCACGGAAATCGGTGGTGGCGATATCAATCTTTCCTGCTTGATAGGCGGTGACCCCGGCCTGGAACTTCAGCGCGGCGGCATCGAGTGGGAGTGTGTCCTGTGCCCGAATTGCCCCGGCCAGTGCCCCCGTCAGGAAAACGGTCAAAAGCAGACCGGGAAGCGAAAGTCGTGTTTGCATGGAATAGAAATGTCCTCTGAGTTTTGACTGTATTTGTTCAATTATTGATGCCGAAATGCCGAGATTGATTTTTGCAGCACCGGCAGGGTGGCCTGGCTGTAAGGGGCCGCATTGTGGGTGGGAATTTGAAGTGTCGTTCCAGCGGCGACCGATGCGTATTGATCGCCCTCAAAAAGTTTCCCCGTATTCTGTCCGACACCCTTCCAGTGGGCATGCGTAAAAGGCTGGCCTCCGAGCGTCATCAGCTCCAGTGGCGAGGGCGTAAAGTGGAGATGGCGGGCGCGTGCAATGCTCAGCGCCATCTGCACTTTCCACTCTGACGTGTTTTCATCTGCGATAGAGCCGCCGCCTCTCTGGCCGATCACAATCTCCAGGGTTGGCTGCGTGGCATCGCTGCGCTTTGGTCCGCTCCAAAGATAGATCGTGCCTGTGCCATCGCCCGCATCAATTCTTGTTTGGGTCAGCTGATAGCCGGTGGGCGGAATAATTCGGTATTCGCCCAGTGCGATCTCCGCCGGATTGACCGGCCTCGCACCCGCGGGAATACCGAGGGAAAGGGGCCGCCGCATCCGTACCAGGCGTGGAAACGGGGTCTTATGCGCTTGTGCCATCTGGAGCTGCTGTTGCGCCTGCAGCAGCAGTGACCGGGGCTGCTTGACGAGTGCGGTTTTAAGATCCTCTAGAGCCGCCTTGCGATCCGGCTCCGCGCTATGCAGGAGTGCCATGGTATAAGAAGCCGTGGCGGCGGGCTTGTCCCCCTGTGCTGTGTAACAAAGGCCCATATTATAACGCACCCAGCCTTGTGCACTCTCTGCATCGAGGGCTTTCTGGTCACTCTGGATCGCCTGCGGGAATTGGCCTGCTTCGTATTGATACCAGCCCAGACTTCCCCACCAATTGCCGTTGCGGGAGCTGTTCTCCGGGCAGGAGCGGCGGGCACGATGCCAAAGCGCCACTGCCGCGGCATATGGATGACTTTTTTCGAGAAAATCCCCTTCGGCATGGTACGCATCGGGATTGTTTGGATCCAGCCGAACTCCCTGTTCAAAATCTGCCAGTGCGGCTCCGTTTTTGCCGAGTGCCGCCAGAGCCGCGCCGTGCAGGGCAATCTCTGCCGGGTACAGACCGACCCGGCTTTCGGCATTGGCCCGATTCGAATACAGATCGGCGTCATCGCTCTTGCCATCTGGCAGAGCCAGTGCGGTCGTGTCATCCTGGATGGCTTCGTGGAACCGGCCCAGGGAATGAAGTGTCATTCCGCGCAGCAGATACCCTGCCATCAGGCGGGGGCGCAGAGCAATCATCTGGCTGTATTCTTCGTTTGCCTTGGCGAAGTCGTGTTCTTGGAAAGCAATGTTCCCGGCCCGATTGTGCTGATTAAAGGCAATATCCCCGCCCGGTCCGCGCATCCAGCTTTTGTAGCCTGCCCATCCGGCCAGGCCGAGGCAGCCCACCAGCAGGGCGGAGACCGAGAGTGCAACCCAGACCCAGGAAGGAATCGTTCGCTTTGGAGGGGGGGGCAGCGAAGTATGGCCTCGCCTCTATGGTCGCACCACCGTGTACTTTTCCGCCGGCGGTGCGACCGCGCAGGAAATCTTTCTCACTGCACGCGGGACAGACTAGAGTTCCCGCTGGCAGGATGGTCCGGCACTCAGGATATACGTTCAGATCCAAAGGAAGCCTCCTGGTATCTTTGCAGATGAAAATAGACATCACTCCATAAATAGACAGCAGCCAATAATTGGAGATCGCCTGCGAGATTTCCTGCTTTTGAGCCGCGGTGCGTCTGGGGCCGGGTATGAAAAGAGCATTTGAAAAGGGAAGCGGCTTATGGTATACTGAAAACAATTGAAGATTGTTACTAAATGAAGCTTGCTTTCAATGCTTACCGGTATTATTCTTGGCCGCTGTGCCGTTCCCAGATCTTATGCCGATGAACAATTTCGATGCGGAACACTTGCCCTGGCGGGTTGCGGCTCTGGCGGGTCTGATAGTTGGTGGTATCAGCCTGGCTGGCGGTTCTGAGATCTGGACCTGTCTGCTCCGAGTTGGAGCCGCTTTTCTGGTGTTCGCCCTGGCCGGTCTTTTGCTGCGGGCTGTTATGCGCCTGGGTGTAGATCCACCGCCGTCCAGCCGCCCGTCAGGTCGGCACAGGGCTGAGACTGACCCGGCAGAAGCGGTAGGCGCGACTCTTTCCGGCAGTGCCGAAACAAAACCCGAAGTCCTAAATTCCGATACCTTGAAGTGAGACTTTAGAGCGCATGATGACTACCTCCGTACCCCTGCCCGACCTTTGGACGCGCCTTAAAAAGCGTAACGACCAGAAGGCGCGGGACCAGATTATTAACCATTATGCCTACCTCGTCAAGATTACGGCAGGCCGAGTCGTCACCAGTCTCCCCCCGAATTTGGAGCGCGACGATCTGGTCAGTGCCGGTCTGATGGGCCTCATCAAAGCCGTGGACCAGTTCGACGTCACCCGTCAGGTGAAGTTCGAGACCTACGCTATCGCGCTCATCCGCGGGGCGATTCTCGAGATGCTCCGCGAAGAAGACTGGGTCCCGCGCTCGGTCCGGGACAACGTCAAAGCTCTGGAGCGCACCTACTATCAGCTTGAAGTGAAGCTTGGTCGTCCGGCCACCGAAGAAGAAGTCGCGACCGAAATGGGCCTGACCGAAGCCGAGCTGCTGAAGCTGCTGGTCAATACCAGCCGCGCGAACGTTCTCTCCCTCGATGATATGCTCATGGGCGGCGGTGGCAGCAGCGACGGTGAGCGTCTGCACCTGACCGATGTCCTGCAGGACGAAAACGCCAACGTCCTGAAAGATGTCGAAACCTCCGCCATGAAGACCTCCCTCGGCGTGGGGATCGACCGTCTGCCCGACCGTGAGCGCCTCGTCATCTCCCTTTACTACTACGAAGGCCTGACCTTCAAAGAGATTGGCAAAGTCCTCACCGTCTCCGAATCCCGTGTCTACCAGCTCCACACCCAGGCCGTTCTCCGCCTGCGCGGCTATCTCCAGCGCGACACTGCGCTCTTTGCCAAAGACTAACTCCTGCCTTTATGCCCTCTTCCGCTCTCAGTCAAATTGCTGATTGGAGTCGGGAGATGGCTTTATTTTTCACTGATTAGAGCTCTTGCGTCAGTACCCTGCACTGGAAGTGCAGGTCTTTTGAGGTGCGATTGTCTGCCTTCGCAGACAATCGCTTTGCAGAAGACCCGGATTAGAAATCCGGGCACGGCAAGGCGACTTATGCAAGAGGTCTATTATATTTTTGTGGTACACTGCTCGAAGCCGCGGGGGTAAGTTTTGAGGTATAACGCGGCTTGGGAGAGGTGATGGACTGCAGAGCCATGTGTTATTGGAAAAGAGAGTATCATGAGTGAACTTGTATCAGTCGGCAATTATTCTGACCGCTTCAGTGCTGAGATCGCCCAGAGTCTTCTGGATACGGAAGGGATCGATTCCTATATCCGTGCTGACGATGCAGGCGGTATGCGTGCTTTTCAGCTGGCAGGCGCAGGCGGAGCGTGGCTGATTGTGGGGGCGCAAAATGCAGCACGCGCTTCGGAGTTACTTCAAGCCTTTATGCAGGAGCCGGGGGAAGAGCCGGGGGAAGATGACCCCGAAGCCAAATCGTTCACGGCCTAACAAGGCGCTGCCGCCGTGGGGTGTTTGCTTTCCTGAAGCGAAAACCTCCTTGCTTATCTGACTTGCTTATCTGACTTGCTTATCTGAACTCTGTGGCTCCCCTATGCTGCTTCAAAACATCATGTTCTGGTGGGCGTGTCTCGCTCTTTTGATTACCATCGTGGCAATGGGCGGAATACTCACGCGCAAAGGTGTAGACAAAGACACCGGCGAAACTCCTAAAGCTTTCCTTGATTTTTCCGCGGGACAACTGGAAGGTCGGGAGATGCAAAATGTTTTGACAAAGGCTTTGTCCGGAGCAAGGACAGATGCCGAGTTTGAACAGCAATTCAAGGCCGCAATCGAGGCAGCGACAGGGTTGGAAGCGGAGACATCCTGGGCCTGGCTGGGGCGCTTCTTGATGGAATATCGCCGGGCGAACGAGTTTGAGTCTTCCCCGCGCCAGCTGGCGCGGCGTTTTCTTGCGGACGTACCGCGCCGGTATAATCTCAAAGATATACCATCGGAACCAACAACACCTGCGGCCTAACACACTAGCGGATATGACCATATCAGGTAAGTCTTGCATTGCTGACTTGTTGAAAATTGATTGGCGGTTACGATTGCAAAGGAATAACAAACATGTGGGAACCGAGTGGAGCTGCTTGAGGCTATTGGCTGACGCTTAACCGAATGAAGACGAAGAATAAAATACAGATACGCGACAATAGATTCTCTGAAGTAAAGCCGGAGGACGATCTGGAAGATGAGCTGCGTCCGGAATATGATGCGACAGCCTTAAAAAATGGAGTGCGGGGGAGATATCTGGCCCCATTTGATGGCAGACTCACCGCACAGGAGGCGATTTGGCACGAGTAGGCTGGCGCGAACTTAGGGAACGATTTACCCACATCGATGCCAAATTTATCAGCTGTGAAGTGGGATTGCCATCCCACGACGGTTTTTTTACGGTCTCGCTGTATCCCTGGTTTGAGCACCCGCTGTATCTAGCGGCACGGGACGCAGGTGAAAATTGGGGATTTGCCAATAGTTCGGGCGGTGATCGTGAAGTGACTGTCTACCCGAAGAATGTTGCTGAGTTCCTGTTGACGCGGCAGAGCACAGTCATTGACTGGGACTTTACTCAGGAATATCCTCTCCTTTGGAAATACGAAAATAGTGGATCAATTACGTGTCATTCCGCGCTGACTCTAACCCAGTGGATGGAGATTTCGGCACTGGTAAAAAGCCGGTTGACGGGCTATCATCGAGAAGGCAACGTCGCGGAATATGGAATGGAGCAAGTTCATCGCTGGGGGCATACCGCTCCATTTTCGCTAGGCAGTTTTCCGTACTCTGTGTTCAAGGTGCTTTGCCCGATTTTAGACGCCAAAAATGTTCATTATTTCGTCCCATTTGAAGCCAAACCGAAAGATCTGCCGGTGCTGTTTTTGATTGATGGGGACGATTACATCATCGCAGAGGACTTTGAGGTGGAAGTGCCGGAGTTTACCCACAAGCCGGAATGGTTCAAGCCTCGCGAGAATAGGCCGACCTGATAAATATCCGATTCACACCCGCCCGAACACCAAACACGCATTGATTCCCCCGAAGCCGAACGAATTAGACAGCACGGCATTGACACGCGCCTTCCGGCCCGATGGCTCTGGGATGTAGTCTAGGTCGCAGGCGGGATCGAGGTTTTTGAGGTTCAGGGTGGGAGGGAGCCAGTCGTCTTCAAGGCAGAGGAGGGAGATCGCGGCTTCCCAAGCTCCGGTCGCGCCGAGGGCATGCCCATGAAAGCCTTTGGTGCCGCTGATCGGGAGTGTATGGACGCTCTCCCCGAAGACCTGTTTCAGCGCCATCGTTTCCGTGCTGTCGTTGAGGGTGGTGCTGGAGCCGTGGGCATTGACGTAGCCAATGTCCGACGGAGCGAGGCCTGATTTGCGCAGGGCGAGGCTCATGCAGCGGGCGGCCTGAACACCGTCGGGGCGGGGCTGGGTCATGTGGAAGGCGTCGTTTGTGAAAGCATGGGCCAAAATCTCGCCGTAGATGTGCGCTCCGCGGGCATGGGCATGTTCCCAAGATTCTAAAACCAGCATGACTGAGCCCTCGGCCATGACAAAGCCGTCCCGGTCGGCATCGAAGGGGCGGGAGGCCGTCTGCGGGTCGTCGTTGCGCTGGCTCATCGCCCGGATGATCGCGAACGCTCCGTAGCAGAGCGGCGAAAGGGGAGCTTCCGAGCCACCTGCCAGCATGATATCCGCGCTGCCGTCGCGAATGAGATCGACGGCGCGACCGATAGCGATCGGGGAGGCCGCGCAGGAGTCGCCATTTGCCGTAGCCGGACCGGTCACACCCAGCTCGATGGCGACGTTGCACGAGCCGGCTCCGTTGAATACGCTCAGGGCCAGCATAGGGTTGACCCCGCGCGGACCTTCCGCCATAAACGCCGGATACTGCTCCTCAGCGAACCCCACGCCGCCAAGGGCGGTGCCGAGGCAGACACCCACGCGGTCCGTGTCTTCGATTCGCAGGTCCAGCCTCGCATCGGCGACGGCCATTTTCGAGGCGGCGACGGCAAACTGTGAAAATTTGTCGAGCCGCTTCAGCTTCTTTCCATCGAGGTAGGGGAGGGGATCGAAGCCCTGCACCTCGGCCGCCATGTGTGAGGCCAGGCGCGACGTGTCGAAGTGAGTAATGGTCCCCACGCCGGAGCGTCCTGACCGCAAACCTGCCCGGAGTCCATCCACGCCGATGCCGATGGGAGTTATCACCCCGAGTCCCGTCACAACCACGCGCCGCGCCGATTCTATGGTCATACCAAGGTCTCATTTTCTACGATCTCTTTGATCGTCGCCAGGGTCCGCCCAGCAATCGCTCCGACAAACTGCCGTCCGACCATCTCCTGAGCAAACCAGCCATTGAGAAAGAGTAGGGGGTAAGTCAGGTCATGGCGGATCGTGACCCGTATGCCCCGCCCCCAGGGGTCCTTCTCCAGCGACCAGACCACCCACATTCCCGTGGCAACCCCTGCCAGGTGCTTGAAATAAATATGCCCGGTCTCCGGCTCGCAGATTTGAACGCTCCTCCAGCGCACCGGGAAGGTGATACCGGGGAGCGGGAAATCGCTGCGCACCGCCGCCATTTCGACCACTTTGCGGCATCCATCGTCGGACTGCTCAAAGACAGAGACTTCGCGGTAGTGGGGCAGAATCGTCGGCCAGTTCTGGATATCCGCCGCCAGCTGGAAGATGCGGGCCTGAGAGCCGCGAATATAGATCGTGTTTTCCGTATGCATAAATTAGAGTGTGGACAAAGCAAGACGTAAATTCGGCAGTGTGAACAGGTCCGCGGGCCGTGCCCGATCGCCAATTGTCTGCAGCAGCAGCTCTGTCAGCGAAACTGATCGTCGCAGACGCGCCGCCGCCCACTCCAGCATGGCCGGTGAATGCACAATGTGCTGCACGGCATCGCAGAGGCGATAGCGCGGCAAAAGCTCGGCACGACGGGCGGCATCATAACTCTGCAGGCTCCGCCGAGACAGGTCGCCCTTCTGGAAACCCAGATTGATAGCCTCGGCCGCAAGCTGGGCACCGCGCAGAGCAAAAAAGACGCCTTCACCGGTGAAGGGGTGGATGAACGTGGCAGCATCGCCCACCAGCACCGCACTGTCGTCTGCGGCTCGCTTTGTGTGATGCCCAAAACAGCCGATCGAGTGCAAAGGTCCGACCTGACTTTGGCTCGAAACCTGTTCCCAAACCTGTGGGAAAGAGCGTCTAAGCCGTTCTTCGAAGTATTCCTGCCGCCGCCCGGCCATCTTCTTCGCCTCCGTAATCGGGACGACAATGTTGACATTCTGCGTCCCGCCTGGGCCGCAGGGGGCACCGACTCCGCAGCAGGCATCGGAACTGTCTCCCGGCAAATGCATCGTCACCGAGCTGTCCGAAACCGATTCGGCAGCGGCGTAGTGAGTCACCAGGGCGATGCGCTGGAGGCGAGGGATGGGCCGGACGACGCCCATCTCCCGTGCCAGCAGCGAGTGGGTCCCATCTGCCCCGACGACCACTCGCGCGCGGTAAGCCGTTTGCTCATCTCCCTGGGCGCCGGTCCCCTGAACGCCGCAAATTCGGCCGCCTTCTTTAAAAATATTACGCACCGCAAAGCTTTCGGCCACACGCACTCCGGCCGCCCGGGCCTGGTTCAGGAGAACTCTGTCCGTGATGACACGCGGGCAGGCGAGAGCTTCCGTTGGGCCGCTGAAGGAGCAAGCGGTGTGGGGCACCACAGCTTCTTTGTCGAGGCGACGCGCACCAGAAGCCAGCATTTCGGGCAGAACGCCGATCTCATCGCGCAGCATCTTCACCGCACCCGGGGTCAGGTACTCGCCGCAGGGCTTGTCCCGTGGGAACGCTGCGCGGTCGAGTAAAACAACGTCATAACCCGCACGGGCGAGAAAGAGGGCGGTGGCGGAGCCAGCAGGACCAGCACCGAGAACAACTACATCTGAAAATTTTTCTAACAAAAGAAATTAGCCAGTCTATTATTCACTCTAATTTACTTTACCCATCTTGTCCTGGACTAAAGCAATCCGGAAATACCAGTGTGTATGCAGGCGAATGTTCTGAACTCCGCTCAGGCCGACCATCTTGCGGTACTCTGGAGGCGTAAAAGCACGCCGTACACTGGCGGGGCCGTCGTGCCGAGTAAATGGATGCGCTTTCAGCGCGGCAAATGAGGCTTGAACGCCCCACAGCGTCAGCTTGTCACGCTTCAAGTCAGTGACGATCAAGCCGCGCGTTGTCAATTGGTCCATCGTGCGAAGCACCTGAGCCGACGCTTCAAAGCCGAAATGGTGGAAAGCCAGGGCGCAGAGGGCGAGATCAAAGGAGCGAGGTGGAAAGGGAAGGGAAAAGGCATCGGCGAGGGCCAGGGAAACATTCGGCGCGGCTTCGGCAGCCATCCGCAGCATGGCCTCGTGATTATCGACGGCGACGATCGTGAGTTTCAGGCCACGTTTTCGCCCCCAGGCCTCCAAAGCCAGCGGAATGTCGGCGGAGCCGGTGGCAATATCCAGTATCCGAACTTCGGTGCCAGAGGGGACGTCTTGCAGCAGGCGGGCCACATGGTGCAGCACAGTCTGCGTCCCGCCAAACAGGCGGTTTGTCAGGGCGACATCCTGCATGGAGCGGCTGAGCTCGGCAAACGGCTGATTGGGATCATCGATCTGCTCGGGCTCATCGGTGCGCGGCAGATCGATCACGCGGGCGAGATCAGGCCACGACATGCAGTGCCTCGGCGACGGCGGCTGCCGTTTCTGCAAGGACATCGTCGGTATGGGACATACTCAGAAACATAGCCTCAAACTGCGAGGGGGCGATGTAGACGCCTCGTTCGACGAGTGCACGGAAGAACGCTCCGTAGCGGGCGGCGTCGGCGGTTTTCGCGGTTGTGAAATCCGTGACTTTCGCATCCGTGAAGAACACTGTCATCATCGAGCCGACGCGATTGATGCGGATCGGAACACCGGCCCGCGCCGCGGCTTCTTTTGTGCTCTGCGCGAGAAGATGCATCTGGTGGTGCATCTTAGTGTAGAGTGTCTCTTTGTGCTGTTCCAGCAGGGTAAGCTGCGCAAGGCCCGCTGCCACCGCCAGTGGATTGCCTGAGAGGGTACCGGCCTGATAAACTGGACCGACCGGAGCGACGGTGTCCATGATGTCCGCCCGTCCGCCATAGGCCGCCAGAGGCAGGCCCCCGCCGATGATCTTGCCGAGTGCGGTCAGGTCGGGCGTGATCCCCAGCAGCTCCTGTGCCCCGCCGTAAGCCAGGCGGAAACCTGTGATCACTTCATCAAACAGCAGTAGGGTGCCGTCAGCGGTGGTCAGGTCGCGCAGGGCATGAAGAAAGTCCGCACGCGGTGTGACGACCCCCATATTCCCCGCCACCGCTTCGAGCATGACGCAGGCGATCTCGCGTGGGTGCGCCCGCATCGCTGCTCGAAATGCGTCGGCATCGTTGTATGGGAGAGTCAGCGTGTCCAAAGTCAGGTTCTTCGGCACGCCTGCCGAGTCTGGTAAATCGAAGGTCGTCAGCCCGGACCCGGCCTTTGCCAGAAAGCCATCCGAATGGCCGTGATAGTTTCCCTCGAACTTAATGATCTTATCGCGCTTCGTGTAGCCGCGTGCGACGCGCACGGCGCTCATCACGGCCTCGGTGCCGGAACTGACCAGCCGGACTTTTTCGACCGAGGGGACCGCCGCCACGATCTTCTGCGCCAGCCTCACCTCGGCTTCCGTGCTGGCTCCAAATGAAGTCCCGCGCGAGGCGGCATCCAGAATGGCCGCCAATATTTGCGGTGGGGCATGGCCAAAGATCAGGGGCCCCCAGGACATAACATGGTCGATATAGCGGTTCCCGTCGACGTCAAATATATACGGCCCTTCGCCGCGCTCCATGAACAGCGGGTCGCCCCCGACACTCTTAAAAGCACGGACTGGGGAGTTGACGCCGCCGGGGATAACGCGCAAAGCTTCGGCGAAGAGCCGGGCGGAATTGGCATGAGACTGCATGGTAATAGTATACCCATCGCGGGGTTGTTTGGCTCAAGAATAGAGGTCTTATTTGGCTGTGTGGATAAGGCGGCTTACACTCAACCCGACTACTGAGTGACTTATGTTACGCAAAGCTTGTTTCGTCCAAGCGAATGGAGAGCGTGGAACTCAAAGAGGCGCAGGAGTTTACTCCCACGCTTCTTCGACTCCCGCCCGTGTAGCTCATACCCTTCACCGGCACTAACTTGAGAAACCCTGCGTAACATCAGTGGTTAAATTACAGATTATCCCTCTCCGCAGAGCCTCTTCACACGCGTGAATCTAAATGGTATTATGCTTCCCTCAGTAAATATGCTATAGTGGGTGCAGTAAGAAGTTGATTACACCCTCAAACTCAATTTTATAGGGAGAACTATTAAAAATGTATACTGCTGAAAGTTTTTCGGCCACATCTCCGATTATTGTCTTTCCTGACGAAGGCCAGACACTCGAAGCGTTTGGTGATACGGCACTGGTGAAATTGGGAGGGGAGCATACCAACGGTTCATTAGCCCTTGTGCTCTGCAGCACTCCACCCGGCGGTGGTCCCCCGCCTCATCGGCACCTCAATGAGGATGAGTTATTCTTAGTCTTGGAAGGCCGCTACCGCTTCCTTGTCAATGGAGACTGGACTGAAGTCGGTCCTGGCGGGGTAGCCTACGTCCCGCGTGGGACGGTGCACACGTTTAGCAACATCAGCGATGTTACCAGCCGGACCTGGGTGATCACGACGCCCAGCGGTTTTGAGACATTTTTTGGGAAATGTGCCGCTGTTTTTGCAGATGCTCAGAGTGGGCCGCCTAATATGCCCCATATTCTCAGTATCTGTGGCGAGCATGGGATAGAGTTTGTGTCGCCAGCGTAATGCTCGCATCACTCTAAATGCCTGTATCGAAAGATGTAAAGAAGTAGGTAGTAACACTCTGTAAGTCGACATTTCCAGTGCCTGGAATCCGGTTATTTTGCTCGTCTTTCTCCTGACATTCGGACTGGGCGGAGCTGTATGCGCCCGCAAAAAAGGGCGTGCTAAGACGGGGTGAGTTTCGGAATGACACTCCATGAAATCACCCGGCCTTTCAATGAGGCCGGGTGATTTTTATTTGTCTGAGAATTTGGGTATAGATTCCTGTCAATTCTAGAATGGAGACTACAGTGGCATATATTACAACTCGGGACAACACAAAGTTGTATGTGAAGGATTGGGGTACGGGAAGGCCAGTAATTTTGATGCATGGCTGGCCGCTTTCGTCGGATAGCTGGGACGATCAGGCGATGGCGTTTGCAGATGCAGGCTTTCGGGCAATTGCCTACGACCGGCGCGGCTTCGGACGCTCCGATCAGCCCTGGGGTGGATACAATTACGACACGCTCTCAGATGACCTGGCGGATGTGATTGAGGCCTCAGAGGCGACAGACGCTGCGATCATTGGTTTTTCGATGGGCGGCGGTGAAGTTGCTCGTTATATGTCCCGTCATGGCGGCAAGAACGTCACTCAGGCAGGGCTGATCTCTTCAGTTGTTCCCTACATGCTCAAGACTGCCGATAACCCGGACGGCACGGATGGCACAATATTTGCCCAGATGGGCGAAGGCATGAAGGCGGATCGGGCACATTTCTTTGCCCAATTCTTCAAGTCGTTTTACGGCGTCGGTATGATTGCTCATCCAGTCAGTAATGAACTGCTTGAGAATTCCTGCGATGTCGCGATGCAGGCAAGTCTCAAGTCAACCTTAGGCTGTGCAGAAGCTTTCGGGACGACGGATTTTCGACCTGATCTTGCATCGTTTACGGTGCCGACCCTGATCATCCATGGTACAGCTGACCAGATCGTCCCGATCGACGCCGCCGGACGGGCTGCCGCCCGCGGTATTGCGAATTCAACATTGATCGAATATGAGGGTGCGCCCCACGGCTTGTTTGCGACTCATAAAGAGCGATTGACGAGCGATCTGCTGACATTTCTGCGCCGATAAAATCGCCATCCACAGAGTGTCACAAAGGTACGCCACCAACCTCGCGAAATTTTTGTGATGCTCTTTTTTCCTCCGCTAGACCTCCTGCGTAAGTACCCTGCACTGGAAGTGCAGGTCTTTTGAGGTGCGATTGTCTGCGAAGACAGACAATCGCTTTGCAGAAGACCCGGATTTCTAATCCGGGCAGGGCAAGGCGACTTATGCCAGAGGTCCACTGAATAAATTCGGTCCGTCCACCGATACTGTAAGTATTCTCGTATTTACTGGAATCGAGGGGCGGAACCGAATTTTTGGAATCTGAAACTCATCAAACTCGCAATCTTCTGCTTAAAGGCTTGCTGATAACGCTGGCATTCCATGCGGTCTATGCATTCTGGCTGCTGGTGAAACCTGTTTCTCATTCCGTCGTCCAGCTTGGGGGGGACGTTATGGGTACCGCCGGTGCATTCCTGGCGGTCGCGCTTTGCTGGTTCACCGGAAAGCGTTCAGCCTCAGCGCGAGGGTATCGGGTGGCACTGTTTTGCAGTCTCGGAATTCTTTGTTATGCTCTGCAGCAGATCTATATCATCTTCCCGGACCTTGCGCATCGTCCTGCTCCCGTTCCGAAGCTGTCTAGTGATCTGCTGGCAATGGCTTCCTATCCATTGCTGCTTTGCGGCATCTGGCAGCTTCCACGTCCATCGCGCTCTCTGTCTTCGCACCTCCGAATTTCCCTCGATGGGCTGATGGCGATGGTGACGGCATTCACGTTTAGCTGGTACTTTATTCTGGGTCCGACTTTTTTCCGGCACTCGCAAAGTCTGGAAACGAAAGTTGTCAGTACTTTGTTTCCGCTGATGGATCTGATGCTGGTAGCCTCCCTGCTTATGCTGGGTGGAGGCTCACGTCGGCTGCGACCCGCTCTTACACTGTTTGCAATCGGCCTCGGCATCGTGGTTATTTCAGATACGGTGTCCGCCTACCTCACACTCCATGGCAAGTATGCTGCCTTAACTCTGCTGGATATTAGCTGGACGCTTGGGTTCATGCCCATTGGTGTCGCAGCCGCCATTGGGAAAACTCTCCCGCCTGATACTGCTGAGGAAATTGAAGCCGTACCTGCATTGTGGAAATCTCTGCTGCCTTACGCCCTTCTCCCGTGCTTGGTAACGCTTGTTCTGTATACGCAGCACGTCCCAGGCCGCCTCGCACTGAAGCAGGGCGTCGTTTGGGGAGCGACCGCACTCGTCGCGCTCATTTTGGCGCGTCAGGTGCTGGCGATCAGGGAAAACTGGGAGCTAAGTCGCAGGCTGTCGAAGCTCGCGACCACGGACTCGCTGACAGGTCTGCTCAATCACCGCGTCTTTCATAAGAGACTGGCGGAGGAGACGGAAAAAGCTGAGCGAGAGGGCTACGTGCTGGCGGTTGCCGTCTTGGACCTGGACAATTTCAAGTTTTTTAACGATGCCTACGGTCACCTTGCTGGAGATGACGTACTTAAAAAGGTTGCGTTCGCCCTCAGCCACCTCTGTGGCTCTGAGGACACGGCCGCCCGTTTTGGCGGGGACGAGTTTGCACTACTCATTCCGCTCTCTAAGCTGAGGATGGGGCAGTCTCTAGATAGCCTGCAAATCGAAATCGGCGTCAGTCTTTCCAGCCTGTCCTACAGACCCTCGGGACATGAAAGCTCAATTCCCCTGACTATCTCAATCGGGATCGCGGTATTTCCGGGGGATGCGACGTCCCGTCTGGAAGTGATGGAGATTGCCGACACACGGCTGCGCCGCTCGAAAACTGGAGCCTCCGATAGATTGGGCGATGAACTGGGCGACGAATTGCTGCTCTTCCTGACGCGCTCGGTCACTGGCTTTTCAATGCTGAACGCACTAGTGACGGCGGTCGACAATAAAGATCGCTATACACGGCGGCATTCGGAAGATGTGCTGATCTACAGCACTCAAATCGCGCTTCGAATGGGGCTGGGGGATGCCGAGCTGCATCGGCTGAAGATCGCGGCTCTGCTGCACGATGTCGGCAAGATCGGTATTCCTGATGCGATCCTGCGGAAACCAGGGCGTCTTACGACCGAGGAATTCGAAGCTGTCCAATATCACCCGGTCATGGGAGCAAGTATTGTCGGAGCCGTACCTGGTTTTGAAGATACACTGGAAGTCGTACGGTATCATCACGAGCGCTGGGATGGGCTTGGATATCCGTGCGGCCTGCGGGGGGATAAAACACCGTTTTTGGCCCGCCTCGTGGCCGTCGCGGATGCCTTCTCCGCTATGACCACGGATCGTCCCTACCGAAAGGGAATGGATCGCAGCTCGGCTCTTTCCATTTTAGCCGCAGGTGCGGGGATCCAGTGGGACCCGGAATGTGTTGCGGCTTTGCTCGAAGAGTACCAGCCTCTCGTCATTCTTGCTCCCACCGACATCACTCGCACCAAATTTCACAATGCGGCTTGATTTATGCCCGCTCCACCAGGCCCATTCCGGCATCGATGAGCTCCTGCACCTTTGCCTGAGAAGAAGATTCGGCATACACCCGTACGACCGGCTCGGTTCCCGAAGCGCGAAGCAGCAGCCAGGCGTCATTGTCCAGCAGAAACTTGGTGCCATCGGTACGATCGATGCTTCGGACAGGCAGCCCGGCGATCTCGGTCGGATTATCTTCTTTCAGCGACTGGATCACGGCAGCCATCTTGGAAGGGACAGGGTGCAGGTCGACACGCTGATATTCATGCGGGCCGAACTCAGCCATTAGCTCCGCGATCTGCTCTTCCAGACGTTTCTTACGTGTCGCCATCGTTTCCAGCAGCAAGAGGGACATGAGCGGGCCATCGCGCTCAGGGATGAAGCCCTGGACACCGATCCCGCCTGACTCCTCGCCGCCGATCAGCACATCCTCTTTCAGCATCCAATCACAGATATTCTTAAAGCCGATCGGGACAACGTGCAGCGGCAAGCCATACTTGGCGCAGAGTTTGTCGATCAGGGTGGTCGTCGAAACTGTCTTGACGACGCTTCCGCGCTGGCCTTTATCTTCGTACAGGTGGCGCAAGAGAAGTGCGAAGATGCGGTGACTGTCAACAAAATTCCCGTCGGAATCCATCGCCCCTACGCGGTCAGCATCGCCGTCGATTGCGACGCCAACATCGGCGTTTGAGGCCAGGACGGCATCTTTGAGTGGTCCGAGATTCTGGGTGATCGGCTCGGGATTCAGGCCGCCGAACACTGGATTGCGATCCCGGCAGATCTCCTCGATTTCAACTCCGCCGCCGCGCAGGATATCTGAGAGGTAGCCGCTGCCGCTGCCATGCATCGGGTCGGCGACAACGCGGAACTTTGCCGATGCAATCTTCTGCAGGTCCACCATACTTCTCAGACCGTCGAAGTAGGCCGGGCGCAGGTCTCTGATCTCGATTTTGTCGGCGGCCTCGGCGGGAACGTCTACTGTAAACTGACCCTTTTCGTAAAGGGCATTCAGCTCCTTGACGATTTCGTCGATGTCTGAGGGAAGGGCCGAGCCGCCGAAGCCCATTTTGATCTTCAGTCCATTAAATTGGGGTGGGTTGTGGGAGGCTGTGATCATGATGCCGCCTTTGGCATTCGCTTTGTGAGCGTTGTAACTGATCGAAGGCGAGGAGCAGGACTGGGCGGACAAAATAGCTTTCAGGCCTGAGGCCGCCACGACTTTGGCGGCCTCAGCGGCGAAATACTCGGACTGGGAACGGTTATCGTAACCGATAAATACGACCGGCTCCCCGGGAACTGTCGGACGCAGGAAATAATTGACCACGGCTTGAGAAACGAGGCGGACATTTGCCCCGGTAAAGTTATCAGCAATGATACCGCGCCACCCATCGGTTCCAAATGAGATCTGCGGCTTTTGGACATCGGTCATAAGTATGGTCTACTCCAGGTTTTGTAATGCGAGATGGGCGAGATGAACGGAAAGTACAGACTCTGCGCCCTGATTAAAATTGAGGCCGCCGGGGGTAAGAGCGTCGGCGACGCCTCCGGTCTCGGAATTGTAAATCGCCAGACCATGGACATTATTGCCCAGGTACCAGCCGAAAGCGGCGCGTGCGGCGAGGCGAAATCGCGGTTCACCCGTGGCGTGCCAGGCTTCGACGCAGCACTCCACCAGGGCACCGGCATCCACCGGCTGCTGGTCGAAGAGAGGGGGTGTTTTATCAGCCCGTGTAAACCAGCCGGCCTCGGTCAAACGCAAATTTCCTATCGGGTTGTAGCTGCCTTTGCCATTGCGGGATTTCTCAAGGAGGAAGTCAAGTGACTCCGTGGCGATCCGCGCAAAACGGTTCTCTGCGGGGAACAGCCGAGCGGCGGTGAAAAGTGCCTGTGGCAGACGCGGATTGCAATAGGTCATCTGATCTTCAAACCAGTGCCAGCCGCCATCGGCGCACGCTTCATAGGAATCTGCCAGGGCATTCGCCAGTGTAAGAATTTCTTCGTCAGCGATTCGGGCAGCACTCAGGCCCAGGATGACAAAAGCCTTCGCCCGCAGATAGTGGGGGTCCATCATCGGGATCGCCTGCAAAGAACGGCGCAAAAGGTGCTCGGCGGAGGAGCGCGGTGCGAAAGGCGCATCGACCTTGTGGGCAACTCCCAGCCCCCACAGAGTACGACCGAACGAATCATCTGTGCCGACAGAGTCCAGCCACTTCCCTTGCCGGTCGCAGAAATTGTGATAGCGTCCGGCGGATGGGCCGCTCTTGATGGCTGCTCCTTCGATAAATCGAAAGCATCTGCGGGCCAGCTGCTCATTGAGTTGAGCTTCGACGCCGGCTTCCCAGTAATTGACGCCAACAATCAGGCCCCGAGCCTCGTCGTCAATCGAGTAGCCATGACGCTCGTGTGGCGTGCTGCCTTTGGCATGCTGCCACAGACCAATCTCCGTGAGCAAATTTTCCAGATGACCAAAGCGCAGCTGGGCCGGGTACTGCGCAAGCTCGGGGAGAGTTTGCCGGCGAGTAAGTGTTTGCATAAGCATTATCCTAATCTGCCAAATATCGTCTGCGAGCGATGTAATAGACCTCTTGCGTAAGTACCCTGCACTGGAAGTGCAGGTCTTTTGAGGTGCGATTGTCTGCCTTCGCAGACAATCGCTTTGTAGAAGACCCGGATATCTAATCCGGGCACGGCAAGGTGACTTACGCAAGAGGTCGATTAGATCGGTAAATTAAAAGGCTCCGGCTCCGGAAAGAGCCGGGGCTGCTGGTCGGAGCTCGCCTTCGCGGACGAAATCCGTCAAACCAGGAATCGAGAGTGCGTCCATTGCGGCGCGGTGGTTGACCCAGCGTTCATCCAGCATTTCCGTAAACAGCTTTGTGTACTGAATGCCGACGCTCTGCCAGGTCATGGACCGGCCATACTCGTAAGAGAGCATAGATGTTCGCTGAAACAGTGGACCGTCAGTCAGCAGGTTCCCGATGATCTCCGAAAGCTTGCCGCTGTCACGGAACGGGTACAGGAAACCGCGCCCCTCGGCAAGCAGTTCTTCAGCATACAGGTAAGGCGTTGAGACGATGACTTTGCCGGTTACCATTGCATAAGCCAAAGTGCCCGAAGTGATCTGATGTGGGTTGGCATAGTACGGGGTGATGTAGACATCGGTTGCCAGAAGATAGTCCAGCAGCTCCTGCAATGTAAGGTATTTATCGACAAACTTGACGTTCTCCGTCAGCCCAAGATCTGCGACCTGCTTGACCAGACCGTCTCGATACCACTCGCCTTCTTTGCGCTTGATGACCGGATGAGTTTGACCCAGCACCAGATAGGTAGCGGTTGGTTCTTTTTCGACGATCGCAGGCATCGCGGCGATCGCATCTTCAATTCCCTTGTTCGGAGAGATCAATCCAAATGTTGAGAGGATACGTCGACCTTCCAGACCCAGCTTCTTTTTTGCGCTTTTCTCCGCATTGCAGGGAGCATTCGGTGCGCCATGTGGAATAAATCGGATTTTGCTGGGGGCAATTCCGTAGACACTTTGGAGCAGCTCGACGGCTTTATGCGCCATGACGACAAAGGTCGAAACGTGCTTTTCCATTTCCTTCAAGATGCGCCGCTGCGGCTCGGACGGGTTCGGCAGCACCGTGTGGAGTGTGACGGCGACAGGCATCGTGACGGCACTCACCAGATCGAGGATATAATCGCCGTGGTCACCGCCATAGATGCCGTACTCGTGCTGAATCGAGAGAAGGCTGACTTTATGCTTATCGAGAAGCCGTGCGGCCCGCAGGTAATCAGCACGGTTCTCTTTTTCAATGGTGTAAACGACTTTGCTGTCGGGATGCGGCTCAGCCGGGGCGCTGTCGTCTACAGCAAATACGATGCTTCGCCAGCCAGATAAATCGGTAGAGTTGACGACATCAAGCGTAAAAGTCGCGATGCCGCACTCTTTTGGCGGGTAGGTGCCGACATAGGCCACCTTGTGACGGCGTGCGAGATTGGGATAGGCGCTCATGGTTTCGTTGTCTCCTTGCGCTACAGTGAAGCGTCTTGGGCGTAGTGTGTCTTTATGCAAAAGCGGCCAAGGATTAGGGTGCAGACGATGCTGGCATCGAGTTGACATCAAACTGGTGACAGGCGGAGCAGGTGAGATACGGCGCTTCTCTCGCTAGATTGACAAATGTATTATAACCAACCTTCAGTGTGGGTTAAACTACTCTGCAGGGAAGTGGAGAGATCTTAAGTTACCGAAGGCTGGGCGGCGGTGCTGTATCTTTAGACTGGTCGTTAGACCCAGGAGAAATGGGATGTCCGCTGATATGTGTGGGGGGCAAAATCGTTTTGCCCAGGCTTCTGTCATTGAGAACGAAAAGTGTCACTGCCAGAGCCGCGACGACTAAGCCGATCAGTGCGACACGCAGCCAGTACCCGGTCTGATTGTTGGGAACCAGTGGCTCATTCGAACTGCCTTCAGGACGAGCGTCACGACCAACTTGATTAAATTTTGGCCCGCCGCCCAAAAACTCTTGTGATTGCTTGCGATCTGCCATAATGCTCATATATTACCCGGAATTGCCTCGAATCTGAGCGGAAATATCTGAAACATTTCGGCTTCCCTGCTGTCAGTGTAGGTAGAGACGTTTTTCGGTGACGGAAAGGCTAGCAATTTCTCATGAAATGGTCGTTTTGGACACAACATCGGCATCACCGCACTAGCGCTTCAGAGCTGGATAGCTGCGACACCATAGATCCGCTGCTATCGCTTTACGCCGACCATATGGCCTCTTCGGAAGAATCCATTCGTGTCGAGGCGCATCTGCCGGGCTGCGAGAGCTGCCGCGTGTCTTTGGGCTGGATGCAGGCGACCCGCCGGACTTTATCGTCACGCCCGGTGATGCTGCCGCCCGCCGACCTGCGAGCCCGCATTGCCGGTGCCATCGCTGCGTCCGCGGTGGAACCAGGCGTCCGGCCCCTCCGAGTGTTCGCACTTCGGCCCGCCTATGCCGCCGCTGCATCCCTCTCAGTCCTTGGAGCTTTGGTGCTCGGTCATTCCCTGCTGACGGCTCCGAAAGTCAAGCCGCAGAACCCTGCGCCGAAATTAGTTGCGTCCTTGCCGCAGGCCGAAGCTGACAAGGCGCCGACCGTCTCGCCGCCTCTTGCTCCCAGAGTGATCATAAAGCATCCCGTACCTCAGGCATCTGAGACCAACGTCTCGCCGGAGCTTGCAGTGCCCGACGCCGCTGGCCAAGCACCGCGAGAGACGGTAGGCGTCGTTACGCCCGCCCCGGAGAAAAGTAGTCTCCGACCTGTTCATGCGCATGCTGCACCCGCAGTTGCTAAAACTAAGTCTGAGCCCCCTCGTGTCCTGCTAGCCAGGTTCCCCGCAGCGAATTCACTGAAGCATGTTGGTGCGGTTGTCCCGCCGGTCAAAAAACAGTCAGTTTCTCTCGAAGCAACTCTGCCACCAGTCGTGTCTGTTGGACCTGCTGTCGTCACGCCGCAGGAAGATATCCATCCGATGGTCGCCTCGTCCCCGACGAGCGAAGGGCATTTTCAATCGGTCTCCCTGCTCGGCCCGGCTCAGGAATATGTGCTGAGCCATTCGAGCATTTTGGAGCATAATCTCACCCGTGTCGGCAACACGGCAATCCGCCAAGCTGTGCGTACATCCTCCCTCGCTGGTCAGGACGGCGGGGCGGTCCCAGTTGCCGATATCCACTCCCGATAGTCTGAAATGAACTATTAACCACTCTTTCACGTCCAGTTGCAAATGTTACTCGGTACTCATTAATTAAGGAAGTTTTTATGTATCCCACACACAACCAAAGTACTAATCGTAAGGGCTTTACCCTGATTGAGCTTCTCGTCGTGATCGCCATTATCGCGATTCTTGCCGCTATTCTTTTTCCTGTTTTCCAGAAAGTCCGTGAAAATGCCCGCCGCATTTCCTGCGCCAGCAACTTGAAGCAGTTGAGTCTGGGTGTCACACAGTATACACAGGACGCCGATGAGCTTTTGCCGTCTATCAACTACGGAGGAGGCGGTGCACAGGATGCTGCGTCTCCTCCACCGGCGGGCTGGGTATCATATACCTCCTTCAACAACACGACGACGGGGACGAAGTTTGATGTGACTCGGGGCGGGTTGTATCCTTATGTGAAAAGCAAAGGCGTGTATGTCTGCCCGGACGACACCAGCGGGCAGACGAACGGAAACTCCTACGAAATGAATTCCTGCCTTACCGTTTATCAAACAGCACTTCCAGGAATCACGGGCGGAAAGAGCCTTGCGGCGATTGACAGCTCTTCGGGAACCCTGCTACTATGCGAGGAAGACGCTCAAAACACGACGGCGAATGACGGCAACTTCTTCTATGGCAGCAGCACAACACCGGGGGATAAAGTGCCACTGCGTCACAGCAACGGCAACAACTTCGCTTTCGTCGATGGCCATGTAAAATACTATCAGATCTCGCAAAATGCAGCCACAGCGGCCACACAGGCCCGAGATCTTCAGCAGGGATATGACCTGAATAACACTTCAGGCTCGGTGCTTCCTGTTACTGGCATCAGTGGAAGCGGGCTTTGTTTTAACTAAACTTAAGGTCCCGTCTTTCGGTCTGATTATGCCTCCGTATCTCAAAGATGCGGAGGCTTTTTTCAGGTGTGGGGAACCACTTCGCTCTTTTCTGCTGTTTCCTGTTTCGAGGAATACGACCGATGACGATGTATCTGCGCCGACGTGCCACTTTTTCAGCAGGCCTCAGCTGCCCTCTGCCAGCCGATCCGGGTCGCGGGCACGATTACCTCTGTGAACTGACGGTGGGGGGCCTTATTGACCCTCTAACAGGCATGGTCATCAACATCAGAGATGTTGATGCCGTGATGAAAGCGCGTGTCACTGGGCCACTCGGCGGAAAGCTACTGGACACGGAAGTTGCCGCATTTCAGGGCGTGCTGCCGACGCCGGAAAATATCGCCCGCTTTCTGTGGAATGAGTGCCGGGACAAGTTTGGCGTGCATGGGTTTCTGGCCCGTGTCATTCTTTGGCCCACTCCGCTGCTCCAAGTCGCTCTCTCTTCTTTAGAAAATCCGCACGAGGCTCCTATGCTTACCGTCACACGCACCTACGACTTTTCCGCTTCGCACCGCCTGCACTCTTTGAATCTTTCCGATGCCGAGAATGCCGAGATCTTCGGCAAGTGCAACTGGGAAAACGGGCATGGGCACAACTACGAGTTTGAAGTGACCTTTGCCGGTGAGGCCAACCCGCAAACGGGTCAGCTGCTAAGCCTGGATTGCCTGGACAAGATCGTGGATGAGGTCGTGCTGAAGCCGTACGACCACAAGCATTTGAATTGTGACACAGTGGATTTTCACACTCTAAACCCAACGTCCGAGAATCTGACAAAAGTGATCTGGGATAATTTAACTTCCAGGCTCATTTCCGTGCCGCTGGGGCAAGCGCGATTATATCGTATCGCGGTGCGTGAGACCGCCCGGAACTACTTCGAGTACTACGGCGAATAGAGCGCAGACGCAGATAGAAAAGAAGCGAAATTGACCCAATTGACCGCACATGAATATCAGGATCTGGAAAATCTGGAGGTCCTGCCGCCACGCGAAGTCCTAACGATTGCCTCAGCGCCTATTGCCAGGCCCAGCCAGGAGTCCGCAGAGGAAGGCTATCGAAATCTGCTGGCCTTTGCCGGAGAGGATCCCGCTCGGGAAGGCTTGCTTCGAACTCCGCACCGGGCGGCAGAGGCGTTCAAATATCTTACCAGCGGATATTCCGTAGATATTGAGACACTGCTGAACGGGGCGGTTTTTCGCGAAGACTATGATGACATGGTCGTGGTCAAAGATATTGAGTTCTACAGCTTGTGCGAGCACCACCTGCTGCCGTTCTTCGGCAAGGCCCATGTGGCATACATCCCCGACGGGACCATCGTCGGACTATCGAAGATTCCCCGGCTGGTGGACATGTTTGCCCGGCGCCTGCAGGTGCAGGAGCGAATGACCACTCAGATCGCTGAGGCACTGGAGAGCGCATTGCAGCCGAAGGGTGTCGCGATCGTGGTGGAAGGTGTTCATATGTGCATGCGGATGCGCGGGGTGCAGAAACAGGAGTCCAGCATGGTGACTTCCCATGTTCGAGGGATTTTTCGAACCGACCGGGCGACACGCCAGGAGTTTATGGCACTGGTCAAGGGAAATGGCCGAATTTAATCCCCTGTCTAATCCCCATATGGGAACCGCCTTGCCGGGAGCCGTGTTAGAAAAGTAATGAGTTGTGTTGACTTAATGGTCAAGAAGGAGAATTTTATGAGTGCATCTGCCGCTGTTGCAACCGCGGATTTCGATAAGCAGGTTCTGGAGTCTGACATTCCGGTGCTGGTAGACTTCTGGGCTTCGTGGTGCGGTCCGTGCCGAGCCATTGCCCCGGCAGTCGACGCCGTTGCCGAAGAGTATTCGGGCCGGGCGAAGGTCTTGAAACTGAATGTTGATGAAAGCCCGGAGATCGCTGGGCGCTACGGGGTGCAAAGCATTCCAACGCTGATCATCTTCAAAGGCGGCCAGAAGGTTGGGGAACTGGTCGGTGGCCAGAACACGAAGCAGTCGATCGGTGCCGCACTTGGCGAGCATGTCTAGCAAAGTTTTAGGTGTAATTGCAGGAGAATATCGATGAGTAATGCTGTTGCCGTCACGGCGGCCAATTTCGAAAAAGAAGTCCTCTTGTCCGATGTCCCCGTTCTAGTGGACTTCTGGGCCCCCTGGTGCCCGCCCTGCCGCCAGATCGCGCCATCCCTGGACGCGTTGGCCGCAGAGTATGCTGGCAAGGCCAAGATCGTGAAAGTGGACGTCGACGACGAGCCTGGTGTCGCCTCTCGCTACGGTGTCAGCGGCATTCCTGCACTGCTGCTCTTCAAGGGTGGTCAGCAGGTCGGGCAGCTGACGGGCGCACACCCGAAAGCGAATATCGCCAAATTGATCGATGAAGCCTTATAGGTTTGACTTTCGAGAAAGCCCTGCATCAGTGATGCGGGGCTTTCTGCTGTTCGATGATTCCCCTGTCTGAAAAATGCTTGCCTTACGCTTGACAGACGGGCCTGCTTTATGTCATACTTACTCCCGTTGTCTTTGACAAATGCTTTTGTAGAAAATCATCAGAGTTCGCGGTACGCGAAAGGAAATGCTGTCTTATGTACGCCATAGTGCGGGCCGGTGGAAAACAATACCGGGTCGAAGAAAAAAACATTCTCGTCGTCGATAAGTTCGAAGGCGAAGCCGGGGCGACGACGACCCTGGGCGAAGTCCTCTACATCGGCGGCGACAATCCCCAATGGGGCAAGCCCACCGTCGAGGGTGCCAGCGTCACCATTACGATTATGGAGCAGACGAAGGGCAAGAAGATCAATGCCTTCACCTACAAAGCCAAAAAGAATCAGCATAAGCACTGGGGCCACCGCCAGCAGCTGACCCGCGTCCGTATCGAATCGATCGCGGTCGCTTAACACCCCTTCTAGGAGAAATCAGAAATGGCACACAAAAAAGGGGTCGGCTCGACCCGTAACGGACGTGACAGCAAGCCGAAGATGCTGGGAGTCAAAGAGTACGCCGGAGAGCTGGTCAAGCCCGGACATATCTTGATTCGTCAGCGCGGAACCCAGTTCGATCCGGGAATGAACGTCGGCATGGGCCGCGATCACACGCTATACTCGCTTATCGACGGTTACGTCAAGTTCGAGGGTAAGAGCAAGCAGACCCGCCGTATCAGCGTCTACCCTGATGCTCCGTTAATCGGCCCTACCGGCCTGAACCCGGCCGCAGATTAGTCCCCTTACAGGAAGAATTAAAAAGGCCTGCCGCTTGAGATTAAGCGGCAGGCCTTTTTTGCTGATCCCCTTGCTTCGGACTACCTCGTGCCGGCGTCAGCCCACGTCACCCCGTCGCCCCGCGCCGACCCTACTCCTGCAGAAAGGAGAGGGTTAAGAATTAGGGGCCTTAGAGCCTATCCTGATAAGCACTAGACTAAGAGACCACCCTGCTGCGTGGGGCTAAAGAAGAAGAGACCTGCGTGATTGGCCGCAGGAGAGGAGACCTACCTGCTGCTCCGTCGGAGAGGAGACCTACCTGCTGCTCCGTCGGAGAGGAGACCTACCTGCTGCTCCGCAGCTTCCTTCCTAAAGGAAGGATTATGATAAGCAAAACCGGCCCACGCTAATATCCGGGTCCTTCCTTTA
>JANXMY010000055.1 GCA_025354405.1 Armatimonadota bacterium
GTAGATGGATAGCCTTGTCCAGGTTGCGGCTCAGGGCCACCAGGGTTAAAGACAGGAGCAGGAGCCTGTAAACCCTCTGTATCACTCTCATTGACCGGATTATTCCCCACATACCCGTACAGGTTCACCCCGCCCCCATACCCCAGCGGGTCACGCGTCATAAACTGGCCGAACTGCGCGTCGTAGAACCGGTGCCCCAGCAGGTAGAAAAAGCCCGTGTTCTCGTCCCGGTACCCAAACTGCGCTCCCATCCCGTCGTACAAGTCCTGACCGCTGCTCCGGGAGAACCCGAATGCGCTCACCAGATGCGTGTAGTTGGGGGTGCCTGCCGAGGTCAGCGACTGGCACGTGTTGCCCGACAGGTCGAAGGTGTAGAAGCGGCTCACGTCGTAGGTCGTATGGTCGCTCAGGAGCCCGTTGGCCCCGAAGGTTGTGGTGTGGATTACGCCCCCGTCCGTGTACAGATTAAGAACCGCCTGATCGCCGTCGTAGACGAAATAAGTGCGCTGACCACCAATGTTCTGCAGGTAAGCCTGCTGACCGTCCCCGCCATAAGCAAAGGTGCCCGCCCCGCTGTAATAGTTGACCAGCCGGTTTTCGGGATCGTACGTGTTAGCACGTCCACTGGCAGGCAGATAGCCCCGGTTGCCATTGCCATCGTAGGCGAAGTTGTTGGCGACATTCTGGTTGTCGGCGTTAAAGACACCGCTGTGATCCGCAAGCGTCGTCGGGTTGCCGGGGCCGTTTGCTGTACCCCCATCGAAGGCGGAGGCGGCGGTGGAGCCGCCGCTGCGGGTGGTAGTCTCGCCGGTGAGCTGGCTGCGGCTCAGGGCAGGATTGGCGGTCTGACCATAATCGTAGCCATAGCCGGTGGTGCCGCTTTGGGCGGGGACGGCAGGAATGCTGACCGTCATCGAGAAGGGGCTGCCCAAGCCGCACTCATCCGCCGGGCGTCCGTCGAACACTCCATTCCCTGCTTGACTTCGCTGGACACGGCCCGCGCCCTGCACACGGCCCTCGCCACCCGCAAGGTCGGCGAAGGGTTTGAGGTCATGACGGTGGATCGGTATGTGGGGTGACTGCCACGCTGTAGGAGTTGGTCAAGCGGCTTTCTGGGTCGTTGTAAGTTTACATCGTCGTCATGACGCCGTTGCCGTCCACGCAGGTTGTAATACTTTAACTGTCACTTATGAATGGTTCAGTCCAACTATTGACCTATTGCTGCTTTCGTTTGATTAAGACGTGCAGAATAAGATTCATCGACACAACAATAATGCAAACAAGCGCAAAACCGATAATACGTGGCGGTGTCGGGTCGTTATTAAAGTAAGCCAACAAGCCAATGCGTTTACAAAAAACTTCCCACAAAACGCGGCAACAAAGAAAAAGCGCGGCAGCCAATATTGGTATCAAGGGCCATAGATATCTCAACGTGATCACCCTTAGCAATGAGTTTACGCTAGGGTTAAGAAGACCCTGGCAAAGCTTTGTAGCACAAAATTAATGCTTGGTCATTTCCAATGTTTGTTGTGAGCGGCTTATTCATTTACAGCCGCATCCGCTTGATGAATTGAATGGGCCTTGTCCTATAGCGTCACCTCCTGCTGTTCCGAGAGCATTTCCTGTAGCTGCGCTGGCTGGCGTTATCCAATCATACGATCCAGGCATAGGCGGATTAGTCATGTTGGTTAGTATATAATTTCCAAAACCGCCATTAAGGATTTGGTTTTGTGTAAGTGCCCCAGATACCATTTTTCCATAGCCCGCTACTCCACTCGCGATGCCGGAACCTAAAGCACCACCCGCAGCACCCCATCCGGCAGACGATGCAACACCATCACCTATCGGGTTGCCTTCAAGACCGTTCAAGCCAGCCTGGCCCAAGCCATTTACAATGCCCCCTGCAGCTCCGTTTACGCCCGCTGCGAATATCGGAGCGAGGCTAGCTCCACCAGTGGCAGCACCAATAGCTCCAGTGGCGGCACCTTCGAGGGCACCTACCCCGACTCTAGTCCAGTTTACACAATGAAAGTTCCACCCATTTTGCAAAAGTTGAGACCCTAGATTAATGCCCCCACCTATTATTAGACCTAAGCCCGCTCCAGCCAAAATTTGACCAAAATAGCCGCTCGGATCCCTCCGATTGATCGGATTATTCCCCGTATACGCATACAGGTTCACTCCGCCCGCGTACCCCATCGGGTCACGGGTCATAAACTGGCCCTTTGCTGGGTCGTAGTACCGGTGCGTCAGCAGCAGCAACCCCGACTGCGCCGTGTCCGTATAGTACCCCGCCTGTGCCCCAAAACCCCACAGGTCAGGCTGCTGGCTGTTCGGGTTGAGGCGCGTGCCAAACGCAT
>JANXMY010000037.1 GCA_025354405.1 Armatimonadota bacterium
TGAAGCTTTCACCCGGATTAGAAATCCGGGTCTTTGATGAAGCGATTGTCTACTGCGTAGACATAAGATTGGCTGCCGTCATCCTGTTCTTTGGCCAATGTATTCTCTTTGTCCGCGCAGCCGGACATTCGCACTTCTGCAGGCCCGGATTGGAAATCCGGGGTTTCTTTCAACAACGGAAAAAGGGTAGGGATCGGTTCGCGCCCTCAGTCCAGCAGCAAGACGTCGGCAGTTGTGCCTGCGAGGAGAACGCTCAAATCCGCGGGCACAATCAGCAGCGCATTCGCCTCGGCGGCGGCACCGAGCATTCCCGAGCCCTGGCGGGGTAGGGGGCGAACGGTGTACTCCCCGGCGTTTTGCACGGCGACGGCGCGGAGGAAGCTCTGACGACCGGGGTTGTGATGGGCCTCTTCGGACAGATGAGCGGAGATAAGCGGGCGGGAGGTGTCGGAGTGTCCGAGGAGGCGGCGGAGGGCGGGGCGGACGAATAGCTCGAATGTGACGAGGGATGACACAGGGTTTCCGGGCAGTCCGAAGAAGACGGTGTCGCCCCAGTGCCCGAAGGCGAGGGGCTTACCGGGGCGGATGGCGACGCGCCAGAAGTCTACGGTGCCGCGCTCCGCAAAGACGGCTTTAACGTAGTCAAAATCGCCGACGGAAACGCCGCCACTGGTCAGGAGCAGGTCAGCCCCGGCGCATTGATCAAAGACCTCGCGCAGCGATTCAGGCGTGTCGAATGCTAAAAGGCGATGCGTCACGATGCCGCCAGCCTCTTCAACTTGTGCGGCCAGAGAATACAGATTGGAGTTGTATATCTGGCCCTGCTTTAGCGCCTGACCCGGCGGAACCAGCTCATCCCCGGTGCTGATGATCGCAACGCGCGGCCTCGGACTTACCCGTACGGTGGAACGTCCCACAGCGGCGCACAGGCCGATGGCTGCCGGGCGCAGGCGGGTTCCCGCCGTCAGGACAACGCTTCCGGCAATGACATCCTCCCCGGCAGGCCGAACGCAGTCGCCGAGGGCGGCGGCTGTCAGAAAAGTGACGCTGCCTCCTGGCTGAACCTGCGTTTCCTCAACAGGAATAACGGCATCGGCTCCTTCTGGCATCGGTGCGCCGGTCATGATCCGCAGTGTCGTTCCGGGCCGCAGGGCAGGAATGGACAACGCCCCGGCGGGGATGTCCCCGGCGATGGGGAGAGTCGTGGAAGGCGACTGCACTTCGGCGGCGCGGACAGCGAAGCCGTCCATGCTGCTGTTGGCGAACGGCGGCAAATCGATCGGCGAAACAATTGTTTCACTGAGAACCAGGCCGAGCGCATGCTCCAGCCGCGTCTCGGCGGCAGGCAGGGGTGTGACCTGGGCGAGTATTCGGGCGAGTGCTTCGTCGTAAGTAAGCATAATTCTCTACTCAGTCGGATGCTCGGTCTCACGGACCCTCAGGACATCCACGGCGTGGGGGAGGAGGGGGGCAAGGCTTTCTGCGCCGTCTTTGGCTCCCGAGGGGCTGCCGGGGAGGTTGACGATCAGGGTCGCGCCGCGCACTCCAGCAACTCCGCGCGAGAGGGCGGCGAAGGGGCTATGCTTGAGGCCCTCGAAGAGCAGGAACTGGCTGATGTTGGGGGCATCTCGGTCCAGAGCCTTGCGGGTTGCCTCCGGTGTGACATCACGCGGGCTGAAGCCGGTGCCGCCGGTGGTCAGAATCACATCGCAGCCGTATTCGTCGCACCAGCGTCGGAGGGTGTCGGTAATGATCTTTTTATCGTCCGGCACGACGGCTTCCAGGGCGATCACGAAGTGCTCTGAGGAAAGCGCGGCTTTGATCGCCGGGCCAGACAGATCCTCGCGCTCGCCCCGGCTGCTGCGGTCACTGATGGTCAATACACCTACTCTCACTACTTCTGCCATAAAATTATTTCTCCCATTTGAAATCGCCGCTCTTTCCTCCGGTCTTCGAGACCAGATGTACGCCGCCGATGGTCATGCGTTTGTCGGCGGCCTTCGCCATATCGTAAATTGTCAGCGCGGCGACAGTCGCCGCCATCAGGGCTTCCATTTCAACCCCCGTCGGGGCAAGTGTCGTCGCCGAAGTCGTGACCAATATCTGTCCGTCCCCCAGCTCAAAGTCTACCGAGACATCCGACAGCGGCAGGGAATGGCAGAGGGGGATCAGCTCATCTACCCGCTTCGCGGCTAGGATCCCGGCGATGCGGGCGACCCCCAAGGCATCGCCTTTGGCGAGTTCGTTTTGACAAATTTTGTGCACCGTTTCCGGCAGCATCGTGATAATCGCTTGGGCAGTCGCGACCCGGCGGGTGGCTTCTTTCCCGGAAACGTCCACCATGCGGGCTTTGCCGTGTTCGTCGATGTGAGTAAGATCAGACATTTAGAGTTCCAATTCGCTTAGCAGCAATATTTGCAGCTCCATAATGCTATGCTTGGGCTTCTCCGCCACTTCTTCCGCCTCCAGCAGCTTTTCGACGGCGGCCTGTACTAGCTCCGAAGTCGGCACTCCGCGCCTTGCGGCCACTCGGTTCAGCCGATGCCGCGTCTCGAGCTTTAGCTCGACCTCTAGGATGCTCATTCTTTCCTCGCGATTATTCAGTAATTTGACGTTAAGCAAGGCTTTCGGAACTTACCCCGCAGCAAGCTGCGACTCTGCCGTTTCGGAACCCACCCCGCAGCAAGCTGCGACCCTGCTGTTTCGGAACCCACCCCGCAGCAAGCTGCGACCCTCCCGAAACGGGAGGGTGGACTGGAAGTGGACAACGTGTCTCGCCATCCAAACTTAGAGCCTATTTTAAGAAGACAATAGTCAACAAATCTTTTCCCGCTCGCCCTCCCGTTGTACCCGCTGCCGAGGCCCGGGGAGCAGGGGCGGGAGGGTCGCAGCTTGCTGCGGGGTGGGTTCTGAAAGCCTTGCTTAACACGACTGATCAGTAATTTGGTATGATCAGTAATTTGGTATAAGTGGATCAGGCGTTACCGTTTCTACGCAAATCTTACTGAGTTCGTCCAGAGCCAGCATTTCGGGTGTCAGTGTGATTGTCATGGCCTTGCTCCTCTGAATTTAACACTCTCTCACTTGCTCTCATTATACCCTTCACACCCCCTCAAATAAGCAGGCAAGCACTTGACAGGGATAGTAGACATTTGCTATAATCCGGCAGAGCAGTAGTAGAAGGAAGTCTACCCTATGGCGATCAGCTGGCTTTTTCTGGATATGAACGCGTTTTTTGCGTCGGTCGAACAGCAGGAGCATCCGGAGCTGCGGGGGAAGCCGGTGGCGGTGGTCCCGATGCTGACGGATACGACCTGCTGTATTGCGGCGTCCTATGAGGCGAAGGCCTATGGGGTCAAAACGGGGACGGGTGTGGCGGAGGCGAAGCGGCTGTGCCCGAATATCCATCTGGTTGAAGCGAAGCATGGGCCGTACCGGGAGTATGGGGCACGGATTATTCAGACCGTGGAAAGCTGCCTGCCGGTCTCGGAAGTGTGGTCGGTGGATGAAATGGTCTGCAAACTGTGGGCCAACGAGCGACGTCTGCTGGATGCGATTGCGCTGGGAGAGCTGGTCAAGAGCCGGATCAAATCGGAGGTCGGGGAATGTATGCACTGCTCGGTCGGGCTAGGGCCGAACCCGTTCCTGGCAAAAGTCGCTGCGGAGCTGCAAAAGCCGAACGGTCTGGTGGTGCTCGATGACGACGATCTGCCGCACAAGCTCTTTCGGATGAAGCTGACGGACTTTCCGGGAATCAGCCGGGGGATGGAAGCAAGGCTCGGGGCAGCGGGTGTTTTTACGACAGAGCAGATGTACGATCTATCGATGCCGCAGATGCGGGCGATCTGGGGCGGGGTGGGAGGGGAGCGCTGGTGGCATCAGCTCCGCGGCCACCACGTCACGCTGCCGCCGACTGATCGGCGCAGTGTCGGCCACTCCCATGTCCTGCCACCGGAGCTGCGGACCCGGAGCGGGGCGGACGCAGTGATCGGTCGCCTGCTGGAGAAAGCCGCCGAGCGGCTGCGGCATCATGGGTATCAGGCACGGGGTATCTCAGTGCATGTGCGAAGTATCGACGGCCAGGCATGGACGGCGAAACGTCGCCTGACAGCGTGCGGGGATACCTGGACTCTGCTAACTGCGCTTCGGAAATTAGGAGAACATCCGTTCCCAGTCCCGAAACAGGTAGGGGTCGTCCTGTATGACCTGCAGCCGAACGCGGCGGTCACCCTGCCGCTATTCGGGGAGGACCGACAGCGGCTGGAAGCGGCACGGGCAGTGGACGGCATCAATGCCCGCTACGGTCGCGGCACAGTCTCGATGGCTTCTGTGCGGCCCGTAAGCTACACGGCGGAGGACAAGATTGCGTTTAGGAAGATCGGGGAGATGGATTGAGGTAACTCGAAGAGGGCGCGGCAACTCAAAGAGGGCGCGGCAGCTCAAAAAGGGCGCGGCAGCTCAAAGAGGGCGCGGCAACTCAAAGAGGGCGCGGCAGCTCAAAAAGGGCGCGGCAAGCAGCGCCCCTACAAGTTGGGATCTTGCGACCAAATTCTGGGGTGTCCAAGAAAGGAGGTGGAAGGTGGCAGGGAGAGATCTGTCCTATGGTCTTTCGGGTACAGTGTCTTTATGTTATTTCTGGGGCTGGATCTGGCGTGGGGGCCGAAGAATACAAGCGGTGGGTGCGCTTTGTTTTGGGACGGAGTGCGGGCGAGTTTGCTGGACGTTACCGAGACGCTGGGGGATGATGAAGATATTCTGGCGTGGGTGCAGCGCTGGGATGCGGAAGCCGGTTTGGAGGGGCTGCTGCTAGGGGTGGATGCGCCCTTGCTGGTGCCAAATGAGACCGGTAAACGACCCTGTGAGACAGAACTGGGGCGGCGGTATGCGCGGTTCCAGGCGGGGGCACACCCGGCGAACCGGACGATCTTTGGGGGTGACGTGCGCGGAGAGCGGCTGCTGCAGCGACTGGCTCAACTGGAGATCGCGCATGACCCGTATTTGAGTCTGCCGGGGCAGTTAGGGGTGCGTCAGGCAATGGAAGTGTTTCCACATCCCGCGCATATCGAATTGTTTGGACTGGCGCGGACGCTGAAGTATAAAAACAAGCCGGGGAGGGATTATCCAAGCCGCTGGGCGGCGTTTGGAGAGTACGCACGGCACTTGAGGCTTCTCGCGGAAGAGTTGGCACTCGACTTACCGAATGACTGGCCACCGGCGGACTTCACAGGCCGGATCGGTGGCGGGCTGAAACGGACGGAGGACGGGCTGGATGCCCTGAGCTGTGCCTGCATCGTCCTCTGGTACTGGCAGCGGGGGGGAAGTGGGGCGGAAGTCCTTGGAGATATGACGGATGGCTACGTTGTGGTTCCAACTCGGCGTGTCGAAGACGGGGTACAATAAACGCATGATTTCGCCGCTGCTCCCCGTGCTGTTAACACCCCGTTTGATTCTCCGCCCGATGACAGCTGGTGACAGCGAAGCAGTCACCCGAATGATCAGCGTTTCTCGCGAATCGTTTTCCCGCTGGTTTACCTGGGCACGGGAGGCCAATCTGGACTCTGTGCGAGAGTATAGCCGCCGGATAGAAGAGGCGATGGCGGTCGGGACGACGTCGCAGTATGTCGTTTTGACCCATGCCTATAGCCTGGTCGGGCGGGTCGGACTGATGGAGATCGACACGTCGGCGCGTTGTGCGGAGCTGGGGTATATGCTGCGGACGGATTTCGAGGGTCAGGGTCTGATGACGGAAGCGGCGCATAGGCTGGCGTCCCACGCCCTCGGCCCCGGCGGTCTGCACCGCCTTTCGGCCTATGTGGATGTGGAGAACATCGGCAGTCAGCGCGTACTGTCCCGATTGGGGTTTCGGCAGGAGGGAACGCTGCGGCATGTGGTGCAGCACCCGGAGCGCGGCTGGCGGGATCAGCATGTGTACGGGCTGCTGGAGGGAGAGCTAGTTGGGTGATCCTGCCAAGAATTCTAAACTCCTGATCTGCGCGGCGACGGAGCGGGAACTGACAGCATTCGGCGTGCCATCTGAGGGAATAGAGCTTCTCGTCACCGGGGTCGGAATTCCATTAGCACTGGCGCGGACGCTGGAAGCGCTGGGGCGCATGCGTCCGGCGCGGGTTCTCAATATCGGCATTGCCGGGGCCTACCCAGGCAGTGGGCTAGCGATCGGAGATGTAGTGATGGGCGGCTCTGAAGTATACGGCGATGTCGGCTTCGAGCTGCCGGAGGCGCCGGGCTTTCGCTTTGTCGGCGAGGCGGAGTGGGGGACGTTTTACCGGGAGCCATTGGAGCTGAGTCAATTTGCTGAGTTTGCCGATTTACCCGTTCGGCCCGGCTGCACGGTCAATTCCTGCACGGGCACGGAGGAGACGGGACTACGGCGGGAAAAGCTGTTCGGAGCGGCCTTCGAGACGATGGAAGGGGCTGCGGTGGCTCAGGCAGGCGCAACGCTGGGAGTCCCGGTGTGCGAGATCCGGGCCATCAGCAACTTTGCTTCGCGGCGGGATATGCGGCCTGAGAATATTGGGCTGGCACTGGAACGGCTGCAGGAATATTTCAAAATTAGTCGGGAGAAGCTGTGATGACGGAATTAACTTTAGGCATTTCGCCCTGCCCCAACGATGTATATATCTTCAGCGGCCTGCTGCTGGGGAAAGTTCAGGTTGAGGGACTGGATTTTCGCGTGGACTATCAGGACGTCGAGACACTCAATGCCCGGGCGCAGGCCGGAGCGATCGATGTGGTGAAGATCAGCTATGCGAACTTCGTCCACTGCCGGGAAAACTACGACTTACTGCCCAACGGCGGGGCTTTGGGGCGCGGGGTCGGGCCACTGCTGCTCTCGAATGGGGGCGGCTGGGATCCGGACGGTGAAGTGCTGGTTCCGGGGGAGTTCACGACGGCTAATTTCCTGCTGGACTTCTACGCCGGTCGGCCTCTGCACAAACGGTTTCTGGCATTCGATACGCTGTATGCCGAGCTTCTGACGACACCGGGGGCTCAGGGGGTAGTGATCCATGAAAAGCGTTTCACCTACGCCGCCGATGGTCTGCACTTGCTGCAGGACTTAGGCGACTTCTGGGAGCGGGAGACCAGCTTTGCTATTCCTCTGGGCGCGATCGCCGCACGAAAGGGGCTGGATCAGGCGCATCTGGCCGAGGCGGTGCGGGAAAGTTTGCGCTGGGCGCAAACGCATGATGCCGAAGCCTTTGCCCTTTGCCGGGAATATGCGTCGGATCTGAACCCGGAAGTCGTTCGCGCCCATATTGACCTTTATGTGAACAGCTTTTCGGAAGACATCGGGTCGGAGGGTCAGGCGGCGGTCAATTTCTTTTTTCAGAAGCAGTTGGAATTTCTGCACCGCGCATAATCACTTTCATACATAACCACTTGTCAAATGTCTATTCTCGTGCTATAATAACCGCACAAGCCGAACATCCGTTGCCGAACACTTGTTTTTGTTCGTGCCGATTTCGGCTTCTGTGGAGGGAATACACAATGTCAAAACCAATTTCCGCGCGTCAGAAGCAGATTTTAACCTGTATTCAGCAGCACATGGATGCGCATGGCTATCCGCCGACGGTGCGCGAAATCGGAACAGCGGTCAGCTTGTCATCGTCGTCCACGGTGCATGCGCATTTGAAGAGTTTGGAAGAGCAGGGTCACATTGTGCGTGATGCAGTGCTGACCCGGGCGATCAAGCTGGTGGCGTGCAGTGATGGAGAAGATAACCGTCCGCGAAGCCGGCCTGTGATCCAGATGCCGATCATCGGGACTGTCGCCGCCGGCAAGCCGCGACTGGCTGTGGAAGATGTGGAAGACGTTTTTCCACTGCCCTCCAACTTTATCAACGGCGAGGGTTTCATGCTGCGCGTCGTCGGGGACAGCATGATCGAGGACGGCATCCATGAGGGAGACCTTGTGGTCGTCCGCCGTCAGCCGACGGCAAACAATGGTGAGACCGTTGTCGCTATGATCGACAATGAAGCAACCGTCAAGCGTTTCTATAAAGAAAAGGCTCGGATCCGCCTGCAGCCCGCCAACAAGCGGATGAAGCCGATGTACCACGAGAACGTGGAGATTGTCGGTAAAGTCGTAGGCTTAGTCCGGCAGATGGCGTTTTAAGAGCCAAGTTTCAGAAGCTAAGAGCACCCCATGCCCCATATCGAAAATCGTGTTTCCATCAATGCCTCGCTGGAGAAAGTGTTTGCACTGGCGCGGGACGCCGAATCGTTCCCGCAGTTCATGCCGGATGTAGAAAGTGTGGTGATCAGCGAGCGCAGCTCTGATGGCAGCCGAATGGTGACGGACTGGGTCGCGGTGGCATCGGACTTCAAGCTGAAGGTACGCTGGACGGAAGAGGATCTTTGGGATGAAGCAGCGCATACGTGCCGGTTCCAGCAGCTGAAGGGCGACTATACCGCTTACGGCGGTCTCTGGACATTTACGGCCGATGGCGAGACGACCGTGTTCCATTCAGCGATTGACTACGAACTTGATATTCCGCTGATCGGGCCATTGCTGAAAGCAGTTGTTGCCCGCCTGATGCAGAGCAACACGCAGAAGATACTCGAAGCAATTAAAAGCCACGCCGAGCAGTCTGCTCCTTAGGCAGCGCTGCGATGGAAACAAGCGTTATTCCCGTGTAGTAGTGCCGCAGGATTTCGAGATACGTTTTATGGTAACGCGGTCCGGCCATTGCGACTGCCCCGTCCTGTGACATCCCCAGGCCATGCCCCCAGCCCCGGCCATCGAATCGGTAACTTCCGTCTGTTGTCCGCGTGAGTGTGAGTCGCGTACTCCGCAAAACGTCATACCCTAGTATCTGCCGAAGCTGCGGCCCAGTCACCGTATGAAGCGTCCCATCGGCTCCCGTTACGGTGGCCCGAACAATTCTCCCGGAAGCATCCAGCCCGTCTAAATTCAGAGAAACGAACTTATCAACATGTGTCCGCGGGTCTCTCCCCAGCAGCGCCTCAATCTGCGCGGCGGTGAAAGTCTGCGACCAGGTGTGATATTTCCCGGTGTCGGCGTACTCGCGGCCGTCGGTCGGGTCGGCATCGCGAACCGCGCAGAGATAGGGGCAGTCGCCATTTGTATCGCAGGCAGTGACGCCGCCGCTGTCAGTAGAGTAGGGGGCATCGATTAATTGCCCATGATAGGTCATCACCTGCCCACGCGTGTCATCTACCGACGCGCTGCAGAGTGTGGTTTCCCCCTCTACCCCGTAATATCCCTCGCAGCGCGTGGTATCGTCGAGATCAAACCCGTCTTTGCTGCATTTCCCTAGGTTTTTGAGTGCGTAGGTCCGCGCGGCAACCGCTTGCGCTTTCATGGCTTCGATTGGAACATGAGAGCCGATCTCTGCCGAAATGACGCCGTACAAGTATGGCTCCAGTGGAATGGTGTTGATAACGCGCATCGTGCTGTCTGCTTCGCGCCGAACCGTCAAAAAACCGCGATATCGATGCCAGGGCAGCCCCTTCGAGCCGAGAGGGCGACTGTCAAGGCGTGCGATCTTGACAAATTCCGCCCCTCCGGGCAGCACGCTCAGTGCTGAAAGTCCGGCGGTGATCGGGGTATCGTTTAGGTCATCTACCCGTGCGAGCGTGATGCCGGTGGGCAGAGCTGTCACTTTGTAGATGACGCTCTTGCCCCCATGCGCTATAGGGTGATTGTTAAGTGGGTCAGTGAGAGTAAAGGGCTGATCGGAGGAGAGCAGGAGTGTGGTGGAGTGCCGGTAGGAGTGGTCCAGTCCAATACGAAGGATCGTGGGACGGGGGCTGTCTGCCATGGCTGCGGTAAGCGGGAAAGACAAGAGCAGGGCCAGGGGTAGAAGTAAACGCATTCTTCCTCCACAAATGAGAAAAAGCCCAGGATATTCCTGGGCTGTGTGTCAAATTGCAATCGGGGTGACAGGACTTGAACCTGCGGCCTCTCGGACCCGAACCGAGCACTCTACCAAGCTGAGCTACACCCCGTGATACGCTGCCGAGCACTCTCCGCAGATATCCTATAATAGCCGATTTCCCAGCTCTCTGTCAAGGCTTTCGGACAAGAGATTGAAGATCGGGGCGAAATCAGCCGATAGGAAAGAGAGGAGTCCCGTTGTTATGAATATTTCCCCATTTACTCTTGCCGCTGCCGCCTGTGCGGCGACCCTGGCCGTGGGTCAGTCCCTCGTGCCGGTGGTGCGGGCGCAGTCGATTGTCACTCCATCCTATCGAGTTCGGATGGAGTGGCAGAAGGTGATTCGGGCTGCCGGAGGGGTGACTGTTCGCGGGAAGATCACGAACACCGGGAGCGCGCCCCTCACGTACACCCAAGTGACGCCAACCTTGGTGAATGCTTCAGGCCGCGGCGTCTATAAAATCAGCGGGTACATGACTGTCAGCCCGCTGCTGCCTGGAGATTCTGCGGAGTTTCGGGCCAGTGGACCGCTGCCTCCTAAGTTCGCCGGGGTGCGCACGGTATTCTATGAATCCGGTCAGCCGGTTCTGATCGAACCGGCAAACAAAGAAACTTCTATCCGCATCAATCCCTAGTTTAGCGCCAATCTCTCCAGCACTGTATTATAATCGAAAAGGGCCTGGAACAGGGCGCGGTCTCCCCAGCCGTAACCTGCTTCCAGGTGGTCGCCGGAGCGGTACAGGGAGATGGGGAATGCGACCCGCTTTGTATCGAACAGCTCGCCGGCACCCTGATAGCAGTGGGGGACATCGTCCGGTGTGATCGCGCGGAGACAGGACTTCACCATCGGGCCGCCGTTTGCGTCAAAATCCAGCCAGACCATCCAGCCTTCGTACTGCTCCTCAATACCGGGATGGGCGGGATCGAGCGTTTCGGGGTAATCGGGGTTATTCTTCTCCAGCACGACATGAATCAGGCCTAGGTATCCGCCCAGCTCCCGGCATTCCACGAAGTTGCTGCCGAGGCCGACCCGGTGGACACGCTCCCATAGCTCCGGTCCGATCGCGTGGGGGAGGTGCTCGATAAAGCCGCACAGGCCATAGTCGCCCAGGCCATCCGCGGATTCGCTCCCAAAGTAGGGAAGCAGCTTCGTTTCGCTCATGGAGCGTGCTCCGATGAGGGTTTTGCCGTTAGGTGACGGCAAGCGTACAGAGTTCTTATAGGACTCGACATGCACTTCGTCGGTCGTGTTTCCGATAATTCCTTTTGCCCAGATGCCCTCGCCTAGCTCCTGCAAAAATAAATCATCCTCCGAGCCGGTCTTCCCCTCGACGAACTCGATGCCGCCGAAGAGGTGCTGCAGCTCAAGCTGACCCAGACGCTCCGCCGGATCGAGGTAGCCGCCATAGACGCCGACATCGTGGATGAATTGGCCGCTGGGCAGCATGACTTTCCCCCGATATCCCTGGCCAGTCACGAAAAATCCGGCACGACCATCGGGCAGGACGCTCGGGGCCAGACGCAGGTCCTCCATAATCACGCCTTCCGGGTTGGCATCGTACCACAGTTTTCCGTCACGCGGGGGGCAGTGCGGTACGGAAGTCCGCGGTCCGCGGATTCGAGTGAAGGGATACTCCCGGGCCATGTCGTAAACATTGTGCATCCCGAACATTTCATCCGGGGTAAGATAAAATAAGAGGTTGGTAGAATATAGTTCGCGGGAGACTGGGTCTTTGAGGCGTGAGAGTCTTACCGTGACCGCATACGTAACTGTCCCAGTTGCCGGGTCGTCAAAAGACTGGATTGGGCCGTTGAATGCCGCCTCCCAAGCTTTGCCGGACTTGCGTGCCTCCACGCCAAATTCCCGGACTGTGTGCGGTAAAACCGTGAGATTGGTCAAAGAGGGTCGGGGCAAAGTGGGATTGGGTAAATCGAGTACTGCTAAATTATCCAAGCGTCGAACCTACTTCCAAAAATTATCTTGTGAACACCATTGTATACTATGCTATCGGTTCCGTTATGCTTTTTCACAAGGGGACCAAAGGAAGTACCTTTTCTTAGCCGCAATATCCTTCCGTACAAGCGTGAGTTCTGATATATCTAACAAGAAAAGCGAATAGCCCAAAACAAGAAAAATAAATAGCAGAAAAGGGGATAGGCCACTGGCCTATCCCCTTTCCAAAATGTTTCGTTTAGACTCGTGCTGTAGGCTTTCGAATAGCAGTGCATGCAAGGCCGATCAGGCCCGCTGCAAATAGGCAGGCCGTGCTGGATTCCGGCACAGCGGCCGGTGTGAGCGGCGCAAGATTTGAATTGTTGGCGTCCCAGCTCCAGCCGTCCCAAGAACCATTGGTGAGGGATCGTCCACTCGCACCGACTCCGGAATAATTCCATGTCTGCCCGTCCGAGCCAAGCCAGTAAGACCAGTAGTCCGTGTTCGTACCCGTCTTGGTGTGGCCGTTCAGGCTGAAGCTATTGACCAGGACGCCGGAAGGATCCCCTGGACCGTAGCCTGAATAATAGCCGATATTCAGACTGGTTCCCGCCGTAAGTGCCGCAAGCATATCTGCCCCGGTCTTTGCGCCGTCATAAAAGTAGCCGAAGGCAGAGTTGTGATCGGTCGTGCCATCCTGAAAGTCCAGAGTAAGAAATGACTCGTTGCTGCCGGTGCCGACAGTCTGAGTGATCTGCGGTGTAAATGACAGGGCATGAGCACTGCCCGGCAGAATGACCGAGAGGCCAATGACTGCAATGGCTGCGATCGCGCTTGTCTTGCGGCGCCGGTAGGCGGTGGCAGCAAGGCCGATCAGGCCGATCAGGAACGCGACGAGTGTACTGGCTTCTGGTACGGGCGCGGAGCCAACCGCGGCAATCCCATCGATGATCCCGCCTGAGCCGGTGGGGTTCGCCGAGAACCGGACGTAGTCGATCGTCGTCAGTGGTGTTTGGCCGAAGAACGAATAGGAAGTCCCCCCGGCTGAGCCGTTGTAGAGGGTGTTGTCGGCAAACGCGACCGTCTGATTGGCAAAACTGGCGGCGGTCAGCGTGGGATCTACCGGCTTGGTGAAATCATTCAAAGCTCCCCATCCGGCGGCGGCGGTGGAAGTGGCAGTTAGGCCATCCCAGTGATAGGGGTTTTCCGGGAACAGCACCGTACTGGAGCGGGCAACGCTGTAAAATGTCACCCCATCGGCACTGACACTCACCTGGGGCAGTGTCCCAAACGTTGATCCATCTGCGATCTGGTAAGTAGACATATCGGTGCCATCTGACGCATAGCCAGTCTTGCCGATAAATCCCTGGTTGCTGAAAAGAATAAAGTCCTGGCCAAACCACGAGGTCGCCGAATGCGTGATTGGGGCGGTCATCTGAACCGTCAGCTGGCCAGTTCCGGAGCTGTCAAAGCCCGTGAGCAGGTTTTTCGCCGTTACCTGGTCTTTTCCGTAGGCAGGCTCCACCATCGAAGCATGGTAGAGATCCCCAAAAGTGTCGTTTACCAGCGTGGTGGGCTGACCGAGAGAAGCCGATGAATCGCTGAAAAACGCATTAGTTGAGAGGTGGCTGGAATTTACCACAGACCCGCCATAGTTCTGGGCAGAAGCCGTAAGCGGCATCAAAACTGACATTCCAAGGATTCCGAGTGAGAGAGAAATTGCGTGTTTCATAGCTGTGTCCTTTCAATGGACAGTGGAAAAGTGTGAAGTTTAGTGATATTTGTAAGC
>JANXMY010000066.1 GCA_025354405.1 Armatimonadota bacterium
CGGGTGAATATCTGTTGAGTTTGGTCTATTGAATAGAGCTTTCAGAAAAAGCTTTTCGTCTTATTGACAAACACTTTGTCCACTTCCCGCCGACCCTCCCGTTTCGGGAGGGTCGCAGCTTGCTGCGGGGTGGGTTCCGAAGTGTCGGAATGAGTCCCTAATTCGCTGCGGGGTGGGTTCCATCACCGCCCCACCCCCTCCATCGGCACTCGAGAGCCCGCCGGATCCTCCTGCCCCGTCACTTTTAAATCCAGGTGTAGTAAATCACCACTGAATGTGTCTTCGGACGAAAAAGCGGTCACGCGGGCATTCACACCGAGGGCCCGGATCTGCTTGACTCGGGCCAGCCAGGTCACACTGTCAATCGGCTGGCCCACCTGTGCTTCGCCGGATTCGGGATCAAATACGGGAATGATCCCCCGGCTGAGTGCGACCGGACGAACACGCTCCACGAGGAATGCCTGCAGGCGCCTCAGAATGATGTCGTCCGGCTGCGTGCCATCGATGACACTTTCTGCGATAACCGTATCTTTGGCGAAGACCAAAATGTTGGAGAATGGCCGCAAGTCCACTTTCACGGCCTCACCCCGAAATGTGTTGAAGCGGGCAGCGGCGACCACAACGATGCTCGGCATTGTACCGCTCTGGTCGGCGATATTCTGGGTCAGCGCATCGAGGGCCGCTTCCCGGGCCGCCGCATCCCCTTCCGCATCTGCTGTGGAGTTAGGAATGACGAGAGCCGGAGAATTATCCAGTCCGCCTGCCCCCCGCTGACGTGCTGACAATTCAATCTGGTCTAGGAAAACGGCCAGCTCCCGGCGCAGGGAGTCGGAGGACTGCCGGGAAGAGACAATCGTTCGGCCCAGCTCTTCTTCCCGCCGAAAGATCAGCATGTGGCCCTGCGAATTTTGCAGAAGACTCTTTTGCTGTAAATTCTGCTGCACGAGCCGGACATTCTCCGTGTGCAATTTGTCCTGACGTATTCCCAGGGCCAGAAGGTTGCGGCTGGCCCGTAGTACTTCTTTGTCCGCCTGCAAGGCCTGGCTTCGGGCAAGCCGGAACTGTGACTGTGCGGTTTCGACACCTCGGCGCGCCAGATGTACACGGTCTTCGGCTCGGGCCAGATCGGCGTGCGTGCCGACCAGGCTAAGGCGAGCGGCAGATAGCTGGGACTTGGCGGCGACCAGAGCGGTCTGTCGCGCGGTCAAACGGGCTTCACTGGTAGAAAGCTTTAATCGGCTCTGGGTCAAAATCGTCTTGGCCCGCTTCAATTCCCCGGAGACAGTTCCCAGCGCCTGCTGCGCGGCATCGGCATTTTTCTGCGCCGACATCGCCCGGAGATTGTCCGCTTGAGCCAGCTGCTCCGTGACGGAATTCCGGTGTGTCAATGCCGTATTTTGATGCTCGAGCAGAGATTTCTGCGCGACCAGCTCAGGGCCTTCCAGCAGCGCGGTTTTCACAGTGTTGTCCAGAATGAACAGCAGAGCTAGTGTCCCAACGGCGATTGCCCCACCAGAAACCACAGTCCAGAGCATTGCCGTGTGGCGTGGGCGCAGTCCAAAGCTGGAATGCCGCTTTTTGCCGATATAGCTGCCGAGCTTATCTCCCATATAGGCGGTGACACCGCCCATAACGAAAAGCACCAGGGCAAAGAGGACTACAGAACCCATATCAGCGAGACGCCTTCCAGATCAAGGCTGAGCCGACCCCGAGGCCCAGTAAATTCGGCAGCCACGCGGCAAGTACTGGCGAAATGCCGCCGCCGCGGGCAGCGCTGCTCATGGTCATATAGATGACATAATACCCCAGCATGATCGGCAATGCCCAGACCGCGCCGCTGATCTTTGAGGAGCGCGGGGAACGCATCCCCAGCGGCGCACCCACAAGGCTGAATACCAGGCACGAGAAGGGCAGTGAGACTTTGAACCAGAGGCTGACCTCAGCATTGCGTACCTCCGCACTGTCACCCCCACCACTCTTAAGCTGATTGATCTGCTGCTGTAGATCGTGGAAGTTCAGCGTCTCCGGGTCACGCTGCAAAAACGTCATATTCTCCGGCGTCTTGCCCACTTCATTTGTTTCCAGCTCCTTGAAATTAGTCGTGATCCCCGAGGTCACATCTGTCGAGCGGCCATCGAAAAGAGTCCAGGATTTGAAACCGTTGCCGAGTGACTTTGCCCGGTCGGCATAAAAAACTTGACTCGGACGCCCAGCAACATCATATACGGTGATGGAGACCTGGCGCAGAGCCTTCGCTTGAACGTCGTAGCCCTTTTCGACCTCAACCACGGCCTGCAGCCGCCCCTCGGTGCGGTTCTCGAAATGGAACGGCTTAGTCGTCTCCCCGATAATTTCGCCCCGGTGCTCCTTGATATCCGAAACGCGCTGGTTAGCATACGAAGCTACGCGGTCGTTGAACAGGTAGCCGATGAGACTCACCGCCATTCCAACAGCGGCTACGGGAACCATCAGTCGCCGAAAGGGAATACCGCCTGCGAAGAGGGCCACTGCCTCACTCTCCCGCGATAGCCGCTCGAAGCTCAGCAGGGCCGCAATGAGCATGCCGAGCGGAAAGGTGAAAGAGACGAAGCCTGCAAAATCCCAGCCGATAAATGCCACCACCACCCAGGCCGGGACCCCCTGCTCGATAAAGCGCGCGGCGGCGATCAACGGTCCGAGTGCGAAAAACAGGGTTGAGAACATCCCCACACCAAGCAGGAACTTGGGAACCAGATCCTGCAAAATGAGCTTGTCCAGCAGCTTCACGCGAAATAAGTTCATTCTGTCATCGTCCCGCTCGTCCCGCGCCGCATCGCGAGGGACATATTCTGGCCAAGATAATATTTCTGAGCGATGGGATCACGGATCAGCTCTTCGGCCGTGCCGGAAGTCTTGATCTGCCCTTCCGAGATAATGTAGGCTCGGTCGGTAATGGCGAGCGTCGCATGAACGTTATGGTCGGTGATCAGTATGCCGATGCCCTGCGTTTTCAGCTCCGCAATAATCAGCTGCAAATCTTCGATGGCGATGGGGTCGACCCCGGTAAACGGCTCATCCAGCAGAATAAACGCCGGACGGGTGGCGAGAACGCGGGCAATTTCGACACGCCGCCGCTCGCCGCCGGAGAGCTGCCTCGCCAGAAGGTCGCGCCGCCCGGTGATTTTGAGGCTCTCCAGCAGCTCTTCCAGCCGCTCCTGCCGCTGGGCACGAGACATATTCGGCATCAGCTCCAGCACCAGCAGGATGTTCTCGGCAGCGGTCAGCCCGCGAAACGCGCTCGGTTCCTGGGCCAGGTAGCCGATCCCCGCATGGGCGCGTCGATACATCGGCAGATGTGTAATATCTTGGTCATCGAGACATACCGTGCCGCCGTCCGGCTTGACCAGACCGACCATCATATAGAATGAAGTCGTTTTGCCCGCCCCATTCGGCCCGAGCAGGCCGACGATCTCGCCGGGGGCGATCTCGACGGACACCCCATTGACGACTTTGCGGCTTTTGTAAGTTTTTTGCAGCCCTTCGGCGCGTAAAATTGGCATAATATTAAGTGAGAATTACTGCGCCGGTGTCAGCGTGATATGCGCCGGGCCGGTTTCGAGCTGTGGGTACAAAACTGTATCCGCCCCAAGCAAAAGCGTTGCGCGATCAGTGGTCGAAACGGAAGGCTCCGCAAGAAAGCCAGACTTGGTGACGATCTTGACATGGCCGGTAAAGGTCATCGAGCCGCCGCCCCGTCGCGAATTGTCCGGGAGATACACGGCGTGATCTGCTGTGATCACATAGGCCTGGCCTTGAAGTGGCTGCCGGATATTAGCATGAACTTGAATCCCCGCCGCCGGATTGCCGTTCGCCGTCGCTTTGGCCAGAGATGACGCACCGGCTTTGCCGCCCGCAAAGACGATGCTCAGGTCTTCCCCGGTTAGATCATAGTTTTCCGTGGTCATTTTGACCCGCCCGATCAAATGCCACAGGCCGGGAGTGAGCTTGCCGTATTGAAAGTCGACATCGACTTTTCCGAGGCTCACCCGCGCGGCGGGCTTGTCGGGGTCGGTCTGCGCGAGCAGGGGCAGATGTGAAGCATAAACAATAGCTGTCGTCAGAATGAATGTTTTCAGGATGAGTGTTTGGTGTAATTTGTGCATATTTTGATTTACAAACGCGCCGTTGCATGGCCGGAGACGATCTGCACGGATTTCAGCTTTGTATCGGCTATCAGGCGTGGGCCAGTCATCGTCGCGCCGCTTTTTCCGTCCCGGTAGAAGACATGGCCCGTGGCCTGAAGTTTATTGATACTGGCATACCAGACAACCGTATCAGCCAGAAGTTTCGTGCCGGGCTGAGAAAGGGAGATCACCGTGACCCGCCCCGTACCGGTCACGACCACACTTTTGCCCACACTGTTACCGGTCGCCTGGGGCGCATCGAGTGTCGCAGAGGGCCGCCCCTGCTGATAAAGTCGAGCATGGACGTTGCGCATTTGCCCTAGAAAGCCATTCCCGGCGCTCTGGCCCGACGCCGAATCCGCGTGGATCTCGCAGAGCAGCTTCCCTGGAAGCTTAGGGTCAGGGAGGTTCACGGTGATCCCCTGAGCATTCCCGCCAAGGCTGGGAGGAGCCGCATAACCGGGCAGACTCAGCAGAGACAGCAGTAAAAACACGAATTGGAAACGTTTTGAAAGTACCATATATGAGAGTATACGCCAAAATCACGATTTCAGTTGAACCCTCTCGGCGCAAATTTCGCCAGAAGAGATATGCTTGCTTCCTTGACAGGGATACAAAGTAGCATTATAATGAAATCAAGCATAAATATATTTGGTCTTGTGACGCTGAAGGGGAAAAATCTTAAACAATGGCGCGTGCAGTAATTACCGGAGGAGCCGGATTTCTCGGATCCCACCTCAGCGATCGGCTTTTGGCTGAAGGGTACGATGTGGTTGCAGTGGATAATCTCGTCACTGGCAGTCGGGACAATATCGCTCATCTGAGTGATAACCCCAAGTTCGAGTACCTTGACATTGATATCATTCAGCCCTACACCGTTCCAGGTCCAGTAGACCTGGTCTATAACTTTGCGTCCCCGGCCAGCCCAGTAGATTATCTGGAACTGCCCCTGGAAACGCTGCTGGTCGGCTCAATCGGCACACACAACACATTGGAACTGGCGCGGGAAAAAGGCGCACGGTTCCTGACTGCTTCTACGTCTGAAGTCTATGGCGACCCGACCGTTCACCCGCAGCCGGAAGAGTACTTCGGCAATGTCAACCCGCATGGTACCCGCGCCGTATACGACGAAGCCAAGCGGTACTCCGAAGCCGTGACCTTCGCCTACCGCCGAAAGTTCGACATGGATGCGAAAATCGTCCGAATTTTCAATACCTATGGCCCTCGAATGCGGATCAAGGACGGGCGTGTCGTCCCGGCATTTATCAGCCAGGCCCTGCGCGGCGAGCCGCTGACGATCTTTGGAGATGGCAAGCAGACCCGCTCGTTTTGCTACGTTTCGGATTTAATTGACGGTATTTACAAGCTGTCCATCTCGGAACAGTCTGGCCCAATCAATGTCGGTAACCCGATCGAGCGGACCATGCTGCAATTCGCGGAGGAAATTTTGAAAGCCACTGGCAGCGACAGCAAGATCATTCATCTTCCGCTGCCGACCGCCGACGATCCGAAGCAGCGCCGTCCCGACATCACCAAAGCACGTGCTCTTCTTGGCTGGGATCCAAAGGTTACTTTGGAAGAAGGCCTAAAAGATACCATCGCCTACTTCCAGACAAAGCTGTAGAAACTGCGATTTTGTGTTGTCGGTCACAGATAACTTAGAAAATTTGAGGGTAAAACAGGGGAGTGCGAATAGAGTAGTTCCCTACACACGCACTCTAGTTCTGCCGACAATGGGGATAGAAGAACGGGGTATTTGCAGACCACCTAATTTTGCACATCCCTGAAAGGCGACCCGTACCGTGCAGCTACGTCAGGATAACTCACAGCGTCAGGTACAGGTGCAGAGACTTGCACCGCACTTGATTCAGGCTAATGCCCTGCTGCAATGCTCCACACTGGAATTGCAGCAGGTGATTGAGCTGGAGCAGCAGGAGAATCCGGCTCTCGACTGTGTCGAGGAAGATTTCACGCCTGAGAGCAGCTGCCGTCTGTGCCCCGGCAGCCAAATCGGTTCCTGTGCGCATTGTCCTTTCAGCCGCGAGGGACATCCTCTTTCCACAAGCAGTGAAGACGACGGCGATTCTGGTCCCTCTCTGGCGGAAAGCCAGGCGATGCTGGCCGGTAACGGCAACGATACGGCGGAAGACGAGCGGCGAACCGCTCAGAGTGATAGTGAATTCGGGCAGGCAGGCGGAGAAGAAGGAAGCGGCAGTGATTTTGATCCTCTGCTTCTTGTCCACTCTCAAACCACTCTGTCTGATCAGCTTCTCCTGCATCTCCGCGCAACCGCAGAATCCACTGAGGAAAAACAAATCGCCGAGTACCTTGTGGACAGCCTAGACGATCGTGGCTGGCTTCAGGTCGATGTCGATGAAGCGTGTACAGTTCTGCAGGTTCCCTGCGGCCAGATCCTCCGGGGTATCGATCGCCTCCAGGCGTGTGACCCGCCAGGGGTTGGTGCCCGTGACCTTCAGGAGTGCCTTCTGCTCCAGATGCGACATCTGCGGGAGGAAGGCGACGAGAGTCGCTACGATGCTATTGCATTCATTCTGCTTTCCGAGCATTGGACGGCCTTGATTCAGCACCGTCAGATGTCTCTTGCCCGCCGCCTGGGTGTCCCCGCGGCGCGGATCGAAACCGCTCTGGCATTCATCAAGAAGCTGAACCCAAATCCAGCGGCTTCTTTTCGCCAGCCTTGGGATCACCGGATGAACGGGCAGAGCAAGCCGATTCGGCCCGACGTCATCATCAAACGCAACGGAACTGGCTTTACCGTGGAGGTCCTCGGCTTCGAGAACACCGCTCTGCAGATCAATCCCTACTACCGCGGCCTGTACGATGCGATTAAGACCAGTCGCAGCGGCGGCGAACCGGCCCACGATGGCGGGGTTCGTCTTTCTGCCGACCATCAGAAACATGTCATGGCCTATGTCGAGCGGGCGAATATGTTCCTGAAGAACCTTCAGCAGCGGCGGCGAACGATCCAGAAGATCACCCTGGCGCTGATTGAAAACCAGCAGGGCTTCCTGGAAACGGGGCAGCGCAGCTTCCTGCGCCCGTTCACCCGGACGCGCCTTGCCAAGCTGGTGGAAATGCACGAGTCCACAGTCAGCCGCGCCCTGCTCTACAAGTATGTGCAGCTCCCCTCGCAGGATGTCGTCTCCTTCGACATCTTCTTCGAAAATGCCGTGACCATCAAAGGAACGATCGCCTCCCTCGTCGAAGCGGAAGCCCCTGGCTATCCCCTCAGCGATCAGGCCCTGGTGGATGCGCTCGCCGAACGCGGCCTCTCGGTCGCCCGCCGGACGGTCGTCAAGTACCGCGAGGAGATGCGGATTTCCGCTTCCTACCTCCGCCGGCGGCAGTAAACCCTATTCTCCGGAATTTGTAGTCGTGGTCGTTATGGCGTATTGCATCACCGTCCTGATTGAGAACTTCGTGCCGGGCCCGAGCCTCAGGTGGCATGGGGCCAGCAGTACGAACTGCTCGGCCTAAATGAGCAGAAAGCATAGGTCAAGATCTATGGTGACACTGTCCGTACTGGTGGACTGGCGCTTTGACGACGTCGTTCATGATGAACTCAGCAATCTGGATGAGACGAATAATTGTGTCGATGTCAGCGTGAGGCTGGACGACGGGCAAGCTCGCTGGCTGACTTTCGTGACACCCGATTACCTCAAACAGCTTCTGGAAGATTGGTCTGATCGCACACTCTTTACCAGTTGACTAACAAATCGAAAGAGCTTCAGGAGACAGGACTTAGAAACGGGTGATACCCTGCCTTTAGGCTCACCGGCAGCGGATGGACGGTGGGATGGAGTGCGTGTGCCAATATCTCTAAACTGTCTACAAGGCGCGGGCCGGGACGGCTGAAATAGGCATTGCCATCAGACACGATGACACGGCCATTTCGAACGCAGGGCAGGCTCGCCCACCCTGGCTGCTTCTCCAGAAGCGGCATTTCCTGCAAAGTACGCTCCGGAGTAAATCCGCAGCAGGAGAGAAACAGCACGTCGGGCTGTGCCCGCACGATTTCGTCCCAGAGGAGTGTGCGCGAAGGCAGGCCCGACGTGCCGAATATATCTTCGCCGCCCGCCATCTCAATCAGTGCCGGATTCCAGTGGCCTGCACTGAAGGGAGGGTCGATCCATTCCAAAAACGCCACTCGGGGGCGATCCTGTGGGGTAATCGCTGCCGTCCGTACCCTCACCGCCTCCACACGGTGCTCCAGGGCCTCTACAACCTCGTCAGCCTTTGCCTCCCGGCCAGTGGCAACCCCGACCTGCCGCAGTGTCTCAAATACGTCGGACAGAGACATCGGCTCCAGGTTCAAAACGCGCGGATGTCCCGGCAGACGACAGGACGCTTCCTGCACTTCGGCCTCAGCCACCGCGCAGACATCGCACAGGGCCTGGGTCACCAGCAGGTCCGGCCGGAGTCGTTCCAGAACTTCCATGTCCAGCGAATACAGGGCCGCCTGCGTCTTCAGCCGCTCCCGGACCAGGGCATCAATCTCCAGGCTGGAGGCATCAGGGGGAATCAGTGTTCGCGTCACCCGGGGCAGATTCTGCAGAGAAGGTGGGTAATCGCATTCGTGGGTAGTGCCCACAATCTCCTCTTCCAGCCCCAAGGCACAGAGAATCTCCGTTGCCGCAGGCAAAAGCGAGACGATTCTCATGAGCCAGACTCGGTCAGCACATCATAGATTTGAACGCGGCTCCAGAGCGGCCGGCACTCGTCGACAAATCGCTGGTGATCAGGATGGGTTTGATAGACATCATGTGCCTGCGCATCGACAAACTCGATCAGCAGTGCGACCCCATAGGAGTTGTCTACGACAGCACGCGGCGTTCCAGCGGGGACGCCCACGGTGAAGCGGACAATACCGGGGATCGCGGAGAGAAGACGCTGGCAGCTTTCGGCCAGCACCGATGCCTCCGCGCCTTCGGCTATCCAGAAGTACACGGAGTGGCTAAAATGAGGGTTCGGGGACATATGCAAAAAAACCTGACTCTTCACTGACTTGATGCTCCCTGCCCTCTTCTCTCAGGAAAAGGGCAGGGACTTTTGCTTATCGGGTTGAGAACTTATCGATCGTCGTCTGTCGATAGACCTGTCCAGGACGCAGGGTTGTCGTTGGGAAGGCTTTCTGGTTCGGCGAATCGGGGAAGTGCTGAGTCTCCAGGCAAAACGCGCCGCGCTTGTTATACGCTTTGCCGCCCTTGCCGATATTGGTGCCGTCCAGGAAGTTACCTGTGTAAAGCTGGACACCCGGTTCAGTCGTGCTGACAGTCAGAACGCGGCCTGTCTTCGGAGAATACGCCCGGGCGGCGAGCACCAGAGAGTTTCCCGTGTGGTTCAGGACAAAGTTGTGGTCATACCCAGCCCCGTTTTTGAGCTGCAAATTTGCCATATTGATTCGCGCACCAATCGCATGAGGACGGCGAAAATCGAAGGGCGTTCCCGCGACGGGAGCAAGCAGGCCGAACGGAATAGAAGTTTTGTCGATCGGCGTGTAGCGGCTGGCATTGATCATCATGGTTTGATCGAGAACCGTGCCACTGCCCGCTCCGTTGAGATTGAAGTAGGAATGGTTCGTCAGATTCAGCACCGTAGCTTTGTCGGTGGTCGCCGTGTAAACGATTTTCAGGGCGTTGTCATTGGTCAGGGAATAGACAACATGAACGGCTAAATTACCAGGATAACCCTCTTCCATATCTGCGCTATGGAGGTTCAGCGACAGACCAACGCCGTTCGAGACACGCACCGGGGAGGCCATCCAGACTTTCTTGTCAAAGCCGATCTTGCCGCCGTGCAGATGGTTGACACCATTGTTGACAGCCAATGTATAAGTCTTGTTGTTGAGGGTGAACTTGCCCTTCGCAATCCGATTGGCATAGCGGCCTACAAGCGCCCCGAAGTATGGGCTGCCTTTGATATACCCGGCGACGTTGTCATAGCCCAGCACGACATCGCCCAGCTTGCCGTTTCGGTCGGGCACCAGAATCGAGGTCACAATGCCGCCATAGTTGGTGATCTTCACCACCATGCCGCTGCGGTTGGTGAGGGTATACAGCGAAACCTTCTGCCCGCCTGGAGCGGTCCCGAACGGCTTCTGCGTGATGCTGTCCGGTGCGGCGATTGCGGCCCCGGCAGCGAGGGAGAGCGTAGAGAGGACGGCAAGAGCAAATGCCTGCCGTGCGCGATCGTTCGTACTTTTGCGGAATGTCATGGCTAGTGTGATATCCTCCTGTGGATGGCGAAAACTTCTGGTCAGCGAAATTCATTTCTTGACAAACTTCAACACAACCAGTGCATGCGGCGGCAAGGTCAACTGCCACGCTCCCCCGGGTCCTGCATTTTTTTGCATGGGAAAGGGCTGCGGACGGACGTTACCGGGCCGGTCCCAGGTGTTGGTGGCCTGCGGGTCGGGGGAAGAAAGAACCGTAGCGGCTGCGCTCACTGCCGCAAAGCCTGCGATAGTAATATGGACCGGCCGGACATTGTCCAAAGTCCGATTGACCAGGAAGACGCTAAGCTGGGATTTGTCTGCGGAAAGAGCGCTGAAAACATCGACATCCGGCACATCGGGCACCGCCGGCAGGAAGCCCTGTCTCGGAACGTTCCGGCCAGGACCGGTTGAAAGCGTCTCAATCGGAGTGTGCGGACGGGCATCTGCATACAGCTGCGACGTGTAATACTGGGGGTAGACAAATACTACCCCGTGGTCTTTTTTGATGCAGCCGCCATGCAGCAGTGCGGTAACATTGGCGAGTGTCACCCAGTCACTATTTCGGAGGAACGTATTCAGGGTCAGCGCACTGAAGATCGCCCCAGCCGTGACATCGTGATTCGGGCTCTCCTGCCAGTGATCTCCGCCAAGAATGATGCCCCACTCCGTTGGAGCGATACGGGTCCGGGCAGACGCCCCTTCGACCTCGGTGATCTGCTGGATCATGCCCGGCAGGAGAGTTCCGTCGAGAAATGCGGCATGTGACATCGCGCTCTCGAAACGATCGGCATAAGATTCTGTGCCGAGGCCACCAAACGGAACCAGTGGATGAAGGGAAAGATAATCCGGGGCCTGACCACCGTTCGCAAGGGCCGAGTGCAGGACCGCTTTGTTCCACTCGCCGTCGCGAACAACACCGTCCGGCAGGAATTCATCGCCTTTGCCAGTCGCGATAATGGTGATCGTCGGATCAGCTTTGAGCATGGCATCCCGGAACTGTACGAAACGAGCGGCATTGCCGGGGGCGTTTGTATGACCGATCTGCCAGCCGCCGTACAGCTCATTGCCGATCTCCCAGAGCGGAACATGACGCGGGCTGCCGGCGGCGGTGCCGTCATTGCAGTAATGCACCCAGGCGGCAGCCTCCTCCGGCGTGCCATTTCCGGCATTGACCCCAATTTGCGGAGTCGCCCCGAGCAGGTGGCACAGGTCCAGAAACTCATCCGTGCCGAAATGATGCGAATCAACCCCGCCCCAACCGACATTGCGCATCGTTGGGCGGGCTTCGCGCGGCCCCACCCCATCGCGCCAGTGGTAGCCGCTGGAATAGTTGCCGGAAAGGCGCAGGACGGGGATATTCCAGTCTTGTGCGGCTTTCAGAGCATCCGGGTCAAAGTTGTGAACGGCATCATTGGGGAAGAGGCTGATCTGATCGACATCGACGGGGCCGCCGCGCAGGTGGCTGATCACCAGACGCGCAGACTGCCCCTTGGCAATCCCATTGGCGGGCAGGGTCCAGTGCAGGGTATGCTTCTGCCAGTCGCTTCCAGAGGCCAGCACGGTCGTATCGGTGAGAGACTGCCCTGCCTTCTCCTCCCCAGCCTCGAAGCCGCCTTCTTTTTCCCCGCCGACACGCAGGGCGACTGTGATGTTACCGGGGACATCAGAGCTGGCGCGTGCGTAGAGTGTCACTGTATAGCCACGGGTGCGATAGGCCGGGACGAAAACACGCTGGCTCAGGGTCCCGTCCGGTCCAGAGAGACGTACACATCGGGGCGATTGAAATCCGCCGGTGGTTTGCCACACGGCCGCCCCAGTCTGGTCCCACCACGGGGCTTCCCCGTCCCCAGCCTCAATTTTCTCAAGGCTTGGATTATGGATTGCATCCGCCCAGAGAGTGTCATAGATCACAGTATGCAGGTTTTCGATGAAATTCCCAAAAACGTTTGGGGAAACCGGCTGCGCTGCGACATGTGCGGCATTGAGCGAGATCGTCGTCAGCTTGTCCGGAGAGCCATCCTCCCGGTGGTACTGAAACAGGGCACGGGTGGAAGCGGAGACAGTCATGGGCAACATCTTTAGACCAGAAGTTTTTTTCGCTGGTGCAGCATCTGATGTTATTGCCGCACTGATGAGGAGAGCCGCGCAGAAGAATATGAGTCTTTGTTGAGTTATCATAGGTGCTCTTGAACTTTTTCTCTATTATAGAGCAGACACGAACGTCTGTCAAGGCCTCGTCCATAGAAGCAAAGCGGGGCGATATGGGTATACTAGGAGAAATGTTTTTCGTGTGGAGACTCTTATAAAACGTCGATTTTTGTTAGCCGCCATTTTTGCTCTGCTAATTTGCACACTCCGCCCCGGCTCCGCCAGCCCCGAACCCCGCCCGGTCATGGACCCCAATTTCTACGCCTACGATGCCCGGGCACACTTTGAGGTCAAAGTGGTCCCCTATGCAAAGCTTGGAACGATAGGTGTCTCGCAGGTGACGTTTCCCAGCCCGGTGGTTACACCCTACCCCGCCAACAACACCGTCACGGGGTTTCTGTTTTTGCCATCGACCCCTGGTCCTTACCCGGTCATGCTGGTAGAGCATGAATGGCTGCCGGTCACGCTTGAAAACGAATCCCGGATGTGTCGACGGATCGCTGAAGGAGGCATGGCCGCTTTTTTGATAGTCCAGCCTTACAGCTACAATCGACGCCCCACGCCGCGTATCCCCGATGTCGAGCTGCTCTCCGCCGATGTGCCGCAGATGGTCGGCGCAGTCCGACAGGCGGTGCTGGATGCCCGCCGAGCCTTCGACTGGCTCTCAACCCGCTCCGACATCGATCCGCAGCGGATGGGCGTCGCAGGCATCAGCCTCGGTGGCATTTTCGCCCCCTTGATTGCAGGCGTTGATCACCGGGCAAAAGTGCTTGTCACCATCGTCGGCGGCGTCGATGTTTCCGATATCGTTTTTGACAGTCCGATCACCTATGGCATCCAGCCGGGGTTCCACTATCACGGCGTCACCTACGATTCGCTGAAGCGTGACATGGCCCCGATCGAGCCGGCAAACTGGCTGCAGGGTTTCGATCCCCGTAACGCACTTCTCTTTAATGGACGCTACGATGTCTTTATTTCCCCGAAACAGGCACACCACCTCTCGAAAGCACTGGGCGGAGCACCGATCGTCTGGACAAATACGGGTCACTACGGGACGGTGTTTGCAGAAAAAGAGATTGAGGGCACCGGGATCAAGTTTTTACGCTCACGATTTGGGCTGGACTCCGCCCCGTTCACGCCGCCCTCGACATTATCTGCCCCAACGATCAAAATAGGTCTCCTGGCCGGAGGCCATGAAGGGGCCAGCCCGGCGATCGCCTACCAGATCATCAATTTTGACAAAACTGCACACTTTTCGATTGATGGACAGCTGACTTTCCGCGGATTGGCATTTGCCCCCTCAGTCAGTCTGGATGAAAGCAATTCGCTGGGCTTTGAGTTTCCAATTCTGCACGGAAAGTCTCACCCAAAGCTATTTTACTTCTTTCACTTTACGCTTTAGACATGTATTGCTGCATAAATGGCGCATTGTAGGGGCACTGCTTGCTGCGCCCTCCAAGTTATGGCCTGGGCTTTAGAGAGAGCCGAGTGTTTATGCAGCAACGCCCTTTAGACGCATATTCCAAGGAGATGTGGACAAACAAACAGAGGTGTGTTACAATCAGAGATAAGGATTGGGAAAATTGTGGTCGGGAGGGAGATGGCTCCCTGAATAGGACTCGAACCTATAACATTTCGGTTAACAGCCGAATGCTCTGCCAATTGAGCTATCAGGGAACAGGACCGAGGATATTATAGCCTCTGACGCCGCTAATGTCAAGAGGGGTTTCCGTCTATTTCTTATGCAGTTTAACAGGAATACCCGTGAAAATTACTCAGATTACCTTCCATGACGGCTGCCATGCCACTCTTGTCGTAGAAATCCCTGAGACAGAGGCGTTCAATACCGCCGAACGTCCTCATCTGCCACGCATACTTTTCAAGCTTCTACCTCGGTTAGCATCCCAGCATTGCGAAAACGACGAAGGACACTCTTTTCGGCGTGAAGCACAATCGACGGAAATTCCGCATCTGTTCGAGCATATAATCATCGAGATACAGGATCAGGTCCGGCGCGGCGTCGGCATTCCTTTTCGAGGCGAAACGCACTGGAACTGGACCGTCGACCCTCGTGGGAGATTCCATGTCACCGTAGAATACGACCATGAAATGGTTGCACTGGGGGCGATCCGTCTGGCCGAACGAATGATCAATGCTATCGACAGCCGTGATATTGCCAGCCTGGATATGAGCCGCGAGATTAGTCGGCTGCGTGATATTGCAAAGCTCAGCCGCCGCAGTACATCGCACCGCCGAGAACTTTTGGGGAAGAGCAGTCAAAAAGAAGAAGGGGCAGGGACAAGCCCTACCCCTTCCGTGAACGAGGACGATTAATGACGAGAAAGGCCGATGATCGCGATCGCCAGTCCGATGAGTGTGAACGGATCGATTTTTGTCGGCGGGTTTCCCTGATTGATAGTGATATTGTCACCCGGCTGCACTAGGTAGTTACCTTGCACGGTGGCGGTGCTGGCATCCAGCAGGATCGTCTGAGTGGCACGGGTCGTTGCATTGGTCCGGATAATATTAACCTGGTTGATCTTCGCCCGATCGGCCAGGCCACCCGCTTTTCCGATGGCCGATGCCAGGGAGATCGGAGTGCCGTCTGGCAGTGCGTACTCGGACGGGTTGCGGATACCCGGCCCGGTCAGCGTATAGCTGGAGGAGATCGGCGATGCGGGAACGATCAGCGTGTCACCGTCGATCAGCGTCGGGTTGATAACAGTGTCGGTGGGAGACTGCCCGGCCCCTACGAAGTCGAAGGGTATTTGATCGGTCGCACCAAAGTGCTTAATGATAATACCCTTGGTGTTCGCAAGCAGTGTTGGCCCGCCCGCAGCCTGCAGGGCAGAATAAGCAGTTGTCCCGGTAGAGACCTGGAAGCGGCCCGGCTTGCCAACCTGTCCCTGGATATTGATCGAGATCGGAAGTGGATCGTGGCTGGTCACGCTGACCACGTCGCCATTTTGCAGCAGTGGATTGCCTGCCTCAGATTTGTTCTCGAGGAACGATCGGTAGTTGACTATCTGCGTCGTGTCGCCGTGCGTGAGGGAGATTTTGGTCAGATCGGCATTGAGCGCCGGAACGGCTTGTTGCAAGACGTCGTTTAGCCGAGCATCCGACTTCAGCACGTAGTGCCGGGGGGCAGTGACCAGACCCGTGACACTGACATCAATGCCGCCGGCTTCAGCAACGCTGACGATCACCTGCGGGGTAACGTAAAACTGGGTCAGACCAGTCGCTTTTTTCGTGCCGCTGGCAGAGGTGCCGCGAATCACGGCGGCGGCTTGTGCGGGAGTCAAGCCCCGGACATGCACCTGATTGATATACAGCATCGTGATGTTGCCGTCGCCATCCACCGTGTAGTCGCCGGTCAGCTGCGGTTCGTCCGCGACCGTGACATGGATTTTTGCGTTGGCATCAATCACCGTGCTGGCAGAAGACTGGCCCTGTGCTGATGCCGACTGAGGTGCAGTCGAGCTAAGCAGCAGCAGGACAGTCCAGACAAAGAGAATTGAGAGAAAAAAGCCCGGAAATCGGGCCGCCGGGAATCGAGCCGCCGGGCGAGTGGCATGGTTCATAGTACGAGTTACTTCTTTCGTAGTTAAATTGTGTGACTAAAGATATTATAGAGCAAGAACCATGCCAAAACGCTGTTTTGGGAATTTATGATAGTATTAGGACTGAAGAGTGACCTCGGGAAGAGCATACGGGACTACATTCTCGGCCTGTGGCCCTTTGGGACCTTCCCCGACTTCATAAGCAACGTCCTGCCCCTCGCGCAGCGACTTGTAGCCGTCTTGCTGGATGGCGGAAAAATGAACGAAAAGGTCCTTGCCCTCACCGGTGTCGATAAAACCGAACCCCTTGGCATCGCTAAACCATTTAATTTTACCCTGTGGCATTGTCTTGCACTCCTTGATGTGACAGCAGTATTGTGTGCGCCGTCTGAAAAACTCTGTAATGACTATATGACAGGTTGGCCTGCCATAAAAAGGGTAACACAAAAGGGCGAGTTTGTCAAGACTTGAATGCGAAACAGTTAATAAAAAAGAGGCAGGCCCACTGGCCTGCCCCTTTCGCGTCGTCGTGTCTAATGGCTGCCGCAGGAGCCGCAGCCGCCGCCGGCACGGGTGTCGAGGCCCGAGGCTTCGTCGTCACCGGCACTGAAGCTGGAGCCGCAGCCGCAGGACTTGGTGGCGTTGGGATTCTCGATCTTGAAGCCGCCGCCCATATCCGTGTGGATATAATCTACGACCGCACCGCCCAGGTACTTCAGGCTGGTGGCATCAACGACGCACTTGACGCCGCTGATTTCGAATGTTTCGTCGCCCGGCTCGACATTCTCGTCGAGGGCCATGCCGTACTGCAGGCCAGAGCAGCCGCCGCCGGAGACGTAGACCCGCAGGGCCAGGTCGTCGCGGTCCTGCTGCTCGAGCAGTCCGCGCACTTCCGTGACAGCCGCTTCGGTCAGCGAGATGGGAGCGTTAATTTGAGCTTCGATTGCCGCGGTCGGCATTTCCAGAGTTGCGGACATGATATCATTTCCTTTCGGTCAGTTGTCAATAGTCGGTCGTAACAGTTAAACTCCCACGCCCTTGTAGCCAATCAGGGACGGCTCCGGCGGCGTGGCGGTCCGGGTGAGCGTACTGACCGGAACCAGCTCTTCCTCGTACTCGAAGGCCTCCATCGAGATGCAGTCCACCGGGCATATCTTTGCACATAACGCGCAGCGGATACATTTGGTTCCATCCATCAGCATGATCGTGCCGTCATCGGGCCGAAGCTGATCTTGCGGGACGCCGTACTTGGCCTCGATCAGCCGGGCTACTTCTTCGTCGCCCGTGACATCCGTCACCGGGACCATCTTCAGGATGCTTTCCGGGCAGATGTTGATGCACAGGCCGCAGAGAATGCACTTCTCGGCATCGAAGACTACGTTCACATGGCAGCGCAGACAACGCATGCCTTGTTCCCGTGCGGCCTTTTCGGTGTAATTAAATTCTACCAGGTCAAAGCCCGCCGAGCGGTTAGTGATCTCGCGCTCCGGCGGCTCCTGCCGAATAAAGTTATCATACTTAGTTGGCATCGAGTAGTTGACAATCGGCAGGGCACGCATATAGCCCCGCTTGATCAGCTTCTGGGTAACGCCGCTCAGGTATTCATCGACACCGACTGCGCACTTCTGCGCCGAGGCGATCCCGTCGATAAACAGCCGGGCACCGAGGGCGATGTCGCCGACCGCGAAAATGTCCGGGTGCGACGGCGACTGCAGTGTCTCCGGGTCCACTTCCACTGTGCCGCGCGGAGTGCGCTTAAGGTCCTCAACACCCTCCAAGAAGTTCCAGTTGACCATCTGGCCGATCGAAATGATTACTGAGTCGCAGGGAAAGACTTCTTCGCTGCCATCCACGTACTGCGGATTAAACCGACCCTGAGCGTCAATCAGCGAGGCGACTTTCTTGGTTTTGATGCCGGTGACGCTCTCCTCACCCAAAATCTCGATGGGCAGACGCTTGGGCCAGAGCTTGACCCCTTCCAGCACTGCCTCTTCGATCTCGTACTCGTCAGCGTTCATTTGAGCGCGGGACTCGCCGAAGATGCAGTCTACCGTTTTGGCGGTCAGTGCCAAAGTCCGCGCAATATCCGTCATGGCATAGTTTTTTGGCTTTGCCAGATTGGACAATCCTGCCACGACCGGCGTTCGAACCGTCATTCGAACAACGTCCATGGCGACGTTGCCGCCGCCGATGATCACGCACTTCTCGCCGACGTGGTACTCGTGACCAAGGTTGACTTCTTTCAGCAGATTGATACCGATATAGACGCCTTTTTTGTCCGAGCCGGGGATGGTCAGCGGGCGGCCCAGCATGAAGCCTGCCGCGATAATGAACGCTTTGTAGCCCTGCTCACGAAGCTGCGGGATGGTCACATCTTTGCCGACGGAGACCCCCAGCTTGAGTTCCACGCCCAATTCGCAGATCGCCGCTATCTCCAGATTCATCAGTTCACGCGAAAGCCGGTAAACCGGGACGCCGGTCGCCATCTGTCCGCCGGGAACGGGCAATTCTTCAAAGACAGTCACGCGGTAGCCGAGACGCGCCAGATCATGCGCGGCAGTCATACCCGCCACGCCGCCGCCGATCACGGCAATCTTCTCTTTGTCGAGTGTCGGGAACGCCGACCCGCGGGCATTGGAGTATTCCAGCGACTTATGCAGGTTCTCTAAATTCTCGACACCATACTGCTCCGTCGCGAACCGCTTCAAAGCACGGATCGACACTGGGCCAGACGTATCCGTGCCGATGTTGCCGCGCGTACACTTGACCTCACAGGGTGCGCCGCAGATGCGCCCGCACATGGAAGCAAAAGGGTTTGGGGCACGGGCAATGGCATACGCATCCGCGTACCGCCCTTCGGCGATGGCGATGACGTAGCCGCGGGCATCGGTTTTGACCGGGCAGCCGGTCTGGCAGCCGATCTTGCCGCGCCAGTAGTCAATATCCGGGACTTTGACCCGGTAGGGTGTGAGAGGAGTTTCAGCCATAAGTAAAGCCGCGCTTTCCAAAAGTCGGAACAAGCATTTCTGCCGAGCGTTTCTATGTCTCTATTGTACCATATTGCATCGGGCAGTTCAAGAGTAAATGAGGTCTCCGTGGCCGGCTTTGTGAAAAAAAGCACAGAACCAGCGAATGTGACGGGAGGGATACCCGGATTGGAAATCCGGGTCTTTAGAAGTGCGAGTGTCCGCAGGGCGGACAAAGACAATGCCCCTATCCGCCGTTCTTATGTCTACGCAGTAGACAATCGCTTTCCCAAAGGCTCGGATTTCCAATCCGGGTGATGGCGCAGCAAGAAAGAGGCGCGCAACAAGAAAGAGGCGCGCAACAAGAAAGAAGGGACGGCAAGAAAGAAGGGACGGCAAGAAAGAAGGGACAGCAAGAAAGAAGGGACAGCGAATATTAAGAGGGCGCAGCAAGCAGCGCCCCTACGCCGCTTTGCCCGGCACGGCCTCTTCATCATCATCCACGATCTCGATCTCGACTGCCTGGTAGACCTTCACCGTGAAGCCGTCTTCCAGCATAGCGTCACGGACGCCGAGGGCGATCTCGATATCTTCGCAGACTTCGAACGCCACATCGTCACCGGTTTCGCCGACCACGATATAGGTCTCTTCTTCGTCGTCAAAGTCTTCTCCCTGGTCGACCAGGGTCAGAGGGATGGGCGGTTTGCGCTGGGCGTTGCCATTGGTATTGTTTCGTGTCATCGTCTAGTTGGTTCCTTGGGCGAGAATAAGGTTTTTGGGAGAGTTTAGTAAATCTACAGCGAGACGGTTGAAGGCTTGTGACTGCTCATCGTGCGGCAGCAGGCCACTTTTATCCAGAACGATCAGCTCAGCACGGGAATTTGCCCCCAGAAAAGCCTCGGCATCGGAGAGCGGGGTGAGACGGGCTTCGCGGCCCCAGACGATCTGTACTGTCTTCTGCGGCAGGTTTGGGAAGATCGCGGCGACGCTGTGGTTCAGGTGTCCGCTGAAAAACGACGGAGGGGCATTCTGCGACCCATATTGATGCGTTGCCGTAGAGTAGTGGTCCACCAGCGCATCATCTACATAGGAGGGATCGAAATAGGTCTGATTCATTAAATAGTAGCGCAGACCGGGTTTCGAGCAGAGACCGTTATAGATAGCCGTCCCCAGCAGAGGCGCGTGTGTGAAGCCGTAAATTGCTTCCGACTGGGCATCTGGGGCGTCGGCGAGATGGTGGAAGCCAGTCGGGCAGACCAGCAGCAGACTCTCCACGAGATCCGGGTGGTCATGCGCGACCTGCACGGCATAGGCGGTCGCCAAAGAAGAGGCGATCAGCGTGCAGGGCTCCTTCACCACTTCGCGCAGGAACTGCTCCAGCTGCTCGATGTACTGCGCGGCAGTGTATTTGATGCGTGGCTTGTCTGAGAGCCCGAACCCCAGCCAGTCTGGGGCATAAACCTGCGTATGCTCTGACAGCGCATCGAAGTTCTTGCGCCACTCCTGGCCCGAGGCACCGGCGTAAATCCCATGCAGCAGTACGACAGGCTTCCCTTGCCCCTGCTTCGTGTAGAAAATATCGCCGTATGGCCCCGGCCAGAATCGCCCGTCGCCACCCAGGGTGTTGCCCAGGGCCTTCGACTGCGAAAACACGGCATTATTGGCAGCTGCGACCGCTGCGGCCCCCACCCCGGCCCAGAGCAGAGTTTTCAGAGTTTTGTTCATGATAATCTCCCCGGCAAGGCCGGATGATAAAATATAGCTGTGCGTATTATACCCATAAAGTTGACTTGGCATGATATTTGCAGTTACTATCTTTGTACAGATAGTACAATATAAAAGGAGGAATAATTATGACAAACTCTCAAACCGCCCTGCAGGCACCTTATGCGAAGCCCGAAGTGACTTCGTTGACAGAAGCCGAAGTGCTAGGCTCGATCGAAGCCTGGGGCATCTCAATTCATCGGGTTTAGTGTTTAGTAATTAAGTTGCCTTTCCCACGATGCTCAAGTGTGTGCTTTGCTCTTGGGCACCGTGGGAAGGTCCCGGTCCTGAATATCATCAAGAAAACGAGATGTCCTCGCCCATGGAGTTTACGAATTTTGTGCTGCCCAGGCAGCGTGTGCTCCCCGGCCGTCCGGCTGGTGGAGATACTTTGCTCCGCGACCCAGACACGGGAACAGTGCATTTCCTGAGTCCTACCGCGACCGTGGTCTGGGAGTGCTGTGACGGCAAAACATTGGCATCCGAGTGCCTGGCTCGGCTGCGCACCACCTTCGCAGTTCCCGAGGAAACGGATATTGCGGCTGATCTTACTGAGACACTGGAAGACTTTCGGCGGCGCGGCTTGCTTGAAGAGACAGCGAAGATATCCGATGCAGGATGAAGCTTCCTCCATGTATGGCCCCCTCTGCGTGGGCCTCGCACACTGGCGGGGTTATGTCACGGCTGATACGGAAGAGGGACAGCAGCTGATCAGCCGCGGTTTGTCGGAATGGACAATGCCGCTCCGCGACGGACCCATCAGTACTCTCCATGTTGACCTCCTCACACACCCTCTGCCCAGGCTGCGTTTGATGCGTAAGGGCCAGCAGGTGGACCTTTCATCATTCCTGACCGGACCTGGCGGAAAACGATTTGTGCCGACCCAAGAGGGAAAGAGACTTCTTTATAGTGATCTGGCACTCGGGGAGGATACCCCGACACTTGAGCTTTGCGGACAGGAGCTGTGTATCCTGCGCCCAGACCTTTGGCTTTTTTATGTCGAGCATCTGCTGACCTGGCAAATGCTGACTGAATCCTCAATCGCGGCCCTGCACGCCGCCGTCTGCGCCGTAGACGGCGTCGCGCTCGTCATCATCGGACCAAGCGGTAGTGGCAAAAGTACACTCTGCTGGGCACTCGCTCAGGAAGGTGCAGACTATTTCAGCGATGAATGCGCATTCTTCGATGTGATGACCCACCATCTCTATGTTCGTTCTCACCAGGCACGATTGCGGCCCGGCGGGGTCGCTCTGCTTGACGCGCCTCCGGAGAGTGTCGATTGGCAAGAGACTAAACCTGGAGACCCCAAAATAGCGGCGCCGTTTTCCGCCCCGCAGAATCCCTGTCCGGAAGAGCGTTCGCTGCTGCTGTTCGTTCAGGGATTTGCAGAGAGACCGTGCCTGACACCTCTGCGTGGCGGCGAGGCGGCGCGGCAGATCACCTGCCTAATGGGCTTCGGAGACCCTTCTCCGATGGCGAGAATGGAAACGGCAGCAGATATCGTCTCCCATATCCCCTGCTTGGCACTGACGATTGGGCCGCCGCGCGAAACGGCGCAAATGCTGCTTGCCTACGCCGGAAGTCTCTGATAGGAAGTATCTGACATGGCCAACAGACCGAACAATACCCGCAGCACCTGCGCCGCTGTCATTCGGCACCCTCAGCACCTGCAGGCCCTCTGTGAGCTGTGGCGCGGCAGCCAGAAGGATGTGTGGCTGACATTACAGGGTGGGAGTATGATGCCTACCTTTCGTGCCGGCAGCCGCCTGCGGCTTCGCTGTTGTCAATACGTCCCGGTACCGGGAGACGTTATTGCTTTCCGGCGTGGAACTCATTTGATTGTGCATCGCCTACTGAGTGTGGATCCCGAGGGTTGTCTCATTTGCCAGGGGGACGCGAATGCCGCGCCGGACGTGCCGATCACGCTCTCGGAGGTCGTCGGCCTGATCGTGGAAGCGCGGCCGCCTACGTTCCCCGCTCGCCTGCACAGAGGCGGGATGCGCGTCAAACGCGCTCTGAGCAGAATTCGTGCTCTCCTTTTTTCGCGGGGGAATGACCAATGACCAGCAGCTTGCTGACCTCCTCTTTGATCATGCTGGCGAAGAGCGGCGTCCAGGGACAAGTTGGACCCGAACCGAAGTACGCCACCCTGAATCCCGCCGCATGGAACGAGCTCACAGCCTTAGCGGAGTCCCATGGATTGCTCGGCATGATGGGTACCGGTGCAGAGGCGGCGAATCTCATCATCCCCGAAAAAACCACAGCACTTCTCCGCCGCACGCGGCGAATCAATGCGATGCGATTCGACAGAGCCTGGCCGCAAATCGCCGAGATCGTGGAAGCCTGGACGCAGAAAGACATTGAGTCGGTTCACCTGAAGGGCGTATTCTTCGCGGCTCGCTACTACCCAGCTCCAGAGATGCGTGCCTTCGGGGATATTGATCTGCTGATCCTGCCGCACGAGCGCGATCGGGCGGCAGACGTACTGATCCAGCTTGGGTATCGCAACACGGATGCTTTGGACAGTGGCGGAAAAGAGTGGTGCCTGGCGAACCATTTCCACTGGAAGTTTATGCGAGAGGGTGCGTTCCCCGTCGAGCTGCACTGGAAGCTGACATTTTCCTTTCCAGCGACGCCTGCCGATTCAGATGCGATTTGGGCACGAACTTTGCGGATGAGCAGCCCTGCAGGCGAAATTCTCTGCCTGGCACCGGAGGATGAAGTCCTGGCGCTGGCAGCGCATATGACCAGTCATTGCTTTCGGCTGCCGCTTCGCTGCCATGCAGATATTATGGCCCTGGTCAGGAACTTTACTCCTGAACAGTGGGACAATCTCTGGGAACGAGCAGCCCAAATGGATCAGCAGCGGGACATTCTGGCTGTTCTCGGTGTGGGGGAACGACTAGGCCTGACTGATCTCCCGGTCACAATGATGAATCGGATAGCCGCGGACCGCACTTTAGACCTGAAATTCCTGGCGGATTATGCTCTCAGTTGCCCCTTTGTGGCTGCCCCGGAGCGCTGGCTCGACGTTCAAAATGCACCGACACGGAGAGCTGCCCTAGGGCGAATTTGGCACGTTTTTTTCCCCCGCTATACACATCTCTGGACACCCCAGGGAGAAGTTCAATCGAAAAGCCGTCCGGCTCTGGTATACGCAGCTGCCTGGGCACGGCGGGCCGCCCGCCTGCTTGGACGCCTGCGAGACCTGCCTCAGCTTGCCGCCGATTTCCAGCAGACCACTCGTGTCCACAAGATGTTTGGGGATCGGCGCAGGCTGAAAGCCAGCGGAGAACAACGAGCTGACCTGAATTCATACGAGGAGACGCAAATTAAGGTACAATAATTGGGCAATTCTCAATCAATACTTAAAGTTCACATTTCGAGGAGAACGTATGGCACTTACGGAACGATTTTACGGGGCGAACACGGCGGGAACGGCCCGCCCCATACAGGACTTCGGCCTCAGTGATACCAACGCCTTGTATCAATATACCGCCAAGCTTCGGGTCAAAGGCCTGCTGGTCATCGTATTTTTCGACACGAATTCAGCCCCATCCGTCCAGGCCGTCGATATCGTGCAGGGATGGACCGCTGATTTGCCGACTCAGAAATGGACCGCACTGGCCGTCACGGAGGGCGATCGGCCAGAGATGGCTCAGTTTGCATCGCAGCATAGCCTATCCAATGTCTCAGTCCTGCTGGATCATGAACTGTATCAAACACGTCAGTGGGGTGTCTCCCACCTGCCCAGCATCTATCTCGTTTCTGGCAAAACAGGCCGGGTGCTGCATAAGATCATGGGATTGGACGAGGCCGCCCTCGATGGAATGAAGCTGATGCTGCACGACGAGGTCGGAAAGATTGTCGCAGCAGAAGCAGCCGCAAAGAAAGCATCAGAAGAGAAAGCCGCGGCCGATGCCGCCGCCAAAGCCGCCGAAGCATCGAAAGCCGCCGAAGCATCGAAAGCCTGAGATTGATCAGATGTCACAATCAGATGTCACAAATAGTGTTCAATCTTCTCAAAATTGCTTCTGCAAAAACAGCAGTATGTCTTGCCGCTTGCGCTCTGGCGAAATATCGCTTATAATAAAGAACTGAAGACAAATACACACCAGCGTGGGCCGGCAGCGGTTTGTGTTGAGAGGAAGTACGAATGAACTTTTTATTTGACAAGAGGCGTCTGGCCCTGATTGGAGCGGGTCTTGTCCTGGGACTTTTCCTGTCAGGCTGCGGCGGTGGGGGTGGTAACGGCAACTCCGGCACACCCACCACGACAACAGGAACATCGTCGGGTGTAACGTCAACGACCGGGACGGGTGCCGGCACCGGTGTCGGCACCGGCTCCAGTGCTCCTCCGCCACCACCCATTCAGGGTTTTTAACGAGTGCTTTTCCGCAGCCCTCGAACGATGCTAATTCTCGTGGGGATCGCGCTGACAATGGTCGCGGCGTGGTCCCTGCGATACTTTTCCGGCGTCGAGCCGCTGACAGTGCTCTCCAAGAACTACTCTCAGGCAGGACTGGGACAGATTGGTCTTAAGGCCAGTGATGCCCACGTCATCGGCCATGAACGCGGCCACCAACGCTGGCGCATGGCGGCCCAGACGGTGACATTCAGCCGGGACCGGCGCTCATTGACGGTCGACGGTATCCGTAACGGCGTTTTTTACGACGTCCATACACATCCCCTAATTTCGATCCAGGCAGCCCATGCAGTTTGGCAGACTCCCCTGGGAGCTTTGAGCCCCGCCAATGCCGGAACGCTTCGGCTGGAGGGCGGCGTCCTCGCCACGGTTTTAACCCCTGAACATCCCATTTTACGGTCCCAGGCAGTTATCTGGGATTCGCTGCGTACGCAGGTGATCAGCCCTGGAACCGTTTCGGCAGCGATTCCGCGCTTGACCGTTACTGCCGGCAGCGGCACGTACACTCTCCCGAGTTTGACGCCAAATTCAAAGAATGCCGGTGGGACATTGATTCTTTCTCGAGGCATAGTGGGAGTCTTTCAGAGCCGCAACGGGCCGGCGACGCTCACCTGCCCCGGCCTAATTTGGAACTCCGCCCAAAACGCTGCCCAAAGCCAAGGGCCGGTCAAGGCACAGATCCCCGGCGGCCTCGGCATGGCAACCGCCACCGATATCCAGGCAAATACCCGCACGGGCGACCTGTCAGGCCATGGCTTTTCGGGAACACTGCTGCTGTCGACTGAGGTACAATAAGTCTATGCGCCCATTCGCTAAAACTTTTTTCCCTCTGAATGCTGTGATTCCCGGCGCGGCCCTGGGCCTGCTGGCGTTCGCTCATTTCGCCTCGGTCTTGTACGCCGCTGAACCTGTTCCGATCTCAAAGCCCACCGCCGCATCGCCGCAAACAGTTACCTACGCTTTCGGCGCGGCGCAATGGCTAAATGCCCCGCACTCGGTCGAAATGAGTCAGGGGGTGACATTCGGCCAGGATGACGCCACACTCAAGACTGACGCCGCTGTGGCCCTCTTAGACAAAGAGCAGCACCTCCTCAGCGCTCAGGCTTCCGGACCGGTGCATATCTTCGACCCCCAGGACGATCTCACCGGGAAGCACGGGAAAATCGATTTCACGCGGCATCTCGCGACCCTGGAAAACAGCATCATACTGCTGGTGAAACCCGGTAAGCGTGAGGGGCAGGCCGCGGCCGGGTCGCCGCGAAAGCAGTTCCATGACCCGGCAACGCTTACCTGCGAGGCTATGACCTGGGACTACCGCCGCAAAATTGGGCGAGTTCCTGGGGCACTCAAAGTTGTGCAGGTCATACAGACCAAAGACGGGTTGGAGACGCGGACACTGACCGCCGACGCCGGCCTTTACAATGGCAAATTGGAGACTATTCAGCTTGTCGGCACGGTCCGAGTGCGCACCAGTACGGGGGACATATTTGTGGCAGACACGCGGCCCAGCGGCAAGCCAGTGGTCATCGGAACCAAGGAAGGGGCTGAATACCTCTCTATCAAGTTCCCCTCAAACGGAATACTAGCGGTCCGGCCTGAAGATAAAAATGGCGGCAAGGATACCGTGCAGGATAACACCGATGATGTTGACCTCACTGTCCCTGTGCCACCGCCGACAAAATCCCCTGCCCCCTCGGCAACCAGCACGAGGGATGCCGCGCCGCCGGCGGGAACGGGAAAACCCTGATGGAAGTGCTTTATGGAACGACCGGGCACCCCGGAGTTGCAATCGCCGTCGCGGCGCGGCTGCATGACGATTTCGGCGTCCCCTCCCTCTCCCCTGAACGCCTGCGCCGGCTAGGAGAGCGCCTGCGCTCCTTCGGAATGGAAAATCCCGAGCCTGAGCAAATCATTTTGATTGCCGATCGTGTTCCCCCAGGCTACTGGCTGTCTCCTCTTCCCGGGATTCAGATCATTGGGCTTGCCGCTCAGACTTCCTCACCACTAATTCCCGCTCCGGATCGGCCCGTCGTGCTGGGAATTGGGGAAGCACTTCTGCGTGCCGTGCAGGAGGATGATATCGTGATCGTCGACGGCGACCGAGGGCGTGTTTATATCTCACCCGATGCCGCCACCGTGGCTCGCTATCAAGCGCCGCAAACACTCTCCCGCCGATTTTTTCTCGAGGGTGATCACCTCCCCGCCCGAACGGCATCCGATAACCGGATCATCACCGTCCTCTGCGCGGCCTCAACACTCGTATTCGCCGAAGCGGCAATGACACACGGCGCAGACGGCCTGGTCGTCCCAGAAGTGAATGACTTTTTGGGTGGACCACTTCTGGCCCAAACCGCTGGAGAGCAGGCGCAGACACTCGGAGATCTCGCGGATATCATCGGCGGTCAGCTCCTCTATCTGGATATTCCGCCTGAGCGGCTTGCCCTGGCTGCACTTGCCCGCGGGGCGTCTCGACTGCCCCTCCATCTCGTGCTGCGGGATCCTGCCGAGCGTGCGGAGCTGCAGGAGCGTTTGGAGGAGATTGAGGCGGCCTTGGAAGAGGAAGATGCGCTATTTGGAAGGATGCAAATTGAGGCTGGGATCGCCGCCGGAGGCGACGATCTCCCGGAAACCTTGGACGGCTACAGCGGCAGCTTTGTGACGGGGACGCTGCTGGAAGCCTCCTGGGAACGGCTGCTCCTAGCTTCAGGACAGGCACGAGCAGCAAATAAGCCGATCACGATTGCCCTTAACGGAGACTGGTGGCCACAGGTGCTTGGGGATGCACTAGGAATGGGATTCGGGCAGATAATCGTGCCCATTCATGCCGCTGCAGATGTCAAAGACGCCATTCGAGAGCTATGACTATTTCCCTGGCGGTAACGACCGCGGCAAAACTCACCCCCACGCTTGATCAGATTGCGCAGGAGTTGTCTGCGCTGCTCAATAGCCCGTACGTTCCCCGTATGGGCCGTTCTCTGCCGGACATTTTCGAGGCTTCGGAGGCCAGCCGACTGCTGGTCGCAGGTGCGGATCATCTGCGATTGTATGACGGGGCCTCCGGAGCCGAATATTTTTATCACCCGAACATGTTTCTCTCACGCGGGTCGGTGATTCTCGCAGGAGGGCCGGACCACTTCCTCTCCGCCGTCGATCTCAGCCCAGGCGAGACACTGCTCGACTGTACGCTTGGATTTGCGTCGGAGTCCGCGCTGGCATCACTGGCTCTCGGTGGGACAGCTAAAGTCGTGGGGCTGGAAAGCGAACCGGTACTTGCGGAGATAACGCGCCGGGGCCTGCAGACATTCGTCTTACGCTCAGCACCGCTGACAGCGGCTCTGCGGCGCATCGAGGTAGTCACGGCGGACAATCGCTTATATCTTGAGTTCTGCGAGACGAATGCCTTCGATGTGGTCTATTTCGATCCGTTTTTTGATGAGCGTCTTTCCGGTTCGGAGGCTTCCATCAGCCCTCTGTTCGTTTTTGGCAATCCCGCGCCCCTCTCTCCGGATGCTGTAGAGAACGCTCGGCGAGTAGCCCGTCGCTGTGTGGTGATCAAGCATCCAGGACATATCGAACTGCCGGGACCGATTTCGCAGTGGGTCACGAAAACGCATGGGGGCCGAAAAAGCCGCGTCGTCTACAGTGTGCTTGAGAATTTGAGTGAAGGATAAACTAAGCGGCTTTGAGCAGAAGCAGCTCAGGCAAGCTGAGTCCTTTCAGATGCCTGGGGGCCAGCAGCAGCCCGAGGCTTTCTGCGGACATAGGTCGGTCGAAGAAATATCCCTGACCGAAGTCGCAGCCGAGGGCGCTGAGCTGTACGTGCTGCTCTGACGTTTCAATACCTTCGCTTGTGATTCGCAGGTCCAGGGTCTTTGCCAGTGTTACGATCGCACGGACGATCGCTACATCTTCGTCACTGCGGCTCATTTTGGAAATAAACGACCGGTCGATCTTGAGCGTGTCGATCGGCAGACTGCTCAAGTAGGCCATAGAAGAGTAGCCAGTGCCAAAATCATCCATTGCCGTGCGCACGCCTAGGTTTCGCAGCTCGTGCAGCCTTGGGATGATATTTTCCGTGTCCTGCATAATGACGCTCTCCGTGATCTCAAGCTTGAGATACTGGGGGAGAAGCTCGGACTCTTTGAGTGCGGACACGACCTGCTCCACCAGGTCCGGCTGCTGAAGCTGATGTGCGGAGACATTGACGCTCACGGTCAAGGGCGGATCGTCCGGGAATTGCTTCTGCCACGCATGCATCTGCCGACAAGCCTCGCCCAGCACCCAGCGGCCAAGTGGATGGATCAGCCCCGTTTCTTCCGCCAGGGGGATAAAAGTTCCGGGCAGCAGCAGGCCGCGCTGTGGGTGCTGCCAGCGTACCAGCGCTTCCACTTCGCGGAGTGCCGAGGAATCTAAGGCAATGATCGGCTGGTAGAAGACCCGCAGCTCCTCCCCGTTGTCCAGCGCATGGCGCAGATCTATCTCCAGCTCCAGCCGCTCCATCGCCTGCATATTCATATGCTTACTGAAGATCACCGAACGTGCTTTGCCGCTGGTTTTTGCCTGGTACATCGCCGTATCCGCTTCACGAAGGAGCTGCGCCGCCGTGCTATTTCCCCCACAGGCACTGGCGATTCCTAGACTTCCGGACATGACTATCTCTCGGTCCGAAAGAAATATCGGCGTGTGTATTGCCTCGCAAATACGTTCGGCCAGACCGTCAATCTGATCCGCACCGGAAAGATCTTCCAGCAAAACCGTGAACTCGTCGCCGCCCAGACGTGCCACGGTGTCTCCAGGGCGGACACAGGCACTCAGTCGATTGGCGACGGAAACCAGCAGGCGATCTCCAGCCTCATGCCCGAGGCTATCGTTAACGACTTTAAAGTTGTCCATGTCGAGGAACAGCACTGCGACTGTCGTTCCCTGCCGCACAGACCGTGCCAGAGCATGTACAAGGCGTTCGATAAACAGAGCTCGGTTCGGCAGACAGGTCAGAGAATCGTGAAATGCCTGATACGCCAGATGCTCTTCGAATGCTTTGCGTTCACTGATATCGCGGCACGTCAGCACAATACCCTCGATTCCCGGTTCGAACAGAAGATTGGTGAAGACGATCTCAAACATACGCCAATCGCCATCGGCTGGTCGCAAACGGATTTCCAGATTGACGCACTCATGTGGGTTCGATTGGGTCAGCCTGAGATGGGTCTGCATTCGGGACATCTCTTCTGGATGCAGCAGCCCGAAGACGCTGGTGTTCTCCAGAGACTCGGCTTCAAAACCCCAGACACGATTGACGGCGGAGCTGAGATATCGAAATTCCCCTTCCAGCGTGACGATCGCAATCACATCGGATGCATTACGGATCAAAGCTCGGAAGCGCTGCTCGCTGGCAAGAAGTATCGCCTGCTCCGTCGCCAGGCGGGTCCCACGACGCTTAGCCCCCACAAAGCGGCGGACAAAAATAAACAGCATCAGCGCGGCTCCACACAAGACGCTGCTTGTCCCGACATCGGCGGTAGTATTCGCGAGAACGGCTTCGTCATTGTTGTTTTTGTCCGCCGCATAGATCGCACCCGCCAGAGTGTCGGAGGCAGCATTGATACGCTCGTCATGGACGCGCCGGGCCCTAGTGGGTGATCCCTGAAGGTAGAGACGCATCTCCAGGGTAACCTCCAGCTGGTAAAGGGAAAGCGCTTTGTTGACATTACGCCAGGATCCGCTGCTGCGGGCAGAGAGTGGCAGCCGGTCAAGACCCTGCTGGATCTCCAGATTGAGCGTGTCCAGACGCGCCATATCAGACGAGATCTGCTCCGGGTTTCCCGACATTTCGCGTTCGAGATTGCGCAGCTCACACACTTTTTTGTCCAGGCGCATCAGTGCGATCTGCGCCTGGCGCCCTTTGTCGGACAGGTGCTGAATTTGTGTGATAATTGCTGCGACAAGGAGAGCCGTCGCCAGGGCTGCAACCAAAGCCAAGGCGGAGAGGAAAAACGAACGCCAATCTATGCGGCTCAAATAGTTTTTCATGGAAATACAAATGTAGGCCCGAAATATGTGCAATGATCGTAATTAGATTAGTTACACTATTATCGGCAGAAATACGTTTTTTGTTACCCTGGGCAAAACGATGTCCAAAACCCAGCCGTGTATCTTTCGCCAGGTCTATGGTACAATAGAGGGAGTAATATTTTATTGCAGCGAGACAAGGTGCTGGATTTATGAGCGATCTGAACGAGTTTTATGGTCCTAATGCCGGATATGTCCTTGATTTGTATGATCGATACGTTAAGGACCCTATCTCTGTAGACCCCGCCACTCAGGCAATCTTTGCAGAGTGGACACCGCAAGAGTATTCCCCTCCCCCGGCTCAATCCGAGGCGGCTGCTACCCTCGACGTGATGAAAATCGTCGGGGCCGCACGCGTCACCCGTTTGGTGCGCGAGCTGGGACACCTGACGGCCCACATCGATCCACTCGGCAGTGAGCCGCCGGGCGATCCCGGACTGGAGCTGGCAACGCATGGATTGAGTACGGACGATCTGGCCGCCCTCCCCGCCTCCGTTGTCGGCGGCCCTCTCGCGGAAGGTGCAGCAAATGCTCTGGAAGCTCTGGGGCGCCTGCGACAGGCATATTCGGGAGCGATCGGGTATGAAGACGACCATATTCAAAACCCGATTGAGCGAGAATGGATCCGGGAAGCCGCAGAAACAAGACGATTTTTCTCGGACTTCGGGGCGGATGATAAGCGAAAAGTGCTGCAGCGCCTGACCGAAGTCGAATCATTCGAGCGCTTTCTGCACCAGACATTCGTCGGGGCAAAGCGTTTCTCCATCGAAGGTCTGGATATTTTGGTGCCGATACTGGACCGTATCATTCACGAAGCCTCCCTCTCCGAGACGCATGAGATCGTCATGGGTATGGCTCATCGCGGGCGTCTGAATGTCCTGACCCATATTCTAGGCAAACCCTACTCGGCCATCATGCAGGAATTTCAATCTGCTAAACAGGATGAGAGTTCCTCCGTGGCAGGATCCGGTACGCAAGGGTACTCCGGCGACGTCAAGTATCACATGGGTGCGCGCCGGGATTACACAGATAATGGCGTGGAGGAGATGCCGATCACCCTGGCCCCCAACCCCAGCCACCTGGAGTTCGTCGATCCAGTCGTGGAAGGCCGTGCCCGGGCCGCACAGGAGCAGCGACGTGAGCGTGGAGAGCCTAAACAGGACCCGCAAGCGTCACTCGCAATTTTGATCCACGGAGACGCGGCGTTTCCCGGTCAGGGGATCGTTCCCGAGACCCTGAATCTCTCGCGTCTGCCTGGATACTCCGTCGGTGGAACCATTCACATCATCACGAATAATCAGATCGGCTTTACGACGACACCTCGTGACTCTCGCTCGACTCTCTATGCCAGCGATCTGGCCAAGGGCTTTGAAATCCCCATCGTGCATGTCAATGCTGATGACGCCGAGGCCTGTATCGCCGCCGCCCGCATGGCTTTTGCCTACCGCGAGAAGTTCGGCGAGGATTTCCTGATCGATCTTGTGGGCTATCGCCGCTACGGACATAACGAAGGGGAAGAACCCGCCTACACTCAGCCGCGAATGTACGATGTCGTGCGAACCCATCCAACCGTGCGCGAGATCTGGGCACGCACACTGTCCGCCCAGGGAGTTGTGACACCTCAGGAAGCCGGGGACATGGTGACCGCGCAGATGGCAAAGCTGGCCGAATCGCGAACCACCCCTTCCGGCAAAGGCCTTCAGAAGGGCCCAGTACCGCCTGAGCGCTTTGCGGAGCTGTCAAAGACCGTCCAAACCAGTGTTTCCTCTGAGGAGCTAACAGCTCTGAACGAGTCTCTGCTCGCGCGGCCGGAAGGCTTCACGGTGAACTCCAAGCTCGACCGTCTGAAATTACAGCCGCGTCGAGCGGCTTTGGCGACGGAGGGAGCGATTACCTGGGCCCATGCGGAGACACTCGCGTTTGCGTCCATTCTCGCCGATGGCACTCCAATCCGCCTCTCCGGTCAGGATTCACAGCCGGGAACCTTTAGTCAGCGGCATCTTGTGCTGCACGATCCGGAGACCGGCGAGTCCTACTGCCCGCTGCAGGTGCTGCCGGAAGCTAAAGCGTCCTTTGCCGTTTGTAACAGTCCGTTATCGGAGAACGCCGTACTCGGATTCGAATACGGGTACTCCATGCATGCTACCGGCTGCCTGGTGCTCTGGGAAGGACAGTTTGGGGACTTCGCAAACGGGGCGCAGGTGATTATTGATCAGTTCCTGGCCTCCGGCAATTCCAAGTGGCAGCAAACACCGTCCCTGGTACTCCTGCTGCCGCATGGGTATGAGGGTCAGGGGCCGGAGCATTCCAGTGCGCGTCTGGAGCGATTCCTGCAGCTCGCCGCAAACGACAATATTCGTGTCGCCTATCCGACGACGTCCGCTCAGTATTTCCATCTTTTAAGGCGGCAGGCAGCACTGCTCTGGGATGCCCCTCGCCCGCTAGTTGTCATGACGCCTAAAGGCTTACTGAAAGTAGACAAGCCGCCGGTCGGCTCGTCACTGGCTGATCTCGCGTTGGGATCCTTCCAGCCAATACTCGATGATCCGCGTCCCCGTGACCGAGCCACGCAGGTCACCCGCCTGGTGCTCTGCAGCGGCAAAGTCTATGTGGACCTGGTCGCCCGCGAAGAATATGCCGCCACGAAGAATATCGCTGTCGCTCGCCTGGAAGAGCTCTATCCGTTCCCGCATCGGGAGCTTGAACAATTGCTCTCGGGATATCCGAACTTACGAGAAGTGATCTGGCTCCAGGAAGAGCCGCGAAACATGGGTGCCTGGGTCTTTGTCTCCTCGCGTGTGCGGGCGCTGCTGCCCCCCGATGTTCAGCTGGCCTATGCAGGACGGCCTAAAGCCGCCAGTCCGTCAGAAGGATCCTCACGCCGTCACACAGTCGAGCAAAATCGCCTGCTGCTGGCCGCCCTCAGTGAAGCACCGAAACCAAGTCAAAACGGCGCAAAGACGAAAAGGAGTACGATAGTTCATGCCCATTGAAATCCGCGTCCCTCAGATGGGAGAGTCTGTGACTGAAGCCACCATTCTGCGCTGGCTCAAAAAAGAGGGCGACATGGTCGCCGCCGGGGAGGCCATCGCGGAACTGGAGACCGACAAGGTCAACGTGGAAGTCCCTGCCGATATCGGCGGAGTTATTCTGACATTCTCTCATGCCGAGGGCGATACGGTGGCCGTTGGCGACGTTCTCGTCATCATGGGAGACGCCTCTGCCCCAGCCCAAGCCGCGCCGGAAGCCAAAGCCGCGCCGGAAGTCAAAGCCGCACCGGAAGCACCTCAGATCGCGTCGCGCAACGGCGAGGCATCACATACCACTGCCGCTTCACCACTGGCCCGTACGCTTGCCGAAGACGCCAAAGTGGACCTAAGCCTGGTCAAGGGCAGCGGCCCTTCCGGACGCATTACCAAGGACGATGTCGCAAACTTTATCGAACATACCAGTGACGCCCCGAAGATCGCTGCGACGCTTACGGCCCAGACCGCGACGGCTCAGGCTGCGGAGCGCTCGAACGAGAAGGCCGCTGAGTATGACACCTGTTCCCCCGTCAGGCCGACACCACCCGCAGTGAAGCCGGCAGCCCCGCTGACCCCCATCCAGCCAATGTCCCAGAACGGCCGCCCGGAAGAGCGGGTACGGATGTCACGCCGACGCCAGACCATCGCTACGCGGCTTGTGGAGGCTCAGCATACAGCTGCCATGCTGACCACGTTCAACGAGATGGACATGACCGCTGTGATGGCGCTGCGGGCAAAACGCAAAGACTCGTTCAAAGAGAAAAACGGCATTGGCCTCGGCTTTATGTCATTCTTCACCAAAGCGACTATTGGCGCGCTGAAGTCGTACCCCCTTCTGAACGCTGAGATCCAGGGCCAGGAGATAGTCAAAAAAGGCTACTACGACATCGGGATCGCCGTCGGGGCGGAAGAAGGACTGGTCGTTCCCGTCGTGCGAGACGCCGACCGAAAGACCTTTGCTGAAATCGAGAAGACGATCGCTGATCTCGCGAAGCGTGCCCGCGAGAATACGCTCACGCTGCCCGATCTCATGGGTGGAACGTTCACGATCACGAATGGCGGTGTCTTCGGCTCGCTGCTTTCAACACCCATCCTGAACGGCCCTCAGGTGGGCATTCTGGGCCTGCACAAGATCGAGGAGCGCCCAGTTGCCCGTAACGGGGAAGTTGTGATTAAGCCGATGATGTACGTTGCGCTTTCCTACGATCACCGTATCGTCGACGGCAGCGAGGCCGTACGCTTCCTGGTGAAAATCAAGGAGCTGATCGAAGACCCGGAAGCTCTGCTTCTGGAAGGTTAAAGCCAAGCAAAAACGCCGGAGGATAGTATCCTCCGGCGTTTTTTCAGCTTGGGGGCAATCGAAGTTCTAAGCCGTCACAGCTTCGGACTGCTGTACCGGCTCCGCGGCCGGAGTGAACGTCACCGTACGTGCATCCTGCCGCTTACGAAAATTGATCATCTCCCATTCGCGAATATAATCCATCACGACCATTGCCATTTTACGCACCTCGAACTCCGGCATCTGAATCGTCAGACTGTCGGTGGCCTTCACCATCTTTACCTGCCCCACCCCATAGACTTCGCCCTGGCCATTATCGATGCGCAGAACGTACGGCTGGCGAGACTTCGTGTCCTTCTTCAGAGACAGCACACGGGCCTCCGTATAGTCGTCGTGGGCACTGCCTTTTTGATCCTCGAAGCTTGTAAAGGTCCCGCCCAGGAGATCATAGCAGATCAGCTTCATATCGTCAGAATCGACGTAATGCCGCACTCGCTGCGTCGCCTTGTTGGCATCGTCAAACTCCACCAGCGTCACGACAATCTTGCTGCGGCGCGGGTCAAAAGCCAGCAAGTCAGTCAGGTCGAGGATCCGGTCTTTTACGACCAACCGAAAGATCTGTATCTTCGAGATTTCGCCATTCTTTTCGTAGGTAGTCATGTTCAATTCTCCTTAAACCAAATCAATTTAAACTCAATGATCCTAAAGCACTTTGCGATAGGTGCACGTATCATCGCCCCGCAAGGACGCCCAGCAGTCCCAGACCACTAGGTAGCCTCGCCCGCCGACGTAGTAGCAATTGGAGACCAGCTCCTCCCCGCATTGAGGACAGATGCCGCGTACCCACTCGGGTCGAGGCCGGTCAGATTTACCGTTATGCGCCAGGCGGACACTTTCCACCGCAGCGTTTGTTTCGAGTATTGTGTCCATTCATATTCCTCTCACTAAACCAGTATCTGTAACTAACTCACAGATATATTATATCATAATTAGCAGTGAGTATCAGCAAAAGGCGAAGAGTGTGCAGGACGATGTTCAGAAATTCTCACTTAGTGAGAATTAAATTGGAATATCTCTGGCAGAATTACCGTAAAGGAATGAGTGGATAACGCCGATAATGAAGTCAAAGGGGATAGACGATCATGTTCTTATGGATTGCAGCGGGTTATGTTCTCTCCGCAGTTGCGTTCTATTCATACATCGTGGCAACGGCCCAGGAAGAGCCGCAGCAGGGCGCTGCCACTCTCCATGAGACGAATGAGCGGCAGTGGGTACAGGATCATAACAAGCGCAAAGCAGCTTGACCGCAAAAACGAATAGCCCGCCTCTCCAAGCCGGAGAGGCGGGCTATTCGTTTTTAACTAATTACCGCGAAAGGCGATCGCGACAAGAATACTGATAACTCCAAAAGCAATTGCTATGTTCCGAGTGTACATCTGCAGATGTTCCTCGAAACCAGGCTTGCCTTTGAAGTTTGCACTGATGTTGCCACCAATCGTGCCGGTCAGACCTTCGTTTTTTGTCGTCTGCGACATAACGAGGCCGATGAGGGCAAGGCTGACAATTCCCTGCAGAACAAGCAGGATGATCTGAAAAGGGTTCATACGTTACTTCTTGTCTTCGACGGGAGCACCGCCGACGGTCACAGGAGGCTGGACCGGAGCTTGAATGACAGCTGGGGACACAGGCACGACTGGCTCTTCATCCACAGTTGCCTTCTTGAACTCTTTGATCCCTTCGCCAAGCGATTTGCCGAAGCCAGCCAGCTTCGACCCGCCAAACAGAAGTAACACTACTCCTGCAACGATTGCGATTTCTACCGGATTGCCAAATCCAAATGCCAGTGGCAGCATCTTAGTGTCCTTTCACGTCCGCAGTGTCTGTCTCCGTGTGAGCAGCCGGTGTGATCACCGGTGCCAGCAAGTCTTCAGGGGCCTGGTCATAAGTTTTTTGCGTCATGACTTTTTCGACCGTTGGGCTGCTGGTCGGCTGATACGGATTACCGTATTCCTGTGGCGGCGAGAGGACGGGCTTGTACACGGATTCCACCTCATTGTGGACCGACTGCACCGCACCCGTCAGCTCGTCCGTCACCTTGCGCAGCTCACGCATTGCCTGACCGATTTGCTTGCCAACTTCAGGAAGCTTCTTCGGTCCGAAAACGATCAAGGCCAGTACCAGAATAATGCCGATATCGGCAGGGCTTCCAAGGAACGCCAGGGGAAACATAACGGACTCCTCTCCCCATACGACGGTCACTCCGCCGATATTGTTCACGTAATATTTCTTACTACGCTGCCAGAGCCAGGCAAAAGTTCCCGCTCTTGTTTTGACTTATTCCCTTATTCATGATAACAGAAACCCTGAGCGGGACAGAATTACCGCTTGCTGAACTGGAATCCTCGACGGGCACGCTTGCGTCCGGCTTTCTTACGCTCTTTAACTCGCGGGTCACGGGTTAAGTAGCCAAGTTTGCGGAGGATAGGCCGCATATCGGGATCGGACTCGACGAGTGCTTTGGAGATGCCGTGGCGCAGTGCGCCGGCTTGTCCAGAGATACCGCCGCCCAATGCGCGGCAGAAGACGTCGAACTTGCCGACGGTCTCCGTCACTTCAAATGGCTGCATGATCAGAGCTTCCAAGGAAGCCCGGCCAAAATAATTGCTGGTCGTCCGGTTGTTGACCGTGATATTGCCTTCGCCGCTGGAGAGCCAGACTTTGGCGATGGCGTTTTTACGCTTGCCCGTTCCATAGTAGCGTGTCGTAGTTTGTGCCATAGATGTTCCTTAGTTTACGCGAGGTCCTGAGGCTTCTGGGCCTGATGCGGATGATCTGCGCCAGGATAGATACGAAGCTTCTTCAATGTCAATGCACCCAGGGTGTTATGAGGGAGCATTCCCTTAACGACACGCATCAGAGCGGCGACAGAATCTTTCTCGATTTCGCGGCCGCGGGTGACGCTTCGAATACCGCCCGGATACAGGGTATGACGGTAGATCGGCTCGTCTTTCTTGTTGTTGCCCGTCAGCCGTACTTTATCAGCATTGATGATAATGACATGGTCGCCACAATCAACGTGGGGCGTCCACTCGGGCTTGTTCTTGCCGCGCAGAATCTTGGCGGTCTCAACAGCAACACGGCCCATCGGCTGGTTGGTGGCGTCGAGCACGATCCATTTGCGATTTTTTTCCATCTCCAGCGGCTTGGCGCTATATGTCGGCATTTTGTTTCTCCAGGGTCAGTAGTCCACTCGCAGCAGGCATAATCCATGCGGCGCGGCAGGCGGTATCGGATTGCGGCTGCGGTCCCGCAAGTTCAGTATTTCAGTTAAAGATTCCGGCGGCAGGTCTCCCGCACCGACCGTGATCAATGCCCCGGCCAAGTTGCGTACCATCGTTCGCAAAAAGCCCGTAGCGGTCGCGGAGATCAGCAGGCCGTCCGAAAGACGGTGGACTGACAAACGGCGCAGGTCCCGAACAGTCGACATGCCCGGATTCCCGCCCCCGCGGGCATAAGAAGCAAAATCGTGGGTCCCGATCAGCAGCTTGGCGGCTTCGCGCATCGTCTCAATTTCCAGCGGTCGCCGGTAATGCAGACTGTAGCGCCCCCAGACTGCAGAACGTGTACGACGCGTCCAGATCAAGTAACGATAATGCCGCTGCCTGGCCGAAAAGCGGGCATGAAAGCCTTCAGGGGCTTCTTCAGCACGGGCGATCGAGATGTCCGGCGGCAGCAGACTGTTGAGCGCGATCGCCCAGCGGTCAATTGGCAAACCACTTTCGGTCTGAAACGACACCACCTGTCCCAGTGCATGAACTCCGGTATCCGTGCGGCCTGCCCCGTAGAGCGTCAGCTGCTCGCGCGGTGAGAGAGTGGCCAGGGCTTCAGCTAGAACGGACTGGACAGTTCGCTCGCCTTTGCCCTGGGCCTGATACCCACAGAAATCGGTGCCGTCATATTCGACCGTCAGCTTCAAGATACGCACAGGCATGCTGCCTATCGTACGCGGTTCGGCTGACCGGTCTTCTCAGGAATTACCGGCATCCCGAACTCACGCTCGGTACACAGGGAAAGCTGTACGATGGTCGCGGCATCGCCCCGACGCTGACCGATCTTCACGGCGCGGGTGAAGCCACCCGGTACGTTGACGAACTCCGGTGCGATCTGCGTGAACAGGTGGTGCACCAGGGTCTCATCGCCCAGGAATTTGCGTGCTTCGCGACGTGCATGCAGCGAATCGACACGCGCATTTGCGATCAACTTCTCAGCAATGGAGCGGACATCTTTCGCCCGTGTCTCAGTCGTCTTGATCGTCTGGTAGATCAGCAGTGCGCGGACAAGGCTTTTTAACAAGGCCCGACGCTGATCGCTGGGCAGACCGAATTTGCGGCCGCCAATACGATGGTTCATAAAATTACCCCTTTATTCTTCGTCACCGCCGGTGGCAGCCGTTTCTTCTTCTTCATCGCCTTCGGTCTCGTCTTCGTCGCCGTAGGCTGTATCGTCATCGGTCGCGCCAGGGATTGTCAGTCCGAGTGTTGCCAGCTTCTCTTTAACTTCGGTCAGAGATTTCTTTCCAAAGTTGCGGATCTGCATCAGCTCGCTTTCGGAGATCTGTACCAAATCACCGATCGTCAGCACACTAGCTTTCTTCAGGCAGTTATAGGTGCGTACCGAGAAGTCCAGCTCTTCGATCCGGGCATCCGGTGCACCGGTTGCGCCCAGAGGGAAGCCAGCGCCATTTGGACCGCCCAGTCGTCCGCCCAGCCCCTGTGGGAACTCAACAAACCGGTGGAAGAACGTTTCCAGCAGGTATGCGGCCTGGCTCAAAGCGTCGCCCGGGGCCATCGTCCCGTTGGTCCAGATCTCAAGCGTCAGCCGCTCGAAGTCAGTTTTGAAGCCGACGCGGGTCGCTTCAACATTGAACGAAACCTTGCGAACCGGAGTAAACGACGCACCGATGGTAATTACCCCGATGATCTGCTTACTCTTGTCCTGTTTCTCTGGCAGGACATAGCCCTTACCTTCGTCAATGGTCAGCTCCATCGAGAGATGTGCTTTGTCATCCGCGAGGGTTGCCAGATGGACTTCCGGGTTAACGATCTCAATATCGCTGGGACACTGAATATCGGCGCCGGTGACATGACCGGGTCCGGTCACATCGATCTTAATCGTTCGCGGTTCCGGTTTCACCCCGTTTGTCAGGACACCGTTCCGGCCATGGACTTTCACGTACAGATCTTTAAGGTTCAGGATCAATTCCGTCGTGTCTTCTTTGACACCAGGGATTGTCGAGAATTCATGCAGGACACTGTCAATTTTAATCGACGTGACGGCTGCTCCTGGGATGGAAGACAGCAGGACGCGGCGCAGGGAGTTACCCAGCGTCACGCCATAGCCGCGCTCAAGCGGCTCGACCACAAATTTGCCGTAGGTGCCATTCTGCTCGAGCGTCTCAATACGCGGGGCAGTTGGTTCCGTGATCATCTCTGGCATTGTTATTCGTCACTCCTTCAAGCCGCGCACACAGCACAGGCGCGTCGGGGACAGGCGAAAACCCGCCGGGATAGGGCGGCGGGTTCTGCGCGTCCCGGCATCGGCACCGCGAAGGCGGCACTTTCTCCGTTATCGCGAGTAATACTCAACGATCAGCTGTTCGGCTACATCCGTATCGATCATGTCACGGGTGGGTATGGCAATGATCTTGCCGACAAGAGCATTCGCATCGAAGGTCAGCCATTCCGGGATCCGTCGGCCCATGCCGCGCAGCGATTCCAGCATCGGCCCCAGCTTGCGGCTGTTGTCATGCACGGAGATCGTGTCGCCGACACGTACCTGATAGGAAGGAATGTCTACCCGCTTGCCATTCACCAGAAAGTGGCGATGAGATACAAGCTGCCGAGCCTGAGCCCGGGAAGCGCCGAGGTTCAGCCGGTAGATAACATTGTCCAGCCGGGTTTCCAGCAGGGACAGAATGTTCTCACCCGTCACACCCTTACGGCGAAGAGCTTCGTCGACGTAGTTACGGAAGGGCCGCTCAAGCACGCGGTAAGTCCGCTTCATCTTCTGCTTTTCGCGCAGCTGATGGGCATATTCCGTGGTCTTTTTCTGCATACCCTGGCCGTGCATACCAGGGGGATAGTTGCGCTTCTCGATGGCACACTTTTTGCTGTAGCAGCGCGTGCCTTTCAAGTACATTTTGACACCTTCGCGGCGGCATTGCCGGCAGCGGGCGTCACCCGACTTACTGACGGGTCCTTTTTTAACGGCGGTCATTTATTTCTGGTTCTCCAAAAAGCGATCTAAGTTCCAAGCAGCAGCACTAAACGCGGCGGCGCTTGGGCGGGCGGCATCCATTGTGGGGAAGCGGAGTAACATCTTTGATGTAGCTCACTTCAATGCCGACGGCCTGCAAGGCACGGATGGCGGTTTCGCGGCCAGAGCCTGGTCCCTTGACCTGGACATCCACGCGGCGAAGGCCATGCTCCTGCGCTTTTCGAGCGGCATTCTCTGCGGCAAGCTGCGCACCAAAGGGAGTGCCTTTGCGCGAGCCTTTAAAGCCGACCGAACCTGCGCTGGCCCAGGAAATCAAATCGCCTTTGGTATCGGTGATCGAAACAATGGTGTTATTAAAGGTGCTCTGAATATGCACAATACCCTGTGCGATATTCTTTTTCTCTTTCGGCTTCTGCCGAGTCGTAGTTTTCTTCTGTGCCATTCGGTCTGTGAAATCTCCTATCATCCCGTCCCAACACTCAAAACCACTCCGAGAGCGATCAGGCGAGGGGCAGTACAGGAGGGCGCAATCACTTACGCCCCTGTGGTTTACTTCTTAATCTTCTTCTTACCGGCAACGGCGCGGCGTGGGCCACGGCGCGTGCGGGCATTGCTCTTGGTCTTTTGACCGCGGACCGGAAGGCCCCGGCGATGCCGGATTCCGCGGTAGCAGCCAATCTCCGACAGACGCCGGATATTGATCTGGATCTGGCGCTTAAGATCGCCCTCGACCCGAAACTCGCGCTCAATCGTCTCGCGCAGCTGACTGACTTCTGCCTCGGTCAGTTCCCGAACACGAGTGTCCGGGCTGACTCCGTTTTTTGCCAGAATATCGCGGCTGCTGGTCAGCCCAATACCGAAAATAGAAAGGAGCGCGTACTCCACCCGCTTATCGCGAGGGAGATCAACGCCTGCAATACGTGCCAAATGTGCCTCCTAAAATGGCTCGAGCTAGATTAGCCCTGCCGCTGCTTGTGCTTCTTGATTATGCAGATGACGCGCACGACACCGTCGCGCTTGATCACTTTACATTTGTCACAGATTTTCTTGACGGATGCCCGTACTTTCATCTTAAACTCCTCAACGGTTACTTGTAACGGTACAGGATCCTGCCCCGCGTCGGGTCATAGGGGGAAAGCTCCACCTTGACACGATCACCGGGCAAAATCTTGATAAAGTTCATGCGGATCTTGCCGCTGACCTGCGCCAGCACCTGATGTCCGCCTTCGATATTGACACGAAACATGGCGTTAGGCAAAGTCTCTGCAATCGCCCCCTCAACTTCGAGGGCCTTCTCTTTTGCATAGGTCTCTGATTCTTCAACGCGGCGCTCGTCGCGCGCGACATGCTGTTTACGTGGTCGTCGAGCCATAGACTCCCTTATTTCTCCTGAATACTTATCGAGTTACTTTTCCGAGGACGGGGGCAGGGTCAGAATATCCGGCCCGTCCTCAGTGATCGCAACGGTATGCTCAAAGTGCGCGGACAGCGAGTTGTCCGCCGTAAAGATGGTCCAGACATCGCCCTTATGGTGCGATACTTCGTAACCACCGATATTTACCATCGGTTCGATGCAGATCGTCATCCCGACCTTCAGGCGATCACCCTTACCCGGTCGGCCATAGTTATTGACCTGCGGGTCTTCGTGCGGCGTTTGTCCAATTCCGTGCCCCACCAGATCTCGGACAACATTGTAACGGCTGCGCTCGGAATGTCGCTGGATAGCCGCTCCAATGTCCCCTACCGTGTTACCAACCCGCGCCTGCGAAATACCACGAAAAAGTGCTTCACGCGAGACCGTCAGTAAATTCTTTGCTGCCGCCGAAACATTCCCTACTGGGACTGTCATTGCGGCATCTGCACACCAGCCGTCGACCGAAGCATCCAAATCCAGACTGACAATGTCGCCATCTTGGAGGACACGCTTCGCGCTTGGTACCCCGTGCACCACTTCGTTGTTGACCGAGATGCAGGTATGGTGCTGATAGGGCACCCGACTGAAAGAAGGCTTGTAGCCCAGCAGCGCCGGAACCGCCCCGCGTTTTGCCAGAACCGCCGCCGCGACTTCGTCCAGATCCAGGGTCGTTGTCACATTTGGTACGATCGCATCACGCATCGCCGCCAGGGCTTCTGCAACGACGCGCCCAGCTCGGCGCATCATCTCAATCTCTTCCGCACTCTTGAGCAGAATCATCCGCGTAGTATACCCTTAAAAATCTAATTTTGCAAGCGGCATCGGTGGGAGCTCACAAAGGATCCGCTCCGTCACCGCCTCTGCATCACCCTCAGCATCAATCATCACCAGCGATGTCAATGCCGCATAATGCTCTGCCACCGGCCACATCTGGCTGCGGTTGTACTCTAATCGAAAACGCATCATGTCAAGAGCGTCTTCAGGACGCTTGACCAGTGCTGTCGCATCGTGGTCACACTGCCCCAAAACACGAGGGGCACAATGAACCAAATGGTAGACCGTACTGCAGCAGGGACAGACCCAACGGCCAGCAATACGCTCCATTGCCGACAGCTCAGGCAGGTCCAGCCAAAACACAGCATCCACAGTTCCGCGGAAGGCCTGTGCCTGCGTTAAAACACGCGGAAAGCCATCCAGAATATATCCGCTGCGAGCGTCCGGCTCAGACAGCCGGCGCGACACCCAATAGTTGATATCTTCGTCTGTCGCAAAGTTTCCAGCGGCAATCGCTGCCTCGACCTTGCAGCCGAAATCGGTTCGCTTTGATATGTGATCTCGGATGATATCTCCGGTTGCCACATGCGGTACTCCGAACATCTCTGCGAGAATCTTACCCTGCGTCCCTTTACCCGCTCCCGGCGGGCCGAGCAGGACAATACGCATCAGCGGATGAAACCTTCGTAGTTACGCATCAACAGCTGAGCTTCAATCGCCTGCATCGTATCTAGTGCCACACCGACGACGATCAGCAGGGATGTCCCGCCGACCAGCGTAAAGCCCCCGGCTTTATCCGTCCCTGTGATCGCTGGGATCCAGTACTGCATCAAAGCAATGACTGCCAGGAACAGCGCGCCGGCAAGCGTAATACGCGTCATCACACGGTCCAGATATTCCATCGTCGGTTTGCCGGGACGGATACCCGGGATGAAGGAGCCATACTTCTTCAGGTCATCTGCCATCTGCTCGACATTCATCGTGACTGCCGTGTAGAAGTAGGTAAAGAACACGATGATTGATGCATAGACAAGAGCCGTAATCGGACTAGAACCAGGCTTCAGGAGCTCCGTCGCTTTCGCTAAGAAGACGCCGAGTGGATTCGTTGCCGGAACGAATTGCGCCAGTGTCTGCGGCAAAAGCTGGATCGAGAGAGCAAAGATGATCGGAATCACACCGGCAGAGGCTACACGGAATGGCAGGTAGGAAGTCCCGCCCTGCGACATCTTGTTACCGACAATTTTCCGTACATGCTGAATTGGAATTTTGCGCTGCCCGAGTGTGACAAATACGACCCCAATGACTGTCACGAAGAAAGCGATGATCAGCACTAATATTTGCCAGGGTGCAATCACTCCGGCGATCGCCGACTTGCCAACATTAAGCAGCTGACCGGGCAGGCGCACCATGATACCGCAGAAGATGATCAATGAGACACCGTTACCGATGCCCTTATCCGTGATCTGCTCGCCGAGCCACATCAAGAAAGCCGTTCCAGCGGTTAATGTCAGGATCACCTGTATCATCAGCAGCAGGCTTGGATCGAGAATATGCTCTTTGCGCAGCAGCACTGTCATGCCCGTCGCCTGAACAATCGCCAGAGCGGTTGTCAGGTAGCGAGTATACTGTGCAATCCGTTTGCGTCCAGATTCGCCTTCTTTGGACATCTCCTGCCACTGTGGGATAGCGAACGTCAGCAGCTGCATAATGATGGAAGCGTTGATGTAGGGAATAATCCCCATCGCGAAGATTGTAAATCCCTTAAGCGCTCCGCCAGAGAAAACGTCGACCAAGTTCAGAATGCCGCCGCCATTCGGGCCACCCCTGTTAAAAAAGGCATTGAGTGCCTCATGGTTGATCTTAGGCACAGGTACATGCAGACCAACGACATAAATGCCGAACATAGCAAAGACGAACAGCAGCCGACGCCGCAGCTCCGGAATGCTCCAAGCCGCGATCATCGCTTCGATGAATGGCGTGTTGGAACTGCGAACCGTCGCGGGACGGCTCCGTCCTGCTCCCCCAAAGGGGGCCGGAGTATTTGCACTGGGTCGTTTAACAGCCATGGTTTTGTCTCAGAAGGGCGAGCCGAGTAGCTGAAAACTTCTCGCTAGGCGAGGCACCCTTCGGGTGCCGGAAAAGAAGATCCGAATTTCCGAAGGACTCTTCACCTGGCGAGAGATTTTCAATCCCTCGTTTTGTCTGAATTCCTTATAAGGTCTCAGTCGTGCCGCCGGCGGCGGTGATCTTTTCCTGCGCACTCTTGGAGAATTGTGCGGCGCGAACGGTCAGCTTCTTGGTGATCTCGCCATTGCCGAGGATCTTGACAGCATCTTTGAGATCGCCAAGCAGGCCGACGGAGTGCAGAAGATCAGGAGTCACGATCGTCCCATCCTCGAAGCGGTCCAAAGCGCTCAGGTTTACGACGGCAAACGGAGTTTTCGGCGGGGCATTGAAGCCACCCTTGCCGGTCAACCCACGACGCTGCGGGAGGCGGCGATGCAGAGGAGTCTGTCCACCTTCGAAGCCGGGCTTAGTGTTGCCGCGTGCTTTGTCACCTTTGTGGCCGCCGCCGGATGTTTTACCGGTACCGGAGCCAGGTCCACGCCCGATTCGCTTGGGGACTTTACGCGCCCCGACGTTGGGTTTTAATTCAGACAGATTCATTGATTCACTCCGAGGCCTTCATGGGGACCATAATGATGCTTGCGTCCGGCACGAGGCTGGGGCATAGAGACCAGAACGCCGTCCGCTGTCTCAACTTTGAGAACATGCGTTATCTTCTTGATCATGCCGCGAATGGGGGATGTGTCCGGCTGGATCACGCTGGACCCAAGCTTTCCCAGGCCCAGGGCACGGGCCGTGAGGCCCTGTTTCTTGTCGTAGCCGATAAGGCTGCGGATTAATGTGATTTTCAGTTCGGCCATGGGGGTTAGGCTCCTTCCACGGCGGGCGTTTCAGCCGCAGCCGGGGTTTCGGTCGGAGTCGCTTCAGCAACGACTTCCACGGGGGCAGCGGCTTCCACCGGGGCAACAACTTCAACTGGGACGACGGCTTCAGCAACCACAGGAGCTTCCGCAGCGACAGGTGCCGTGACGGCGATCGGCGCATCTGAAACGACGCTGGCGATTCCGTGAGCCGCGTCTTCCTGCTCAGCATCCGCCGCCGCCTGTGCCACTGCACGGGAGACAAGCTCATTGACATTCTTGCCGCGAAGACGCGCCACGTCGGTAGCACGCTTCAGCTGCTTCAATGCCGCAATGGTTGCCCAAGCGGTGTTGACTTTGTTCGATGAACCGAGAGACTTTGCCAGGACATCTTTGACGCCGGCTGCTTCCAGAATCGCACGAACGGAACCACCAGCCACTACTCCCGTACCGGGAGATGCGGGCTTGATGAGAACTTCCGCCCCACCCTGCCGAAGCAGAACGTCATGCGGGATCGTGGTGCCGACCATGGGAACGTGAACCAGACTCTTGCGAGCGGCTTCGACGCCTTTACGGATCGCATCCGGAATGGCTCGGGCCTTGCCGATACCAGCACCGACGTAGCCGTTGCCGTCACCGACCACGACTAGGATGCTCCAGGACATGGTTCGTCCACCCTTGTGGGTCTTCTGGACTTTATTGGTTTGAATGACGCGCTCTTCCAGGTTAAGCGTATCGGGATTGATCAATGCCATGGGTTAGAAATCCAGTCCATTCTCGCGTGCCGCATCAGCCAGTGCCTGAATGCGCCCGTGATAAAGATAGCCGCCGCGATCAAAGACCACTTTGGTGACGCCTGCCGCTTTCGCACGCTCAGCTACCAGTGTCCCTACGGTTTTTGCCGCTTCGACGTTTCCGCCGGTGCCTTTTTCGCTCTTACCGCCCTTCAGGGAAGCATCGAGCGAAGAAGCTGCGACCAGGGTCTTGCCAGCCAGATCATCGATGATTTGAGCATAGATATTATTCGTGCTGCGGTAGACGTTGAGCCGGGGACGCTCGGGTGTTCCCTGAACGCGCTTACGGACACGGGTATGACGCTTTTGCCGCGCCTCGTTTTTATTGATTGTCGCCATAATTGTTCGAGTTTCCTCTTGGCCCACCGTGTCACGGACGCTCTAGCGTCTCGAGTTATGAGCCGAGTTAATAGTTTACTTCTTGCCGCCCTTGCCGCCTGCTTTGCCGCTTTTGCCCGCTTTGCGGCGAACGATCTCGCCCTGATAGCGAATTCCCTTGCCTTTGTAAGGCTCCGGGGGCTTCAGTTTGCGGATCACGGCAGCCTGCTGGCCGACCGACTCTTTGTCGATTCCGAGGATGACGATGAACGGGCGACGAGTCGCCGTATCCTGCCCGACCTCGAAATTAATGCCTTCCAGCGGCACAATCGGAACCGGATGCGAGAAGCCAAGGCTCAAAATCAAGCCATTGCCATCTTTCGTTGCACGATAGCCGACGCCTTCGATTTCCAACACACGCCGATAGCCGACGGAAACGCCTTCGACCATGTTGTTGACCAGCGAACGGGTCAAACCGTGCAGAGCGCGGTCCTGCTGACCGTCTGTCGGACGCTTCACGAGCAGGGTGCCGTCAGCCTGCTCAATACTCATGCGGGGATGAATCTGGCGAGTCAATGTTCCTTTAGGACCTTTGACTGTCAGAAGGCCATCGGTGGCCGACTGCACATCCACGCCCTGCGGCACTGTAATAGGCCGCTTTCCAATACGAGACATGGGAGGCTCCTTTAGTAGATAAACGCCAGGACTTCGCCGCCAATACCCAGTTTCCGGGCCTTTTTGGCGGTCATTACGCCCTGCGACGTACTGACGATGGCGATGCCGAGGCCGCGCAGAACCGTCGGCAGCTTATCATGCGACCGATAGACGCGCAAGCCGGGCTTCGAGACACGCTTGAGGTTAGTGATAACCTTTTCGCGGTTGCGGGCACCGTACTTGAGGGTCACTTTGATTTTGTCCTGCACCGGCTGTTTGATCACTTCGTAGGACTTAATATAGCCCTCATCGTGCAGGATGCGAACGACTTCGATTTTGAGATTAGAGGCTTCTATTTCAAGCGATTCATGGTTTGCCGAATTGGCATTCCGAATACGTGTCAACAGATCGCCAACGGGGTCACTGACCGGCATGGATGTTTTCTCCCATCAGGCGGGCCGGCAGGAGTGTTCTTCCTGTCGGTCCCGATATGGCTAATTTTTGATTTCGACTTTAAAACTCTACCAGGACGATTTGGTCACGCCAGGGATAAGTGCCTGGTGCGCCAATTCGCGGAAGCAGATCCGACAGATGCTGAACTTACGCATATATCCATGCGCACGCCCGCAGAGCTGGCAGCGATTGTAGCCGCGTACCGCAAATTTCGGTTTCAGCTTGGCTTTTTGTATCAGGCATTCTTTGGCCATAAGGTCCCTTTAAACTTTTTGGAGCGTGGAAGCAGGTCTAAGTATACCTGAAAATTCCGTAATTACAATGCATGAAGCGAAATTACAGGAGACGTTCGCCCTGCTTTTCGCCTCGGAATGGTACACCGACTGCTTTTAACAGGGAACGAGCCTCTGCATCGGACTCAGCATTAGTCACAATGATGATGTCCATGCCCCGAACCGCGTCTACTTTATCGTAAACGATTTCCGGGAAGGTCAGCTGCTCTTTGAGGCCCATAGCAAAGTTGCCACGCCCGTCGAACGAATTCGGATTGATGCCGCCAAAGTCACGGACACGAGGAAGAGCGATATTCAGCAGACGGTCCAGAAACTCGTACATGCGGGCTCCCCGAAGCGTCACTTTTGCGCCGATCCGAGCACCCTGCCGCAATCGAAAGTTTGCAATAGACTTTTTGGCTCGGGTCACCGCAGGCTTCTGCCCGGTGATCGTTGCCAGGTCGGCGACCGCGCCGTCCAGCTTTTTCGCATCGCCGCCGGTTTGACCCGCTGCGCCGACACCCATATTCAGGACGACTTTTTCGATGCGCGGAACTTGCATCACGTTTTTGTAGCCAAACTCTTTTTGCAGAATCGGGATGACTTCTTCCTGATACTTCGTTTTGAGTCGCGGCACGTTCGTTTTCTCGTTAGCCATTCTCGATCACTCCTCCCGACTTCTTGGCGAAGCGGACTTTCTCCCCGGCATCATTTATCTTGACGCCGATCCGGGTGGCCGTCTTGCCGTCTGCCGGGTCAATCAACTGTACTTTAGCGATGTGCAGCGGCGCGGCCTTTTCGATTCGGCCACCCGTTGGGGCACCGCCGCCCATCGAGGTGCGCTGAGGCTGCTGACGAGGTTTCTCGTGCTTGATGACAATATTAATGCCTTCGATCACGACCTTGCCTTCGGCGCGAAGTACACGAGTGATCGTGCCTTCTTTGCCCTTGTCTTTGCCGGCAATCACGCGAACATTATCGCCGGTACGAAGCCGGACTTTGCCCGTGAACTGCGGTTCATTGCGGCGCGGGCCTTTTTTCTTAGGGGGGGCATACATAGTTTAAAGCACCTCCGGGGCCAGCGAGATAATCTTCATCGCCCCATCAAACTTGGAATCGCGCAGCTCGCGGGCCACAGGTCCGAAGACGCGGGTGCCACGAGGAGCAAGGTTGTTGGTGAGTACCACGGCCGCGTTCTCATCGAACCGAAGCACGGAACCATCTGCCCGGCGAATCGCCTGGCGGGTCCGAACGACGACCGCTTTGACAACATCGCCCTTCTTGACCGCAGCACCCGGAGTTGCAGATTTAACCGCCGCTACAATAATGTCTCCAATATGCGCATACTTTGCATTGGAGCCTTTGAGGACGCGCATTGTCATCAGTTCGCGCGCCCCACTGTTGTCTGCCGCCCGTAGGCGGCTGTAATCTTGTATCATTAATTTTCCTTTTGCGCTGCCGGTCCAGGTCGAAATGCCCTGATTGGAAGGCATTCCGCTTTGTGACCGGCCCTAGCAGCCCGATTCTCGGGTAATTACTTAGCACGCTCGACAATGCGGACGACACGCCAGCATTTGTCTTTGCTCAGCGGGCGGGTTTCCATGATTTCGACCGTGTCACCAATGTGAACTTCGTTGGTCTCGTCATGCGCCTTGAGCTTCTTGTCACGCTTCAGGATACGACCGTACATCGGGTGGCGCACAAGGTTATTGATTGTGACCACCACTGTCTTGTCCATCTTGTCGCTGCTGACTACACCGACGCGGATTTTGCGGCGATTACGCGCCTCTTCCGTCTCTTCTGCTGTCTGCGTTGTTTCTGCCATCTCTTACCCCTTGTCTCCAGCCAGTTCCCGCTCGCGCTTGATTGTTAAGGCACGGGCGATCTCTTTACGAGCCGTACGAACGATTTTCACGTTCTCTTGCGGCTTGCTCAGACGATCCTTGCGGAAACCATAGATTTTTTTGTGGGCGTCGGAGACGACCGTGACCAGTTCGGCCTCGGACATTCCGCGCAGCGCCTCGCGGCGGCCCTTAATTTTGACAGTCTCAGCCATGTTATTCTCCCGTCGCTTCTTCGGCATCACCGGCATCGCCGGTATCTGCCAGCGCATGCGCCGCGATTTCCAGAGATGATTCGTGCCGCGTGACAAACTTGGTCGCGATCGGCAGCTTGTGCTGGGCCAGCCGCATCGCTTCGCGTGCCAGCTCGACATCGACTCCGGACATCTCGAACAGCATACGTCCCGGCTTCACAACCGCGACCCAGCCTTCGGGAGCGCCCTTACCTTTGCCCATGCGTGTTTCCGCAGGCTTTTTGGTGAATGGTTTGTCTGGGAACACACGGATCCAGATTTTACCACCGCGCTTGATTTTACGTGTCATCGCGATACGAGCGGCTTCGATCTGTCGATTCGTCATCCAGCAGGCTTCCAAAGCTTGAAGGCCGAAATCGCCGAAGTCCACATGGTTGCCACCTGAGGCAGCCCCGGTGCGCCGTCCGCGATGAACGCGGCGCCGCTTTACTTTCTTTGGCATTAACATAAATATATATTCTCCGTTCGTCTCCCGGCCCTCGAAATCGAGAACCGGAAGACGGAATTGTTAGCGACCACCGCCGCCGGGACGTCCACCGCCACCGCTGAATCCACCACCGCCACCAGGGCGTCCGCCGCCGAAGCCGCCGCCGCCACCAGGGCCACCGCGACCACCGCCGCCGCCGCCAGGGCCGCCACGACCACCGCCGCCAAAGCCGCCGCCGCTGCCGCCGCGTCCGCCACCGGCACCGCCGCGTCCGCCACCAGGGCCGCCACGACTTCCGCCAGCACCGCCGCGTCCACCGCGACCGCCGCCCGGTCCACGATCCCCGAAGCCTTCGTCGGCATTCAGACGACGCTGCTGCTGCTGCTGCAGGGCAATATCAGCCGTGGTCAATCGTTTCTGGCCCGGAAGGATATCGCCCTTGTAGATCCAGACTTTGACACCGATGTTGCCATAGGTGGTTCCAGCTTCAGAGAAGCCATAGTCAATATCTGCCCGCAATGTGTGCAGGGGGATCTTGCCTAGACGGTCACCTTCTTTGCGAGCCATTTCGCTGCCGTTTAGTCGGCCCGAGCAAAGAATACGAATACCCTTTGCGCCAAGCTTCATTGCACGGGTCACGGCCTGCCTCATCGCACGCTTGTAAGAAACACGCTTTGTGATCTGCTGAGCAATGCTCTCAGACACGAGCTGAGCATCCAGTTCTGGGTGCCGAATCTCATTAACATTTGCTTGAAACGACTTCTTGAATTTCGTCTCGAGAAGAGCACGGAGGTCGTCTACACCCTTGCCACCGCGACCAATAATGATCCCAGGCTTAGCTGTGTGCAAAGTCACTTTCACACGGTTCGCTGCACGCTCGATCTCAACACGCGCAATCGAAGCATTCTGAAGTTCGCGGCGTGTTTTGATATAGTCACGGATATGGAAGTCTTCGACCAGCGCTGCCGCATAGCCTTTGTCCAGATACCATTTGCTTTCCCATTCGCGGTTCACGCCAACGCGGAAACCAACAGGATGAATCTTCTGTCCCATGCGTTATTCTCCCTCTTCCCGCTTCTGGTCGGCGCCATCACTCGGGTCGGGCGCACGGTCAGACATATCAATCTCAGGCGCATCGGACGCCGTCACGGGCGTCGCTTCCTGCGCTATCGGGGCTGCCTCTGCGGCGATAAGTGCCGGGGACGGCTCTTCCACCGGCGCAATCGGCTCAGCTTTCGGAGCGGACGGAGCCGCCACTGCCTTCAGTTTTGCCGGAGCAGCGATGCGGCGCGGCTTGGGGACCGCCGGCGGTGCATCCGTGAGGATGACCGTCAAATGGCTGGTACGCTTCAGGATGCGGAATGCTCGGCCCTGGGCACGGGCACGAACCCGCTTGAGGCTCGGGCCGCCGTCAGCCAGAATGTTCTGCACTTTCAGCTCTTCGACTCCTGCGCCCCACCCGTCCTGCGCATTTGCTGCAGCAGAGATCAGAACTTTACTGATCAGCTCGGCCGCATGGTTCGGGATGAACCGCAGCATAGCGAGTGCTTCTGAGACGCGCTTGCCTTTGATGACATCAATCACCAGTCGGGCTTTGCGGGGCGAAGCACGAAGGTACTTGGCCACGGCGCGAGCTTCTGCAATCACTTCCAGCTTAAGGGTCCGGTCTCCACCGATCTTCACTTGAAGCGCATCGGTGAGTGCCTGCGACTCCATCCGAACATTGTTCGGACGGCTGGTATGCAGAGCGACGGTCAATCCGCCGTCTTTGTCTTTTGATAATTTCAGCTTGGAGACCGGCGTCCGTCCCAGCACGTTTTTAACGGCAGGAAGCAGGGCGCGGTCCCGTGCGGCAGTGTTCATAATATACTATTTCTCCCTAACGCCCGCGCGTCGTCCGCGTGTCTTTGGAGCCGGCATGGCCCTTAAACGTGCGGGTGATCGAGAATTCGCCGAGCTTATGCCCGACCATATTCTCTGTGACGAAGACGGGGATATGCTTGCGCCCGTCGTGGACAGCCAGCGTATGGCCGATCATCTGCGGGAAGATCGTCGAGCGGCGCGACCACGTCTTGATAATGCGCTTTTCGTTCCGCGCATTCATATCATCAATGCGCTTCAGCAGTTTCGGGTCGGCATACGGCCCTTTTTTGAGTGAGCGTCCCATAAATTAATTCCCCAGTTACTTGGAGCCTCGGCGGCGGACAATAAACTTCTGCGTAGACTTGTTGCGGCGTGTTCTGAACCCGTTGGCGCGGACACCAGTCTTCGAGACCGGACCCTTTTTGCGTCCAACTGGAGACTTCGCTTCGCCGCCGCCATGTGGATGGTCGCGTGGGGACATAACAACGCCGCGTGTGTGCATATAAACACCCAGCCAGCGTTTCTTGCCCGCTTTACCGTGCTTGATATTCTCATGCTCGATATTCGCGATCTGGCCGATCGTCGCGCGGCACTCCGCAAGGATCATACGCATTTCGCCGGAGGCCAGCCGAATGGTGACGTACTTGCCGTCTTTTCCCATCAGCTGCGATGCTCCGCCTGCACTGCGAGTGATCTGGCCACCCTTGCCGGGAATCATCTCGATGTTGTGAACAAGTGTTCCAACCGGGATGGCTCGCAGCGGAAGCGCGTTGCCGGGCTTGATGTCAGCCGTCTCGCTGGAGATCACCGGATCGCCAACCTTCAGACCAACAGGCCACAGGATATAGCGCTTTTCGCCATCAGCATAGAACACAAGGGCGATACGTGCCGAGCGGTTCGGATCGTACTCGATCGTCGCGACTTTGCCCGGAATTCCTTCTTTGTTACGCTTGAAGTCAATCAAGCGGTACATCGTCTTGTTACCACCGGCCGTATTGACCGCCGTGCGACGCCCCTGATTATTTCGTCCACCACTGTGCTTGTTAGGGCGCAGAAGCGATTTTTCAGGCTTGGAAGCCGTCAGCTCAGCATAGTCCGACGCAGTGCGGAAACGCTGAGACGGCGTTGTGGGTTTGTAGCGTTTAATTCCCATTGTTGTTAAACTCCCTCAACCACTTCAATTGCCTGGCCGGGGCCGAGCGTGATGATGGCTTTTTTCCAGTCGGAGGTTCGACCCTTGTTGGCTCGCTTGAAGAAGCGGCCCTGACGGCTCTTACCTTTGCAGACCATCGTATTAACGGAAATGACGTTGATCACGTTCTTCGCATCAGCCTGGATAAGTTCAATCGCTTCCGCGATCTCATACTTGTTCGCATCCTTGGCGACGACAAACGTATACTTGTTTTCGATGCCACCGTTCATCGTCTTTTCGGTGACGATCGGGCGAACGATGATTTGGTAGGGGCTTTTTGTTATTGCGCTCATAGTTACGCGGTCGCCTCCTCTGTCTCAGTAGTCGCAGCACTGGTCCCGTAGATGTTGTCCAGTTTGCTTAGTGCTCCCTGGGTCATCACGATCTGCTCTGCATCCAGCACGTCCCGTACGGAAAATGCCGGGGCAACACGGACAGTAATGCCCGGAATGTTGCGGAATGATTTGTAAATCGTCAGATTAACATCAGGAAGCACGATCAGCGCCTTGCCCTTGATGCCCAGCGATTTCAGAACAGCGGCAGCCGCCTTGGTCGAATGCGTCTCAATCGTCAGCGTATCAAGAACGATGATGACATCGCTCGCCGCTTTGGTTGAAAGAGCAGAAGCAAGTGCTGCGCGCCGTGCCTTCTTCGGAAGCTTTGCAGACAGGTCACGCGGATGCGGGCCAAAGACGATACCACCGTGCCGATAGTGTGGCGCGGAGATCGTACCCTGACGAGCACGTCCGGTACCTTTCTGGCGATAAGGCTTGCGTCCGCCACCCGCCACTTCGGCGCGGGTTTTGGTGTCGCGCGTGTCCTGGCGGCTGTTGGTCGCTTCGTTGACGACGGCCTGATGCATCAGGCCTGGATTGATTTTTGCACTGAATAGTTTGTCGCTGAGGGAAACATTTCCCCCGCTCGTGCCATCCAATTTTCTAAGAATGGTTTCCGGCATGGGTCGTGTTCCTCCTAGCGTTTGAATTTCTTGATCATGACGAGGCCACCGTTTGCACCTGGGACAGCACCCTTGACCAGCAACAGATTCTTCTCGGTATCGATACGAACGATCCGAAGTCCTTGCTGCGTAATCTGGGCATCACCCATGTGACCCGGTTTGCCTGAGCCTTTAAAGGTTCGAGCGGCATCAGTACCACCACCGGAAGCCGGCTTTCGGTGAGAAGTAGACGCACCGTGCGTGGCTTTGTTGCCGCGCCAGCCATACCGCTTCATGACACCGGCAAAGCCTTTACCCTTGGAGATACCGGTGACGGCGACTTTCTCGCCCTCCACAAAGATGTCGGCGCTAAACTCATGGCCTTCGGCCAGAGTCTCGCCCGGCTCAATCGGGATCTCGCGGAGTGTCCGCTTTGGCTTGACATCGTGCGCTGCAAAGTGTCCCTTGATGGGCATGGTCAGACGATGCTCTTTCACATCCTCAAACCCGATTTGCATGGCGGAGTAGCCATCTTTGGCAATAGTTTTTAGTTGTACGACGATACAGGGACCAGCGGCGATCACGGTGACCGGAGTCACGCGACCGCCCTCTTCGAAGATCTGGGTCATCCCCAGCTTCTTTCCCAAGATGGAACTTGGCATTTTTTCCTCCACGGCGCACCTGGCAAGCGTGGAACAGCTTGTTACGTGACGCGGTTTTGATTATAATAGAGTGCGAGAACGACTAACGAACAGAGAACTTACAGTTTGATTTCGATGTCCACACCCGACGGAAGGTCTAGGCGCATCAAAGCATCAATGGTCTTTGGACCGGGATCATGGATATCGATCAGACGCTTGTGCGTACGCATCTCGAAGTGCTCGAAAGACTCTTTATCCACAAAAGTACTGCGCTGCATCGGAATAATATTCTTCTCGGTTGGCAGCAAAACGGGCCCGGAGATTCGAGCGCCGGTCCGTTTGACAGTATCTACAATTTTCTCCGCGCTCTGGTCTAACACGCGATGGTCAAACGCGCGAAGACGGATGCGGACTTTATCACGTCGCATAATTTGTAATTACTCCTGGCACAGAAGCAGGGGCATGAAAGGTCAAGCCCCTGCATAGATAACTAAGCGAGAATCTTGGTGACGACGCCTGCGCCCACCGTGTGGCCACCCTCACGGATTGCAAAGCGAAGACCCTCTTCCATCGCGATCGGCGCGATCAGTTCCCCAACAATCGTCACGTTGTCACCCGGCATCACCATCTCC
>JANXMY010000085.1 GCA_025354405.1 Armatimonadota bacterium
CGCCCGCGTCGTCAACGGCGGCGGCAAACTGATGTCTTCGGCGGGAATTACCGCTGGGATCGACCTCGCTCTGGCGATCATCGCCCGCTACGAAGGTCAGGAAACCGCCTGCTTCGCCGCCAAACGCCTGGAATGGCCCGGCAACTGGTCCGAGGCCAGCGTCCACGCCGCGCCTTCGCCCGCACATAAAACGATGGCGGCAGGGGTGGTTGGGGCGCGGTAGGGAATGGATAGAGACTTGATACTCGCCTCCTAGTTGCATGAACTTTTGAGGGTGCAAGAGAGGTTCGGTGTTTGTCATATTTGGTGAACACGGAGTTTGGTGAGCACCGAGGCTTTGCAGTATTCGCGTGGCTGGATACTCCCAAGAGAATTATAGAATCGGAGATTCCCAGGGCTAAACCCCAGGGCTTTGGAAGCGCAAATCCCCGCCTGCGCGGGCAAAGAAAGTGGGTATGCTCTTAATTCCTCGCCCGCGCAGGCGGGAGCTTGCACTTCCAAAGCCCCGCCGTTCAGGGCGGGGGGTATTTCGCACCGGAGATCGAGCCGAATTAGGAACTTACGCAAGAAACAGGACACAACTTTTTTTACGGGAGTGGAGGCAGATCGTGAGTGCAACAAAGGCTTATGAAGAAGTCGTAGATTTTATCGCCGCTGGGAGCAGCCCTGCTTCTGTCGCTGCCTTTCGTCCATCTGCAGCCGCTCGTGAACGAGTTTCCGCTTTAATTTCGCAGGAGAAGACTGTGGGGTTGAGTGCTGCGGAGAGGACTGAGATGGAATATTATTTTCAAGTGGAACATTTAATGCGGCTGGCTAAGGCACGAGGGCCTATTCAGGATGCAAACTAAAGCGTAACTAACCATAGCCCCCACAAAACGAAAAACCGGCGCCCTGAGAATTTCTTCTCATGACGCCGGTTTTTTCTTGAAATGGTCGGGGCGACAGGATTCGAACCTGCGACCCCCGGGCCCCCAGCTCGGTGCGCTAACCAAGCTGCGCTACGCCCCGATCCACTGGGCTGATTATAGCAGAACCATACCGGGGCTGTCAAGCTAAAGATTAAGAACGAGAAAGAGACCGAAATGACGCAGATTTACCTGGCACGACACGGCGAGACAGAATGGAATGCCATCCGGCGCGTTCAGGGCTGGACTGATATTCCGCTGAGTGCGCGGGGAGTTGCCCAGGCCGAGGCGCTGGGCGATCGACTGGGGGGTATGGCCCTCACCGCCGTTTATTCCAGTGATCTGGGACGCGCGATGGAGACGGCGCGGCCTGCCGCGGATCGGCACGGGCTGGTCGTGACTCCCCTCCAAGAACTGCGAGAGAAACGATTTGGCGACTGGGAGGGCCTCACCCAGACCGAGCTGGAGCGGGACTACGCGGAGCTATGGTATCGATATCATACCGAACGAGATTTGAACGCGGTCGTCCCAAACGGCGAAACCTGGCCCCAGGTGCTGAGCCGCATGGCGGGTGCGCTGGTGGCGATACTCCGAGATCATCCCGGCCCGGAGGATGCCGTGCTGGTGGTAGGACACGGCGGGTCCGGCCGAGTCATCATTCTGCAAGCATTGCAGGCCGCCCTCCCCACCCTGCTCCGGCTGCATCTGGACAATGCCTCCCTGAGCCGGATGGACTTCCACGGCAAGGCGGAGAGCCGCGTGGTGCTGCTGAACGACACGAGTCATCTGCGCCATTTATCGGGAGGGGACGCGTGAAAGAGTTTTTGATTGGTCTGGACGGAGGCGGCACCCAGACCCGTGCGGCCGTCGCCACGGCTGAGGGAGTCGTTGCTGGCCGGGGCCGCGCCGGAGCCTGTAATCTGGCGGCGGTTCCGCTGGACGAAGCTCTGCTAGCTGCGCGTACCGCGGCGGCTGATGCCATGCGCGAAGCGTCGGCGGGCCCGGCCGACGTGCGGGCCGTCTGCGCGGGAGTCGCCGGAACATCTTTCGAAGCGCGTCGATTGGGCTTTGCCGCGGGTTTGCTGGCGGCATTCCCGAACGCACAGATCAGCGTCGTTCCTGATTACGCCATCGCCCTCACCGGTGCGGCCGAGGGAGGTCCCGGTGTGATCGTGATTGCCGGCACCGGTTCAGCGGCCTATGGAAAAAATGCAATGGGCGAAAGCCATCGCACCGGGGCTTATGGCTACCTCATTGACGATGCTGGCAGCGGTTACGGCGTGGGCCGGGCCGCGCTAAACGCGATACTGCGCGCGGCGGACGGAACCGGCGAGGCGACGACCCTCTCGATGCGTATCCCTGACGCCCTGAAGATCACTTCGCTCGCCGAAATCGTACCCGGAGTCTACGGGGGCGGAATCAGCCGGGTCGTTATTGCCAGTCTTTCGCGGGTCGTCGCTGAATCAGCGTTCCAGGACGGTGACACTGCCGCATCGGCCATTTTGATGCGGGCCGGGGGCGCACTGGCTCAGCTCGCCCATGGCGTCACCGACAGGCTCTTCGCCGACGACCCGCAGCCCTTCCCTGTCTCCCCTATCGGCGGCCTATGGAGTGCCGGGGACGCGCTGACAGATGTCTTCACCCGTTCCCTGCGCCGCTTTGCCCCAAACGCCATTTTCCAGCCGCCCGTGGGTGCGCCGGTCGAGGGAGCGGTGCTGTGCGCCGGGAAGATGCTGTCAGGCATTTTGTAGGGACGGGGCTTGCCCCCACCCTCTTGTCATGCCCCCGCCCCGACAAAGCGCCTCACGAGTCCGATTTCCATTCGCGGCTGCCCGGGAGGTATAATAGCCAAACCATGACCAATTTGCAAAATAACCCGACCATTACCCCTGAGATGTACCGCGAGATGGGCCTCAACGACGCCGAATTCACCCTGGTGGTGCAGACGCTAGGGCGGCAGCCGACTCTCACCGAGCTGGGGATGTACGCGGTAATGTGGTCTGAGCACTGCGGCTACAAGTATTCCCGGCCCGTGCTGCGGCTGTTTAAGAAGTACAAGGAAGCGATGGATGCTGGAGAGGTCGAGAACGCGGGCGTCATCGACATCGGCGGCAACATCGGGGTCGTGATGAAGATGGAATCCCATAATCACCCCTCGGCCGTTGAGCCGTTCCAGGGCGCGGCCACCGGAGTTGGCGGCATTCTTCGGGATATCTTCACCATGGGGGCGCGGCCGATCGCTATCCTTAATAGCCTCCGCTTCGGGCCGATCGATCAGGAAAACGGCGATGCGCGGACCCGCTACCTCTTCGAGCACGTGGTCAGCGGCATCAGCCACTATGGCAACTGTGTTGGGGTGCCGAATGTGGGAGGGGAGATCTACTTCCACCCCTCCTACCAAGGCAATCCCCTGGTAAATGCCATGGCGATCGGAGTCGTACCGATGGACAAGATCGCCTCGGCCGGGGCGAAAGGGGTCGGCAACCCCGTGCTCTACATCGGCTCGGCGACCGGCAAAGACGGAATTCACGGAGCGACATTTGCCTCGGTGGAGCTTGGCCCGGACTCGGAAAGCAAGCGCCCCAATGTGCAGATGGGGGATCCATTCGCCGAAAAGCTGCTGATCGAGTCGACACTCGAAGCCCTAGCGACCGGTTATATCGTGGGAATTCAGGACATGGGCGCGGCGGGCCTGACCTGCTCCACCTGCGAGACGGCGGCGAAGGCAGGTATGGGCATGACTATCGATGTCCGTAAAGTCCCCCTGCGCGAAGCGGACATGACCCCGTACGAGGTCATGCTGTCCGAATCTCAGGAGCGGATGCTGGCGATTATCGAGAAAGGCCATGAAGCGGAAGTCGCGGCGGTCTTTCATAAGTGGGGCCTGAGTGCGGAAGTAATTGGCGAAGTCACCGATACGGGCCGCGTAGTAATCTTGGACCACGGCGTCGTAGTCGCCGATGTCCCGGCCCAATCCCTGACCGACGACTGCCCCACCTATACCCTCTCGGCTTCGGAGCCCGCATATATTAACGAGGTCCAATCGGCGGATCTGTCAAATCTGCCCGAGCCGACCGACTACAACGACGTATTGTTAAAGCTGCTGGCATCTCCCTCGATCGCCTCCAAACGCTGGGTGTATGACCAGTACGACTCGATGGTGCAGACCCAGACGACCGTCCTGCCCGGAGCCGCCGATGCCGCCGTCCTGCGCCTGCGGGACTCGGGAGGCAAGGGCCTGGCCCTGACCACGGACTGCAACCCGCGCTACTGCTACCTGGACCCCTATTTAGGGGCGATGATCGCCGTGGCCGAGGCGGCCCGCAACCTGAGCTGTGTGGGGGCGACCCCGCTGGCGGTGACCGACTGCCTGAACTTCGCTTCCCCCGAAAAGCCGGAAGGCTTCTGGCAGTTCCGCCGCGCCGTGGCGGGCCTCGCGGATGCCTGCGAAGCGTTCGGCACCCCGGTCATCTCTGGCAATGTCTCGTTCTACAATGAAACCCCCGAACATGCCATCTTCCCGACCCCGACCGTTGGCATGGTCGGCCTGCTGCCTGACGCGGACAAGCGGGTGACGATGGGTTTTCAGAACGAAGGGGACTTGATTTATCTCCTCGGCGGCGGCGCTCCAACCTTCGGCGGCAGTGAGTATCTGGCACTCATCCACGGGCAGGAAGTCGGCAGCCCTCCGGCGCTCGATGTGGAGGCGGAGAAAGCCCTGCATACTCTCCTGCGTACCGCAATTGACAAGAAGCTGCTCAAATCCGCGCATGACATATCCGACGGCGGCCTCGCCGTTGCGCTGGCCGAGTGCTGCCTAGCCGGTCAATTCGGCGCAGAATTGGAGCAGTCCAAATACGGGGCGAGAGAGCTGTTCGCTGAAATGACGGCGACCGTGGTGGTCAGCGTCGCTCCCACGGCTGCCACCGAGTTCGAGACTTTATCGGGGAAAAGCCCGATCGGCACCGTCACTGGAGACCGGTTGGTTTTCGGCGAGAACGCAAGCGGGCCGACACTGCTGGTTTCGGTATCCGATCTTCGCGCCGCCTACGAAGGCGCGATTCCGGCGGCGATGGCCTCAGCGGTTCACGATTTGGAAGGCTAGACGCAGCAGAAGGAGCCCCTAATGTATATACCAGGCCCTCGGGCAAAGATATTTTAATACTAACAAGAGAACTTATTGGTTTCCGGCAGACTTTGGCACGGTTTCTGCACTGTGTAATGATAGCAATCACACACACGAATAGTCAGCATCATCCCCTCTATCACCCTATGACACTGACTTCTCGGAAAGAGTAACTGCCCATGCTGCTCGAAACCATCTATCTTCCTCTTATCGGCCCGGATTTATTTGTTTTTTTCTCCTTCCGAACGCACGGCGGGGAACCCTTGCTCTCTGACGACGAAATACAGCAGGCCGCGTGTCAGGCGATCGGGACGCGCACCCGGCTGCTGCTCTGCCGACTGCTCGCGATTGAGTCCACGGAGACGCGCATTTTCGTGGTCTTCCGCTTTCCCGCATCACTTTCCATCTCTGATCTGGCCCGCGGAAGCATGCAGGCGGCAGAAGAAGCGATTTCGAGACTTCAGCAGATTCTTTATGCTCGGCCTCGGACCGGGCAGCCGTTCTGGGAACGCGAGTATATTTTGGAAACAATGAGTACTCAGGAGAGTGCGCAGCCGGTCAATTATCTTCGGCAGCGGGTGGAAGCAATCAAGCTTTTGCCTTCGGGCAGCTGACCTGGGATTTTTTCTCTGTGCCATAGACTCAGGGCGTCGTGTGGTATACTAACGCCTGTATGTTCAATGAAGAAACCCCAAGCAGTGGCTTGCCCCTTGATACGGACCCGGATCGCAGAGATCGGGACGACGATGACTCCCCTCGCGAGGAGTGCGGCGTATTCGGCGTCTTTGCGCCTGGGGAAGATGTCGCCCGCCTGACTTACTTCGGCCTGTTCTCGCTCCAGCACCGGGGCCAGGAATCCGCCGGGATCATGGTGTCCGACGGCGAACGGATCAAGTGGTACAAAGAGATGGGCCTGGTCACGCAGGTCTTCGATGAACGCACCCTCTCGCAGCTGCACGGCCATATCGCCATCGGCCACACGCGCTACTCCACCACCGGTTCCAGTATTCTCCGAAATGCCCAGCCCCTGCACTGCGCCTGGGGGGACGGCACCATCGCAGTCGCCCACAACGGCAATCTCATCAACACCGAAGAGCTGCGGGCGGAGATGGAAGCGCAGGGAGTACCGTTCGGCACCACCAACGACAGCGAAGTTATTGCCCGTATGGTCGCTACCCAGCAGGATAAGTCACTGGAAGATGCCGTCGCGCACACCATGACCCGCCTGCGAGGAGCCTACTCGGTCGCTCTGCTGACGGAGGATGCCCTGATCGGCATCCGCGACCCCTACGGCGTTCGCCCCCTCTGCCTCGGCCTTCTCGACAACAAACATTACGTCCTCGCTTCCGAGACCTGCGCCCTGGAAACCATCGGGGCCGTTTATATCCGCGAAGTCGAGCCGGGCGAAATGATTATTATCGACAAAAACGGCATGCGCGAGCGTCAGGCTGTTCCGCGCGAAAAACACGCGACTTGCCTGTTCGAGTTTATTTACTTCGCACGCCCAGACAGCTCCATGTACGGGCGCGGTCTGCACGACTGCCGGCGCCGCATGGGCCAGGAGCTCTCCCGCGAGCATCCCGTGCCCGGGGCGCACATGGTGATGCCCATTCCCGACGCGGCGACCCCCGCCGCCATCGGCTTCGCGGAAGCCTCGGGTATCCCCTACGGCGAAGGGGTTGTTAAGAACCGTTATATTCAGCGCACGTTTATTCAGCCCGACCAGCGAATGCGCGAAGCCGGTGTCCGCATGAAGCTGATGCCGATTAAAGAAGCCCTCGCCGGCAAACGTGTCGTGATGGTCGATGACAGCATCGTGCGCGGTACGACCACCGGCCAAGTCGTCAAGCGCCTGTTCGATGCCGGGGCGGCGGAGGTGCATGTCCGTATCACCGCCCCTCCGGTGCAGTACCCCTGCTTTTACGGCATCGACATGGCAAATCAAGACGATCTAGTCGCCGCAAACCACACAGTCGAACAGATTCGCGAGATGATCGGCGCCACGTCCCTGGGCTACCTCAGCCTCGGCGGCGTCTGCAAAGCGATTGGTATCCACAAAGACAAGTTCTGCCGCGCCTGCTTCGACGGTAAATATCCCATCGAAATTCCCCCGCATGTGCGTGTCTCCAAGTTCGCTTTGGAGATGCCGGTTAACGCCAAATGACACACCACACTGCTTCGATCTTCCTCATTCTCGTCGCCTACTTGTTCGGCTCGCTGCCAATCGGACTGTTGGTCGGACGGATGGTCAAAGGTATCGACGTCCGCGACCACGGCAGCGGCAATATCGGGGCATCGAATGTCTGGCGTACCCTGGGTCCCCTCTGGGGCATTGTCGTGTTCCTGTTTGACTTCTGCAAGGGCTACCTGCCGACCTTGCTGGCACGCGGAATTCCCGTGACCCCTGGCTGGCTGCCCGTGCCGCATGTCGCAACCACTCCGTTCAATGTTCCGGACTGGCTGCCCGTCGCCGTCGGCCTGGCGGCAATCCTGGGGCATAACTTCAGCCCATTCCTAAAATTCAGTGGCGGCAAAGGCGTGGCGACTTCCCTGGGTGTCGCCTTTGGCCTGTCCCCCACGGCCGCAATTGTCGGCTTCGGTGTCTGGCTTCTCTGCCTTTTAGCGACACGTACCATCTCCATCTCCTCGATGGTCGGGGCCGTTGCTGCCTCGCTGGTGCTGGTCTTCTACCACCACGACACTGCTCACCTGGCGTTCGCGGTGCTTGTCACGCTATCGGTCATCCTGAAGCACCGCCCTAACATGACCCGACTCAAAGCCCATACGGAGCCGAAAGTCACCTTTCCCTGGACACCGAAACTCTCTATCCCATGAGCACCCCTCCGAGCCTAATTCTCGCCTCCACCTCTCCGCGCCGCCGGGAGCTTCTCGCTCTGCTCGGGCTGCCCTTTGAAGTCGTCGCCAGCGCCTACGATGAAGCCGCCCTCTCCCCGCTCGATCTGTCGCCGCAGGAGTACGTGATGACCTTGGCACACGGTAAAGCCGCCGAGGTCGCCGCCCGCTATGGAGAGAGAACGCTCATCCTCGGGGCGGATACCACAGTCGTACTGGACGGCCAATTCCTCAACAAGCCCGCGGACGATGCCGACGCCGCCCGGATGCTGCGGGCACTCAGCGGGCGCACGCATCAGGTCTACACCGGCCTCTGCCTGATCCACGGCCCAAACGTGCAGACGGACTACGCGGTCACCGATGTCACCTTCGACACGCTCACCGACTCCGTCCTTGCCGCCTACATCGCCACCGGCGAGCCGCGCGACAAAGCCGGTGCCTACGGCATCCAGGGCAAAGCGCTCTCGTTCATTCCCGGAGTTCGAGGCGACTATTTCAACGTCGTCGGCCTCCCCCTCTTCCTGCTTTGCCGACTGCTGCCTCAGTTTGGAGTGGAAATCTGGTGATTATGCGCCTGAGAGATGGCTCCCCATGCCTGATCCAGGGCAAAACCGGGCGAGTGGCAAAGTTTCCCTTCGACAGTTTGCTGACAGAGTAGGTCTATGGACAAAGAGTCATTCTGCAAACAATTCAGCCAAACCCGCCAGCACCGCTTTTTGCTCATCTGCCGTCACGCGTCCAAGCTTTTTCACTAACCGCCCTTTATCGACCGTCCGAAGTTGATCCAAAACAATTTGTCCGGCCTTGCCTTGAAACTGGCAGGGGATACGGGTAGGATAGGGTCGTCCCTGACTCGTCATCGGCGCAATGATTACGGTTGCAATATGGCGGTTGGCCTCATCCGGGGAAACTACAAGACAGGGACGTGTTTTCTGCAGCTCGCTCCCAAGTGTCGGATCAAGGCTGACCAAAAATACATCGAAACGCTTTATGGACAGAGATATTGCTACCACTCCCACTCCTTGTCTTCCCATTTAGTAGGGAGCAAAGCGTCCCCATCCAGGAGGCGGTCATCTCCCAGCTCTGCCATCTGCAAAAACTGCTTGTCCCACTCCCGCCTACGTCCAGTGACGGAACGCAGGATGAGCCGGTCCGCCTCGACCTCGACCTGCACTTCGCCGCTGAGGCCAACTTGTTCCAGCAAAATTTTAGGAATACGTATGCCCTGTGAATTGCCGATTTTGACAAGGTGGGTTGTAACAATCGTGGTCATATGCGAATCCTCCATTGAAAAGTAGCCACATTGTACCTACATCAAACCCACAAGTCAAGAGCCTTCGGCAAAGAAAGGGTTAAAGTTCAGCAGCCTTACACCATCCCATACCCGTGCTAAGTAATCGTGCATATGTTTCCCGGTGTTCTGACCCGGCCCTGAAGGGCCGGGCTATTCGGAGAAAGCCCCTCCGGGGCTGAGGGAAATATCTGATTTCATTTGCACGATTACTTAGTGGCCTAAAAAGCCCACCAAATACGCACCAGCAATATCAGCGGCTGACGTCGGACGCAGCGCATTTTTGGGCCGCAGACGCAACTGGCTCTTTTACATTGTCTCTTTTACGAAGGCTTTTTCAACAGACTGCTCATCCAGGTTTGGAAGGTGGCTGGCGTCATTCCCATCTCCCCCGTCGTGCTCCATTTGCCAACCCGTCCCATCGTGTATCCATACTGCTGAGGAGGATGACCAGGAACAATCACGATAAACCTAAATCCAGGCCAGGTCTTGATCCCGTACTCTCCAAAGTCATTTGTCGCCTTCAGGAGATGGAACATGGTCGGATTGGAGCGTTCGCTGAGGATGACGGGAGCCTTGACGACCAGCGCTCTATTCATCTCGGGATAGATGCGAACCTCACGAGCCTGGCCCAACATTTGGCGAACAGGCATGACATTCTTTATCTCAATCTGGGCTGAAGTCGAAGCGACTACTAAAGGACTGACTAAAAGCCATACAAGACCTGCTATGATAACGAGAGGAACGAGAAGCAGCAGCCGTTTCATGAGTCTCTCCTTTGACCAGCGTGAACCTGATAGCTTACCTTCTGCGGCCTAACGGCACAGTTCAGCCGCGACAACCGCTGCACAGCCAATCGAACTTGCAGAGGAGACGGCAGCGGTTGGCGTCGGCTGCAACGCATTGTTGGGCCGCTGGCAGTCTTTGGTTATAGTTACAATCTGCTCGTTCCGTTGTTTTTACAAGCTACTACCAAATGTCAGTAAATCAAGCCCAAAAACCACAATAAGCCCCACCCAATGGTAGAAACGGCCATAAATATACCAATCTTACCCATCCATGAGCGCCAACTGAAGCCACCGAGCACTAAGCCGCCGATGAATAAAACCACTAACACCCAACCACACAGAATTTCCGTCGTAAACCAGTCCCGCAGATTATTGAACCAATCATTGCTGAACGGACGGCTCTGATCGAAAAAAGAACGTGCCCAATGTTGCAGCTCTCCATTAAGGTAAGCAATAAAAAGTATAACTATTCCTATGCCCGAGCAGAGCAACGAGAACAAGCCACAAGGCAGTTTTGCTCTAGATCCTTTATTTTG
>JANXMY010000093.1 GCA_025354405.1 Armatimonadota bacterium
GCGACATCCACAACGTCCTGCCGACCATCAAGAACCTGCTGTCGGTCTCAGGCTCCCAGACCAACACTTTCGTCTGCTCCGTCACCCCCGGCACCACCCGCGCGGTCGTGACACTCGGCGGCGACTACATCGACCCGAGGACCGGCGGCCTCGGGCACTTCAGCGGCTCACTCCGGGTCACGCTGCCGCAGTAAATTACCGGACAGAAGAAAGATAAAGTCATGAAACTCTTACAGAAACTCTCCCTGCTGTGCCTGCTGCCCTTCATTCTGCTGACCGCCCCAGCACACGCCCAGTTAAATCTGGATTTGACTCCGGCCTCACAGGCCGGGAACCCCGGTGATACGCTGACATTTAGTGGAACTCTGTCCAACCCCACTGCCGACGCAGTATCTATAGATGGGTTGACATTCAGCTTCACCGGCCCGACTTCCCAGCCCGACGGCACGGTGTTTCTCAGCAATGCACCCCTGAGCCTGGACCCCCTGGGAAGCACCGACGGCTCCGGCAACCCGACGGACTCCTATTCCGGCAGTATCTTCGATGTGACTCTCAATGCCAATGCCCTGCCGGGGACTTACATCGGCACGGTCTTTGTCACGACCAATGGTTATACCGGTCTTCAGCCGACGCAGGCGGACTTCGCCGTCACCGTGCTCCCGGCCGCCGTGCCGGAAGCGGCCACAACCGTTTCCCTGGGCTTCCTGCTTCTTTTGGGCGGGGTCAGCCTGTGCTGCGTCAAACGCCGCGCGGCCGGTCGAGAGTAGCCCTCTCAGAAAGGGTGGACGCGATGCCCGGTTATGTACAAGTATCGCTGACAGCAACGGAACGGCACCTGCTGGAACTGTTTGCGCGGGGGCATACCCCCGCGCAGGCCGCAGAGGCATTGTGCCAGGCCCCGATGGAGACCGAAGCCCTGCTGGCGAGTCTCCTGCGACGTTATGGACTCACGACGCGGCGGCAGCTTCTCGCCCGCGCCGTCGTCTACCGCTGGATTTGAGGCGGCTGGATTTGAGGGGGCTGGCAAAGCCCTCTCTACTCCTCCACCACTTCCCGGATGCGCCGCTCCAGAAGCTCCAGGTCCAGCCCGCCTTCATCGCGGGAGATCCGCTTGACCGTGGCATTCACGCTGCCTAGATCCTGCAATAAGTCGCGCAGGATCTCCTGCTGCTGCCGCGACTGCGTGATCTCCTTTGGCTCCTGTACCAGATCGCGCACCAGAGAGTCCTCCGCCCGCGAAGCGACGATTGGGTCCACGCGCCCTTCCAGATGCACGAATGTCCGCCGCCCCGGGCCCCGGTCTTCTTCGATAGGGATCACTGCCGTGACCTGGTCCGACCGCACATATTTCCCAAACCCCAGATGCACCAGCACCGATGATTGTATTCGCATTATTCGCCCCTTCTTTTTTCTTTTTGATCTATCTGTTACTATTAAGAACAGTAAACAGCTGAGATTTGTTCCCAGCGCGAAC
>JANXMY010000140.1 GCA_025354405.1 Armatimonadota bacterium
ATCACGATCTCCACGCGCCGGTTCTGCGCCCGCTTCTCCTCCGTGTCGTTTTTGACCAGCGGACGCTGGTCCGCATACCCCGCCGCTTCCAGGCGCAGGGGGGCGACGCCGCGGCCTTCGAAGTAGCGCAGGACGGTGGTCGCGCGGGTGGTAGACAGCTCCCAGTTGGAGGGGAACTGGATGGTATGGATGGGCAGGTTGTCCGTGTGGCCCTCGACTCGCACGGGGTTCTGCACGACGGGCTTTTTGAGGACATCCGCCACGGTGTTCAGCAGGCTCAGCTCCTCAGGGCGCAGGGACGCATCGCCGCGGGCGAAGAGCATCTTGTCGGTCATCACCGTGACAATCACGCCGCGCTCATTGCGGGCGACACGCATCTGGGACTGCAGATGGTTCTTCTCGATATAGGCTTTGACGGCGAGATAGGCTTTGTCCAGGCTGTTGGCATCCTGGCGCAGCTTGGCGTCTTTGATGAACTGATCGCTTGACGAGTCGCCGCTCTTGCTGGAATTGACGATGGCGGGGGTTGCGTTCAAACCGCCGCCCCGGCTGAAGATTGTCGGCACGCCGCCGGTGACGCTCTCCCCAAACCCCGAGCGCACGGAGATGGCAAGCTGCTGGAACTTGGCCTGGTTCATCACGGACATGGCGTAGAGCATGATGAAAAATGCCACTAGCAGCGTGATCATGTCCGCGTAAGTTAACAGCCAGCGTTCATTATTCTCATGCTCTTCGCCCCCACCCTTTTTTCTTCGGCCTGCCATAGCGTGTGATACTTCCTTGTGTTTTTAACTTATGCCGCCGCCAGGGCCGCTTCCGCTTCGATTGCCCGGCGAATCTTCGGCGAAAGGAATGCTTTCAGCTTCTCCTCGACGATGCGCGGGTTGTCCCCGGCCTGGATGGCGAGAATCCCTTCCGTGATGACCTCGCGGACCAAGACTTCCTCGTGGCTAGCCGCCTTCAGTTTATTCGACAGCGGCAGGAACACCAGATTAGCACTGGAGACACCGTAAAGAGTCGCGATAAAAGCAGCGGCGATACTCGGCCCCATGCTGCCCGGATCGGAGAGGTTTGCGAGCATGTGCACCAGACCAGCGACCGTGCCGATGACCCCGAGGGTCGGGGCGAAGCCGCCCATGGTCGCGAAAAGGTTCGCGCCTTCATGGTGACGACTGCCTAAAAAAGCGATGTCAGTCTCCATGATCTCGCGGACCAGTTCCGGGTCCGTGCCGTCGATGGCGAGCTGGATGCCCTTCTGAAGAAACGGATCCTCGATGGCATGCGCTTCATCTTCCAGTGCCAGCAGGCCCTCGCGCCGGGCTTTTTCCGCGAAGCCGACCAGCATCTTGATGATCTTTCCGACATCCTCATGCTTGCCCATAAAGGCGTTCTTGACCACGCCCGGCAGCCCGATAATCGCAGACAGTGGGAATGAGATCATGGAGGCCCCGAGCGTCCCGCCGAAGACCAGCACCGCCGCCGACGGATTGATCATCGCCTTCAGCTCGCCGCCCTCCATGACAATTGAGCCGAAGAATGCGCCCCAGGCCAGTACCAGCCCGATAATTGTTGCCAGATCCATCGTCGTGTTTTCTCCCCGTTATTGTCGTCAACGGTGACTTGCTACTTGCTTTGCGCGGACAGAAAATCTTCCGACGCCCAATCTTCCCGCAGCGCATCGCCGACATGCACGGCGGACATCGGCGGGCGCGGGAAGATTCCGGCCCGCCGGCGGAACTCGACTACCCGCGTGATGACTTCTTCGGTCGATTCGCAGACCAGCAGCTTTTTGCCGGTGACCAGCGTGATATGCGTGTCAGGCCGGGCCTCAATAAACTCGATCAGATCGGCATTCAGAATAAATTCGCTGTGATCGAAGCGTGTGACTGTAATCATAGTGTTTGTGTTTTCAGGAGCGGACCCTACCCCGGCAGCCGCTGCCGGGGCGGATTAGTTTAACCCTGCTTCATCTGGATAACGTTGTTGAGCATTTCATCCACCGTCGTCACGATCTTCGTGTTGGCCTGGAAGCCGCGCTGAGTGACGATCATGTTGGTAAACTCATTGGACAGGTCGACGTTGGACTGCTCCAGATAGCCTGTGCTGATCTTGCCGAGGCTGGATGTCAGGGCCTGACCGACCGACGCCAGGCCAGAGTTGATACTGGGGCGGAACGTGTTGCCGCCGGCACGCTCCAGACCGGCGGGGTTCGGGAAGTCGCTCAAAGCCACCTGCCCGAGAATCCGTGTCAGGCCGTTGTTGAAATTTCCCGTAATCGCCCCAGATTGGTCGATGCTGAACGATTGCAGCGTCCCCGGCCCGAAGCCGTTCTGGTCGGTCGGCGAGGCGCTGGATGTCCCGGAGATCTGCGTCACCGAGCCGAAGTCCGGCGTGATGACCTGGCCGGTCGCCGCGCCGTCGGTCGGGGTCAGAGTGATCACACCGGTCATACCGGTCTGTTTGCCGCTCGTGTCAAACGTGATCGTGCCGGAGCCGGCAGCACCGGCATCCCCGGAGGCGCTCCAGTTCCACGTGTTGGCGGCGGTGGCACGGGTGAAGCTGGCAGTGACGGTCTGCGGCTCGCCCAGACTGTCATAGACCTTGACCGAGCGCGTATAGGCAGAGGTTGCCGAAGTGGATTCCGCACTCAGGTTCCCGCCGAAGGTCACCGTGGAACTAGGCTGCACCGCTGTCAAACCGCCGACCGGAATAGAGAGCTTCGATGCCGGGGTGATCTGCTGGGTAGCATCGATCTTGCCATTGACATCCGATTTCCACCCGAGCACATGGGATCCGGTGGAAGAATTGACCAGAGTTCCGCTGCTGTCGAGAGTGAACGAACCGTCCCGGGTATACGAGACGCCCGTACTGTCGCCGAGCATGAAGAAGCCGTTGCCCTGGATCGCCATGTCGGTCGGCTTGGTCGTGCTTTGCAGGCCGCCCTGCTGCAGCATCATGTCGATGGAGCCGACACGGACGCCCAGCCCGATCTGCTGCGGGTTGGTGCCGCCGATGCTGCCGGTTGGCGCCCCTGCCCCCTGGATGGTCTGCGAGAGCTGGTCCTGGAACGTCACCCGTCCTGCTTTGTAAGCGGTAGTGTTGACATTGGCGATATTGTTGCCGATGACATCCATACGTTCCTGATGCGCTTCAATTGCGGAAATACCGCTGTACATGGCCTGTAACATAAAACTATCCTCCGGTTAAGCATGGCACGCGTGATACGTCGTGCCGGTTGATGGGGTGCGGCGTCCTCATCGGGATGCGAGGGAGGTCCCGCCGCGAAAACTCTCTTTGGGGAGAGACTAGAGAAACATCGCGCTGTCGATGTTGGTGAAGATATTTTCTTTCAGCGATTCGCGAGACACCGCCGTGATGACGGTGCGATTGGCGATGGAGACGACCAGGGCCGTTTTATCCATCAAGAATAAAGAGTCTTTCGACCCTTTAGCGGCGGCCCTGGTCATCGCCAGGCCAACTTTCGCGACATCTTCGCCGGTAAGCGTAATCTGGCGCGACGCCAGCCGGGTCTGGGCATGGCCTGAAATCTTAATTCCCGCCTGTGCCGTGGCCGCCGCCAGCGACTGCTCCTGCAGCACTTTGCCGAAGCCCGGTCCACCGGAATTTGTGGTGGCAGGCGAGATCGGTATTGTCCCGATCGGCGCGGCACTTCGGATCCGGCTTTCAATGTCAAGTGACTGGTTCATGGTTTACTGCTTGATGCAAAGTTTATTGCTTGATGCTTGTGATGGTCGACGAATCGATGTTTTGGCTGCCGACAGTCAGGTAGGTCTTCCCGCCTGAGAGCGATACGGATGAAACGACGCCGCTGACGCCGGCATCGGTGTCCGTGGCCGTCGAGATGGTCTTGCCGATGAGTGCCGCGCTCTGGGCGACCTGGCTGAAGCCCGAAGTTGCGGACAGCGTTGTGTTCAGATTCTGGATCTGCTCGAGCTGGGAAAACTGTGCCAGCTGCGAGAGTGTCTGCTTTTCATCGGTCGGCGATGTCGGATCCTGGTTCCGCAGTTCATTCACCAGCAGCAGGAGAAACGAGTTCTTGTCGCTGAATGAATTGGTGCTTTTCACCGTTCCATCCGGGTTGATATTGGTCGCGCTTCCGCTGACATTTGTCGGTGCGATTGTCATTGTGTCTCCTAGGCCCGGGTATCGACCTGGCCGTGTGTGAATTGGCGTATCGCCAGGGGCTCCGCTCGTTCTTCCAGTTCAGCGGAAGTGAATGCTGCGGGATAGCTGGAAGACTGCCCTTGGCTCTGCCCCTGCTGCGAGTGTCCGGTGAACGATCCAAAGTTCATTCCATTCGGCTGTGCGCTGCTGCCTCCCTGCGGGGGCAGTGCATCTTGCGGTGACACATTGAGAGCAGCTGCTGGCTGCGCACTGGCGGGCTGAACGCTGACCGTCAGCCGCTCCAGATCCATTCCCGCGGCGCGAAGGGCATGGTGCAGCTCGCCCGTCTGGCTTTCCAGCGCGGCTTTTACCTGCGGGCTCTCCGCGATCACGTGCGCCGTTACAATTTTCCGATCTCCTGCGGTCTCGCCTGGCGACTGCGGCACGAGCGTCACTGTGACGTGCAGCTTGCCCCAATCCTTCGGGTGCAGATGAATGGTGATCTGCTCCGGCGTCTCAAGCCGGACGGGAAGGCTCATCGCCCCCACCCCATCCGCGGCCTGCCTGACGACCTGTGCCCGCTCGGCGGCACTTAACTGCGGGGCCGCCGCCGGCACCACAAATGTGCCAGGTCCGGCCGACGGGATCAGAAAGCTGAAGTCTGCCGGAGCGGCTTTCTCGTCCTGCCGACTGCCGACTGCCAGAAGCGGCTCCTCCCCGGTAGGAATACTGGTATAAGTATCGGCAGGGTTGGCTCCAGTCTTCAGGGCATTCTCTGTAGGGGCGGGGCTTACCCCCGCCCGCTTTCCCAGTTCCGCCCCTATTCCCAGTTCCGACACCCTTCCCGGCCCAACTAACATTCCCGGCCCAACTAACATTCCCGCTTCGGTCCCTTGTGCGGTCATCGCGATCTGCCTCTCTACTGGCAGCACATCTTTCAGGCTCGGCAAAACATCTTTCAAGCTCGGCAAAACATCTTTCAGGCTCGGCAAAATCTCATTCACGCTCGGCAAAGCACCTTTCAGACCGAAGAAAGGCCTTGACAGCACAACATTCCGTGCAACACCGCTTCCTGCGTCCTTCGAGTTCTCAAATGACACACGAGAGGCTGAGCGCAAAGGAGCACACACCGCAGCCAGTGGAGCGCTTGTGGGCAGTGGAGCGCTTGTGGGCAGCAAGACTGTGACCTCTTGCCGCTGCGGAGCAGGCACAAGGGGCACAGGCGATTCGAGCGTCATCTGCGGCACAAGTGGCATCGGCCGAACTGATGCCGGCAGAGCTGCAATTGGCAAATCTCCAGTTGGCAAAGCTGCAATTGGCATGGACAGAGCGATTGCCGGCAGAACTGCAGGCGGCACACTTACGATGGGCACAGAGAGAACGGTGGGCACAGAGAAAATGGCGGGCACGGGAACAGGTACGGGAAACGCGATCAGCGGCGCAGGAAGGCCGACAGGCAGTGTTGATGTCTGGGCTTCTTTGGGAGGCAACTCACCATCCGGCTTGCGGGTAACGCGCTCTTCCTGTAGGGAGGAAGAAACCGGAGAGGTGTCCATTGCGATCTGTGTTTCTGCTGTCGGCGTTTTTTGTGTCTGTTCTTTTGTTGAGATCGTCACTCCTGTCAGCGGAGGATTAGGTTTGATTTCCTTTCCTTCTAAAACTTGTTTTTTCGGTGCGGGCGCCAGCAGCTTTTTTTCATTTGTGCTCTGTGCGGCTGCTCCACTTAGCTTCAGTAAGTCCGCGAAGATATCGGCCGGACCTGGGGGGCCGACGGGCAGACTGGCGGATACTTTTCCTGGCGGGCCGGTGCCCATCAGTGGTCCCGGTAAAAGAGGTACGGGCATCCTGATCTCCTGTGTTGAGTTTCGGTCTTTGTTGCTAATAAGAATATCGGCGGATACAGCGCAAAAGAAGAGGGAGAGACACAAAAAAACGCCCGGTGCAGTTATGCACCGGGCGGCTTCTCGCGAAAAAGGTCAAAAAGGTCAAGCGGACTTGCCGCCGGTCGCCTTTAAGTAGTCCTCATAGAACTTCTTGATGCCGATATCCGTCAGCGGATGATGAAACAGCATTTCCATCGTCTTGTAGGGGATAGTTGCGATATGCGCTCCGGCTTTGATGCTCTCGGTGACTTGCAGCGGGCTGCGGATCGACGCGACCAGGATTTCCGGATCTTTGGGAAACTCGTAAGTTTCGACCATGTTGACGGCTTCGACAACATTGAGTGGGGCTTCCAGGCTGCCCATGTCGTCGATACGTCCCACGAAGAACGAGATGAACGAGGCACCGGCTTTGGCGGCGATCAAAGCCTGGGGCAGGGAAAAGATCAGCGTGACGTTGAAGTTGATGCCCTGCGGGGAAAGCTCTTTGACCACTTCCATAGAGTTGGCGTTCATCGGAACTTTAACGTAGATATTCGGTGCCCAGGAAGCGATATCCCGAGCTTCTTTCATCAGTTTGTCGACATCGGTTTCGATGCACTCAGCAGAAACGGGAATGTCCCCGACGACACTGATGATCTCCATCACCCGTTTTTTATGTTCGATACCCTCTCGAGCAATCAGAGATGGATTTGTCGTTACCCCATCGAGAATTCCCCAGGCCTGCGCCTGCTTGATTTCGTCCACATTGGCCGTGTCGATAAAAAATTTCATGGTCCTTAATCCCTCCGCTGAAAGTGTACCCACTTGCGGAGCGAATCTTCGCCGTCAATGCGGTATAATATTAGCTCCAGCGGTAATGGGGCTGCTTACGGATTAATGCATGCCACATATCAAAACGTCTAAATCTCCACCACTTGCCACTCCCACTCGCCAGGCTTTCCCAATCCATAAATGGCTGCGCCCAATGGGATATGCGTCCCTGGCGATTGCAGCGGTTTTCCTCACGACATACGGGCTGTGGGTTCTGAATTCACTCGTTTCAGCGACGGAGCCGCATATCTATGTGCGGCCTTATATCGGGCTGTTCGCCATGACGGTCTTGCTGATGACCTGGGTCGGCGGGCGAAGCCTCGGATTTTTCACGCTCTTCCTCTCCAGTTTGACCTCCCTGTATTATCTCCTCCCCCCGGTTGGATGGTGGGTGGCTCACCCCTCAGACTGGGTGGGACTCGCTCTTCTCACTACCAATTCAGCGATCGTGATCTTCGGGTTCGATGGTCTGAGGCAAAAAGCGGTACTGCGAGCCAAGGCCGCCGGTGCCCAGCACACCAACACGCGGTACGCCCAGGCAGCGGTCGAGGCGAACGTGCGCCTGCAGACGGTCGTCGAAGCGGCAAAAAGATACGAACAGGAAGCGCTCTTGACGCAGCTCCTGCTGCCCGACCTGTCGGAGCAGATCGCTGGCCTGGATTTAAAAATTCATTATGCAGTGCGGCTCGATTCCACCAATGCCGGCACCCTGTTCTTCGACGTTTTCTCTGTCCGTGAGGACCTAACGGCCCTCCTGGTCGGGACAGTTGCAGAAGAAGGTGTGCCCGCCGCCGCAAGGATCGCGATGACCCGCCTCCTGCTGCGCTCTATCGTTTTGCATAGCGAAACGCTCGCACAAGCCGTGACCGAACTGAATATGGCACTAGTCGCCCATCACCTCGTCACTGGGCCGGGCCGCCTGTCTATCAGCCTGTATCAGGCGGCAACGCACATATTGACTTCCGTCTGCTGCGGCGAGGCACCGGCCCTGATACGCCGTGCCGCGACCGGAGTGGTGGAAGAGAGCGCGGAGGTCGGCCCTCTGCTTGGCCTGTCCGTCGCCGCAGAATACTGCCAGCAGTCCGTGCTTCTTCATCCCGGCGACCTGATTATTCTTTCCCCGGAAGGTACGGCAGCGCCGGCTCTGGCAATACCATCATCCGCGACAGATGCCGGGGAGTGGATTGGCCACCTCCTGCGAACTGATCAGAATTGTTTCCCAGAGGGGCAAGGCAGGAATTGCTGCCTGCTGGCAGCTCGTGTTTTAGATGAAATATTCGACGGCTCAATCGAGGCAGCACATGACCAATGATGGAAAAGGCCAGGACGAGGTTCAAGCACCGCGCAGGCGTATTTTGTATGTCGACCACACAGCTAAGATGAGCGGTGGGGAGATTGCGCTGCTGAATATGCTGGGGCATATGGATAGAACCCGCTTCGATCCCCTGGTCCTTCTCATCTCCGACGGCCCCTTGCGAGAGAAGCTGGAGGCCGTGCAGATCGAAACTTATCTGCTGCCGATCGCGCCAAGCGTTCTGGAGACCCGCAAAGACGCACTGGGGCCGCGCACGCTGCTGCGCCTGCGCGATATCGTGCTGAGCGGACGATATGTATTTACCCTCGCCAAGTTTATGCGCGAGCATCGTATCGACCTCGTGCACACCAACTCGCTGAAGGCGGATATTCTGGGGGGCATCGCCGCGCGTCTGGCCAGGATTCCGCTGCTCTGGCATATCCGGGACCGCATCGACGTCGATTATCTTCCGGGACCGGTCGTCTGGCTATTCCGTCGTCTCTGCCACTGGCTGCCGGACTATGTAGTTGCCAATTCACAGGCGACCCTGGAGACTCTCCAGATAAAGCAGCAGTACCGCTCGTCTGCCGTCTACAGTGGCGTCGATCTTTCAAACCGTCTCCTCGTGGTCCACGACGGTGTGCCTCGTCCGACCGTTCTGCGGCCGATTATCTATTCCGGGCCGTATTCCGCCGGACTGGAGCAGATACAGCCGCAGTTCCAGCAGCCGGTCCTGGGCCTTGTTGGACGGATCAGCTCCTGGAAGGGGCAGCATATCTTTCTGCGGGCGGCGGCACTGGTCAAAAAGCGTTTTCCACTAGTCCGTATCCAGATCATCGGGTCAGCGATGTTCAATGAGGAAGCCTACGAGGCGGAGATACGTGCTTTGACCGCGACTCTGGAACTGGAAGACGCAGTGGAATTCCTCGGGTTTCGCAGCGATATCCCGGAGATCATTGATGGCCTGACTGTGCTGGTGCATGCCTCGATCACAGCGGAGCCTTTTGGCCAGGTGATCATCGAAGGTATGGTCGCAGGAAAGCCCGTGGTCGCAACTGATGGCGGAGGTGCGCAGGAGATCGTCATCAGCGGCGAGACCGGCCTGCTGGTCCCCATGAACGATGTCGCAAGCATGGCCGAAGCTATTCTCTTCCTGCTCGATAATCCCGATATCGCCCTGGAAATGGGACGGCGGGGACAGCAGCGTGCCTTGGAGCATTTCAGTATCGAGCGGACTGCCCGCAACATCGAAGCCGTTTACGACCAGATTTTACAGACGCGCGCTGACTCAGCCCTTGACAGTCCCGCGAGGAGCGGGTAGAATAAGATATACTTCAAGCCGAAGTGGTGAAATGGTATACACGCTACGTTCAGGTCGTAGTGCTCGCAAGGGCGTAGGAGTTCGACTCTCCTCTTCGGCAGTATTTTCAGATGTTCGATTATTCGAATGAGATTTTTGATAGGAGCTGAGTGCCCAGAATGGCACTCAGCTCTTTTTTGTTCCTGGCTGCCCTCTATCCGCCGGGGGATTGTGAGGACGAATAATTAGCCCCAACCCATCAGTTCGATCTCCCCCGACTCCGCCGCCTTCTTTGCTTCTTGTGAGCAGAGGGCGGCGGTTTCAGTTTCCCAGTCGTAGCCCCAGTCGTAGGCTGCCGTCAGCGCGGTATTTCCCGCGCCGGGATGACAGACGATTTCCGTCAGGCCGCTTTTTGCATGGGTCAGATACTCTGTGAGAATGGATGCGGTCAAATGGCCGGAAACGGCCATGCCGGAGAAGTGATCGGAAGTTTGCAGGCCGCTGGCCGCAATATGACGGCGGGCAAGACGGGCCATGAATGCCAGGGCGGCGGCTTGGGCGCGGCGGCCGGGGGAGACGGGGGCGAATGCCGGACCATCCAGCGGCAGGCGAACGGCCCAAAGACCGTACTCAGAGGCGATCGGGCAGATCACGCGCATCAGGCCGGGGAGAGCGTGCAGATGCTGGTGGGAGTCGAGATGTGTGAAAGCCAGGCCCGACGCGAGAGCGGCATCCAGCTGGCGGCGCAGAGCATCGGCCACGGTACGCGGCGGGAGCTTTCCAGCGGCATACGCGGCCAGAAACGCCGCGAGAGTAGGCGGGTACCCCGGCACACCGACCAGCGTGAAATGCAGACCCAGATCGAGCGCGGGGAGGGAACGGCAGCGTTGTACAGCATCGTCAAAAGCCGCTCCGAGGGGCATCAGGCTGGCCGAAGTGACCAGGCCATTTCGGTGGGCCGCTTCGATCCCGGCATTGATGGCGGGGTGCAAACCAAAATCGTCCGCGTGGACAATAACGCGCCGGGTCATGGGTGGGCCGGTGGGGCCGGAGCGGAGCGGGCCGGGCGACGCGCGGCGGCGCGGCGATAGTCCGCCATCTCCTGCAGGATTTTGACCACGACCGAGCCCGATCCCAGGGTCGAGACCCCCGCCGTGCGCTCGAAGTACCGCAGAGGCAGCTCCGCAATCCGAAACCCGGCTTTGTGCGTCTCAATCAGCAGCTCAGCGTCGATAAACGAGCCCTCTGACTGGAGGCTGATCCGTTCCAGAATCGATCGCCGAAATAGCTTGAAAGCAAAGTTGACATCGCAAACGTTCAGGCCAAACAGCAGTCGAATCAGCCGGTTATAGACCCACGACATAATCTCACGCTTTGGTCCCTCCGCCCTCCCCTGCCGGTTCCCGATCACCATCTCAGCGTTTTCGGTCAGCGGAACAGCGAGGAGCGCGTCGTCCATCTCAATCGGCAAGTCGCTGTCGATATAGAGTACCCAGTCCTTGGTCGCGGCGGCAAAGCCGGTCCGAAGCGCCCCGCCCAGCTTGCGGTTTTTGGCATGGTGCATCACCTTGACTTCTGGATGACGCTCCGCCAGCTGATCTGCCAGCGCGCCGCAGCCATCCGTGGAGGCGTCATCAACCAGCACGATCTCCAGATCCGAGGTGATCTTGTGGCCCGTGGCGAGGGCCTCGGCGACGCACCGCTCGACATTGCCGATTTCATTGTACATCGGAAAGACGAACGACAGGCTCGGCAGGGTGGTACGAATAACGTTAGTCTCTTTCTGGTTCTCTCGGCTCATAATCTCTTCGTTTATTTCTCGCCGGCCTGGACCAGCACTGTCCGGGCATAGCGTGCGACAATCGTCGTGTTGGTGACGCCAAACTTGTTTCGCAGATCGTCCAGCGTTTCGGGCCGCATCACATAGACAACACCGGCGTGGCGCGAAATGTTCTCCGCCGCCGCGGCGCGGTCATCCGTGAAGATCACCGCATGCGCCGCATAGAAGCGCAGACTCGGGTGCTTCAGCCCCAGCGAATAGATCGGCTGCCCGGGCGGCGTAATGCGGTTTGCGGCCGCCACCAGCCGCCGCTCGGAAATATCCGTCTCCCGCGTCTTCCATGTCGGGGAGCACCAGGTGAGCAGCAGCACCAGGGCTGTGACGACGCCGGGGATCGCCCAGGCCCAGGGGCGCCGCCGATAGGCGGCACTCGAAATTGCTCCGGCCGAAAGCACCAGCAGCCACAAAACGCACGTCTCTGGTGCCACCCCGAACTTGCGTCCGGCGGTAAACAGTCCGGCCCCGAGGATGACACTTAAACCGGCATATATCCATAGAGGGATCAAACGATCGGAAGTTTCACATTTCTCCGCCAGCCACCGGCCAACGAGGATCGCCGCCGTGGGAAACATCGGGAAGATATAGGTCACGAGCTTTGTCTGCGAGACGGAAAAGAACCCGAACACCAGGACCGACCAGAGCAGCAAAAAGAGTGCCGGCTGGCTCCAGGGTTTACGGCGAAGTGCCACACTCAGAAGCGACGGCAGCAGCAAGGTCCACGGAAAGAAGAATGCCGGAAAGATCGCGAAATAATAGAATGGATTGCTGGTCTCTTTGTGCTCCGCCTGCAGGTAGCGCGTGACATTATTGGCTTCGAGGAAGCCCTGGATAAACAGCGGCCCATGCAGATGCACCATCACCAGGTACCACGGCAGGCCGGCAAGGAGGCACAGCGCGAACCCGCCCCAGAGCGCCGGGGACAGCAGCCGTTTCGCCTGCCGGGTCAGCAGCAAGTACGCAATCGCCTGCACCCCGATCAGCACCAGGGCGACCGGCCCTTTGGTCAGCGCGGCCAGACCCGTCATGACCCCGGCCAGGACCATCCATCGGCCCCTCCCCGTCTGCGCCCAGGCGAACAGACCCAGCAGGGCCAGTGTCAGCGTCAGGGCCAGCGTCATATCCGTCACCGCCGCCCGGGCCAGCAGGAAGAACTGCACGCATGTCGCCAGCACGAAGCCCGCCCAGAGTCCTGCGTTTGGGGTCTTTGGAAACGCTCGCCGGGCCAGCGCGACGGTCGCCGCGACTAGCCCCACCCCCATCAGGGCCGAGGGCAGCCGCGCCGCCAGCTCCGAAACGCCGAAAAGGTGCATCGAGAGCGCGGAAAGCCAGTAAAACAGCGGCGGCTTATCGAACCAGAGCTGCCCCCCGTAGTGCGGCGACAGCCAGCTTCGCCACCCGGCAAAGGCCATTTCGCGCCCAACCTGCCCGTACACCGGCTCGTCTACATCGATCAGCGGCAGACGGCCCAATTGCCAGAAACACAGCAGGCCGGTTCCCAGCATAAGCAGTGCGAAGAGCACCGACTCGCGCCGCACCGGAGTGCGCGTCTCATTTTCTATTGGCTGCATCAAGAAGCGGCAATTATACCGGGCACGGGAAGTGTCTGTCAAACTCGTTTCCGAGTCATGCGCCCAAATCACTTGATTATTCGTGCAAAGATGGGTAAACTCTCTTTACCAAGCTTCAGGGCGGTTGGCTCAGTGGTAGAGCACTTCCTTCACACGGAAGGGGTCGGGGGTTCGAATCCCTCACCGCCCATTTTTTCACCTAACCTCAAACACAGATTTCCCTGCAGACAAAAAATAACGATGGCTTTTTTCAGGCTGCCTGGCGCAATCAGGGAAGTTTGGGGCGTGGGACCCGCTGGAACACAGCGAAGTCCTGGGACTGCAGCGAGATTTGGGGCAGTGCCGCGTGTGCCGCACCGCCAGGGAAAAGCACTTCCGTCCAGTTTGTGCCGACGGGGGCCTTGAGCGTGCTATGAACGGCGGCTGAGGAAAGATTGATCGCCACCAAAAAGTCGACGCCGCCCTCGGCGCGGGTGTAGGTAAGAAGCTGGGACGGTGCGGAATTCGGAAGCCAGGTCATGGTCCCGGACTGCAGCGCGGCGTGATTATGGCGCAGGGAAATCAGCTGCTTGTAGAAGCCCGGAAAGCGTGGATCGCCGCCTCGCCAGTTGATTGGCCCATGCGGATTGACACTCCCGCCGGCATTGCCGATCTCCATGCCGTTATAGAGCAGGGGGGTTCCGGTGCAGGTGAAGCTGAATACAGCCGCCGCTTGTGCGCCCGCGGCTCCGCCAAAGGCACTGACGTCGCGAGGGGTGTCCCAGTTGTCCTGAATCGACAGATGCTGCATTCCCGAAGGAAAATCGGCATTCTGACTGCGCCAGGCGGCTTCGACGCGCGAGGCATCGCCGCCGTTTGCCGCATCTTTCAACGCTCCAAACAAACGCCACCCGTAGTCCAGCGAAAAGGGCTGGAGGGCCAGGTCTGGGGTCTCACATTCTCCAAGCAGCAGAACATCCGGCTTTGTCAAACGCAGCTGCCGCCCCAGATCGAGCCAGAAATCGGCGGGGATCTTGCGGCTCGGCCCATCGGGATTGCTGGCGGCATCGAAGCGGAAGCCGTCGATGTCGTACCGAGTAAGCCAGAAGCGCAGCATATCGGCCATGTAGGCGCGCAGACCAGGTTCGGCGTAGTTCAGCTGCGCAACATCACCATAGCTAAAAGCCTGCTGTATAGACGCACTGTTTTTGGGATTGGCATCGCTGTGATCGTAGAATTCGGGGTGCTGCGTGACTAGAGGATTGTCCCAGGCGGTATGGTTCAGCACTTCATCCAGAATGACTTTGAGGCCGAGTTTATGCGCAGTCGCGACGAGACGATGCAGGTCCGCCTCAGTACCATACTCCGGGCTGAGGCCAAAATAATCCTGCACGGCATACGGGCTGCCGAAGGCGGGGTGCCCATTGACCGGGCGGCCAATCGGAGTCAAAGGCATCAGCCAGACAACCGTGACACCGAGAGCCTTCAATCGCCCAAGCTGAGCCGTAACACCCGCTAAGTTTCGTTCCGGGGAGAAGATACTCGGGTAGACGCAGTAGACCACCGAGCCAGATGGCCAGAGAGGCGTGTCAGCCGCCCTGGCACCAAGACTGCACAAGGAGAGAGTGAGAGTGAGTAGCAAGAGAACGGCTGGGTTTCGGAATAGGAGGCTCATGGATGGGCCGCGGGCTGCGGCTGTGCGGGTTGAGACTGCCCTCCCATCGCATAGCCCTGCGTATCTCCCTGCTGTTTAACTGCGTTTTGCTGTACCTGTGGCGGAGTTCCACCGCCGGCAACCGCTGGGACGGATTGAACCTGTTTAGCACATCCCGTCAGCGTCATTACGACTGCTGCCAGAACGATGCTGATTCCTGTCGCTGTAGATCGAATTGTAACGGTTTGCATTGAGATCCTATAAACTAAAAACATATGCGCCCACGGCTCAAATGGCCGTGGGCGCAGAGTGCCAGAACATGCTAATTAATGTTGAACGTCGCTGCGATTGTGTTATCTGCACAATCGACTGCGGAAGCTCTCAAAATACCCGTGCCACCACTGCCACAGTCGCCTGGTGTCCCGTTCGGGTAGCCACCGGAGACCGATCCAGGACGGAAGAATTTCGAGTGCCCGTCTGCCATCGTATAGTTCGCACCATCGCCATGACGCGGAGTAGAAGAAAAGTCACTTTGAGAGACTGCATCCGTACGTGAGTTTCGAAGTGAGCCGGTCACGTACTGGACATTTCCCGAGTTAGTGTTTCCTGGCCCTTGGACATTATAGCCTACAAGGTCATAGGGACCTCCCAAGCCGCAGCCCGCTACTGAGCCGCCTCCGTAGGTATCGTCGCCGTTACTGTGGCCCGGCAGGAGCTGGTATCCGATCGTGATATCATAATAACCACTGTTAGTCACTTCGAACAGGAGAACCGTCTTCGCGGGAGCCGTGAATTCCGCCAGGGTTCGTCCTTCCGGGCCGGTACCCGCATAGCTGTATACTGCGCAGTTTCGATTGAAGCCATAGGAGGTGGAAACCCCCTGGCTGAGTGGATAGGACGAATCATCCGGGCACTTGAAGACGCCCGTGCTCTTGACATAGGGATACAGCTGACCTGCCCACCCTGAACCAAGGCCATTTTGGTTTTGCCCATCAGCAGTCTTCTCGTCATAATCCTGCGTGTACTGTATCGCTGCGATCGCGAGCTGCTTTGTATTTGACAAGCATGCGGTGCGGCGGGCATTCTCACGCACCTTCTGGAAGACCGGGAATAAAATAGCTGCTAAGATCGCGATAATCGCGATCACGACGAGCAGCTCAATTAGGGTAAAGCCTGTTTTCCGAGACTTAGACATGCCGACTTGATTCGGCGAGAGATAATAAGAATTCATTAAGTACATCCCCTTCCCCAATCGTTTGGGTAACTGATATTCAGTATAACACTGTAAACCTAATTTGTCAAGCGTAATCTTACGGGAATTATTTTCGCGTCATCGCCGAGCGCACGAGTCGTTCGGCTTCCACCGCGCCGAGGGGACGATGCGGCAGGCGATGCAGGTCCCACGCGATGTCATAGGTCATCTGCTCGCCTACCGGCAGGGACTGGAGTGGCCCCAGCAGTTCCAGCTCGACGTAAGCCGTCGCCCCGGAATTGGCATACACTTCCGCCGAGCAGCCTCCATCGGGATAAGACTGACCGGGATGCGCGAGGAAGTGCTCCGAGAATAAAATCGTACCGCCATAGAGCGAAGCGATCCAGCCGGACGAATTGTCCGCCCCCAGCTTGGTGGACGTCTTTGCATCCCGCTGCCCCATCAGCAGCGCCCTGGAGCGGGTCCAGCCAAGAGGGAGTTTGCCGGGGTTCAGCACCGGGCGGCTGTCGTTGTCGAACGTGACAAAGCCAAGCGGAAATCGACTTTTGGGGTTGAGCGGCAGGTAGATGGTTCCGTCGCCGCGCGTCTGTGTCACGCTCCAGAGGCCCAGCGGCAAAAGCCCGCCTTTCCCCGTCGGCGCGGCAGTGCGGCGGATTGTCTGCGCAATAGACAGCCGGGCCTCGCCGGGGCGCAGAGTGATTGTCCGGCTGGCATCCGCGCCGAATTCCGCGCTGAGGGGGACGATCAGCCGAACCCCTCCCGGCACGATCTCCAGCCGCTGCGGCACTCCGTCGAATTCCGGAGGTGGCGGCCAGGTATGCCCAATATATTGCGGCCAGTCCGACTGCGGGGAGGGCCAGAGCTTATCCCCACCGAAGTTTGCCCAGTCCCCGGCCTTGACATCCGCCCCGGTCTTGCCCAGGAGATCTGGATTAGTAAAAATCGGGCTGCTCTCGGGATGGCCGACAAATTGGAACGCCAGAATGCGCCCGATCTGGGGCACGACAATCGCTTCCACCAGTCCATTGGAGATCCGAGCGCAATCCCTCCAGCCGTGGTAGGTCAGCCGTGTCACGGTGACAGCGGAGGAGGTGTGAGGGCGCAACGGGGAGCGCGCCTCGACGGGTGCCCCGCTCGCGAGTCCGAAGGCAGCTCCCGCTGCCGCCGAAATGAATGAAAACCAGTTTCGAATACTCATAGGTCTCTTGTTTAACGAAAAAGCGCGTAACTCTCCCCCTGAGTTAGTCCGTTTTCTTTGGCAGGGAGATGGCGCCGCGAAGAGAAATCTGCTATTTCGCAATATATTTCAGCATGAGATGATTAAAGTAGCCATTGTGGTCAGAAGAGGTGACTGACTTCTTCCCGTTGGAGGCATTCGTCTGGTGGACCAGAAATCCGGTAATCGGGCCGCTGGTCTTGCCTGTCCCGGAGCAGACGACTGCTCCCGACGACGTAAACAAATAGGTCGTCGGCGAAGTCAAAGTGTAACTCAGGTGCAGAGCGCCGGGCCGATACCCTTTGACAATGATTTTGCCATTCAGGAAGTAATTGCCACCCACCTGATACTGGAAACGACCGACCGGGCCGCTGCGGGTCGTCAGTGCGACCCCGGCCAGCCCGCCATCGTTGTAGCCGGTCACAAAGTCCAGCGAGAACGTATCGCCTTTTGCGGCCAGCGGATGCGTAAAGCGACGGGTGATCAAAAGGGACGGATCCCCTGCGCCGTGGCTTGTGCCGTGCGCGTAGAAGCCAAACGACTTGTGGTTGCTGTCAATCGTGCTCGGTGCCGGGGTGCCGCGGTTGCCTTCCCCTTCAGCGGCGGTGAAGATAAACGTCCCCGCCGTGCCGCCGCCGGCAGTGGAAAGGGCGACCACGAAGGGACCAAATCCGCTGCCGCCGTTTTTCCCGGCGTAGCCGCTGGCATACGCCGGGTCAGCCGCGCTGTCGGTGAGTGTCTGCGCCTGGCTGGAAAGAGCGAGGAGACAGAGCGCGGCGGCAGATACTGCCGCCGCGAAGGTGATATTGTGCTTCATGAAATTCAAGCTTTAGCGCTGCGCTTTTTGGCCACAAGCACAAGGCCACCCAGAGCCAGCATCAGGCCCAGACCGATCGATGAGGAGGCTTCGGGGACGGCGGGCGCAGAAGTCAGGGAAAGGTTGTTGAAGAAGGCGTCATGGTCGCCGCCACCATTCGCGGAGTTAACCTGCTGCACCTGGAACCCGGTGATCGGGCTTGCATAGGTCCCGGTGCCCGTGTAGGTGATAGCACCCGTGGAGGCGAACGAATAAGTCGTTGCCGAGGTCAGGGTATACGCCAGATGCAGGATTCCGTTGTTGTAGCCCTGACCGATTGCCATGCCGTTAAAGTAGAAGCCGGAGCTGGCTCCGTTGGACTGGTACACGAAGCTGCCGACGCTGCCAGAACCGTTGGTCAGGGCGACACCTGCGCTCCCCGGCGCACCGTCGTTATAGCCCGTCAAAAAGTCCAAGCTGAAGGCTTCCCCATTGGATTTGAGGCCGCTCGTTCCCGTGTTGAAAGCACGAGTAACTGTCGAGGACGGGTCAGCGGCACTGCCGCTGGTCCCATTGGCGTACATACCGAACGAGTTACCGCTTGTATTGAGGGCACCGCCCACGGCGCCATTTTCGGAGCCGGCCGCACTGCCGGTAAACGAGCCTGCGAAACCATTCGTGACGGTATTGGTTACCACACTGAAGGCCCCGAAGCCGGGGGTTCCCGCACCGTTGCCGGCATATCCGGAAGCGTATGCCGAATTGGCGGCATTGTCAGTAAAGTTGCTGAAGGCATGGCCTGAAAGGGGCAGAAGGGCGGCCGCGGCAGTAAGCGCCGCCGCGGAGATAAGCTTGGTATTCATAAGTAGATCTTTCTAGATATGCAGCTTTCGCTGCACGGGTCGGTACTGCTTGGGTTGAGTCGGCGTCACAGCTTCCAGACTACAGAGTTTGTGGCGCGGTGTATGTCGTGCGCAGCCAGTATGCGGGCTTGGCATTTGACGACGGCGTGTTGTACGAGCGTATTTTGAAGGTGTACCAGCCAGTGCTGGCAGCAGTGGTGCCGATAGATGTCCCCTGAGAGGTGCCGGAGTAGTAGGTTCCAGTCGTGATCGCCGCCCCGCTTGGCCCGTCCAGCTCCAGGACAATATTGGTGCTGCCGGTCCAGTTGGCCGTGTCGGTGAAGAGCGAGCCGGTCACACCTTTGCCCTGCACGGCGTAGATGCGGCAGACCTGCACCTGCGCGGTGTTGTCGGCGGGCTTGATGTCCAGGTCCGTCGCGCCGGCGTATTCCTGAGTCACCGCGTAGTTGCTGACTGGGAAGCCCCCGCCGTAGCCAAGCCAGGAGTAGCAGACGTACCCACCGCCGTTAGACCCCGAAGGGATAGTGATGGTCGCTTTGCCATCCCCGCCGGTCCAGACGTCCGGCCCATGCCCGGTATAGTCGTGCAGATGGATGTTGCTGCCGAAGTTCGTCTGCACCGTCACCGTGCGGGTGGAAGAAGCGTTGTCGCTGAGCCCCACCAGGAGGTCTCGGCCGTCACCGTTTCCCGTCCGCTCATAGGCATAGACCGTGGAGTCCTTCCAGCGCTGCTGGGTCGGGCCGCTCGCAAGCTTTTCATGGATCCACATCAGGTTGTTGATCGGGGCCTTCAGACCGTAGCAGCCGCCGTCCGTGCTCCAGTCTTTGTAGAAGACGCAGGGGTAGCCTTCCGTGGTCAGAATAAGCGCATAGCCAAGCATCTTGTTCTGCGTGATTGGGTCGGAGCCATCCGTATCGTGGTTCTCCACAAACGTGACCGCCCCGCCCGGGTTGATCCCTGCCAGCCCGGCATGGTCGAGCTGCGTCATATCGTAGCTGCCACCGCTGTTACACATGGATTTGATGGCGAAGCGCAGGGGGAAATCAAAGGCGCTGACGCGGTTCTGCATTCCGGGCTTCCCGGTATTGTTACTGATCCAGCTGTTGACCGTGTCCCGGTTGCCGTCGAAGTATTCCCCAACGGCATATTTTCCGGCCATCGCGCCGTAGTTCAGCCACGGAGACAAGAAGTTTGTGGAGATGCCCTTGACGTCGTCCAATCGGTAGCCCTGAATATCCAGCGCTTTGGTCAGCCAGTCGCCGCTCTTTTCCAGCCCTTCAAACGCCCAGCCCTGACCGTCACTGCCGCGATAGCCATTGATTGGCGCGAGATCACGTCCGAACTGGTAGGCAAAATCCGCCGCGGGGTCCGGCACATTCGGATCTTCCGGCAGGTTGTTGGTTCCGAACGCCCAGTGGAAATCCCCGGGGCCTTTCTGGAAGCGGCCACTGCTGGAAGCGCCGTATGCATTGACGTAATTGAAATTATAGTGGCCGTCATCACCCGAGCGATGATTATTGACAATATCCACCAGAACGTCGAGACCATTCGCCCGCAGCACGGCGACGGAGCGCTCCAGCTGTTCGCGTGTACCGAAACGCGTGGGATAGGTCGAGAGCTGGTTCTTGCTGCCCAAATCATAATCGTCAAAAGGATCGTAGCCGCTTGAATAGCCTCCGGCGGCTCCTTTGATACAGGGGGGGATCCAGACGGCGGAAAATCCCGCCTGCCGGAAACCGTTGGCCTGTGTCGCAAGATAATCCCACCACCAGGCCGCGCCCGAATTGCCGGCCGCCGGCGAAGGAACATCTTTGTAAGAGCCTTGCAGCATCACTCCCGCATGCAGTGGGCTGACCGACAATGTTGCAAAAATCGCAATTATTGCCGCAAGAATTTTAGTCCCTGTGCCGCTGATTTCTCGCAGACTCTTCATAGATTGCTCCTTAGGTTTCCGGCTCCGAGGTAACAGTTCCCCACTTTACCCCAATCGATTGGGTAGTAATTTGGTAAGCCATTGTAACACAGGGTCGATTGTTTGTCAATACCTGTTTTTTGGGCAACTCCGAAAATCACTCCTCCCGCCGGTTTCCGCACCAAAAAATCATTTCTCTTGACTTTCCCCTTGCTGTTATGGCATCATTCTTTACAGCCCCCAATCGCGTGGGTGAAAAAGGCAATAACTTATGGAAAAATCAGACTCCCTTGTGGCCCGCCTGGAAGATGTCGCGGCCCGAGTCGGCGTTTCCCGCTCCGAGGTCTCTCGCGTACTCAATGGGCGCGTCCGCGTGGGCAAAGATGTCGGGGCAGCTACCCGTGAGCGTATTTTGGAAGCGGCCCGGGAAATGAACTATCGCCCGCACCGGGCCGCTCAGAGCCTGGCACGCGGACGGACCGATATTGCGGCTCTGATGATGGTCATCGATCGGGACTGGCAGCTGTCGCCGTTCTCGAACGGCGGCCTTGAGCTGTCCCCTCATTACCATGAGATCATTGGCAGCCTAACCTACACACTGAGTCAATACGGCATCCATCTCCTGCTGGCCCAATGCGGCGGTGAAGGCAGCGATCCCGTCGCCGCGATGGAGAAGCTAGCCCGCACCCGTTCCTGTGACGGGATGATCATCACGGACATGCGTGTGGACGATACCCGTCCGCAGATTTTGGAAGAATCCGGCTTACCCTTCGTCGTACGCGGGTCCTCGCCGAAGGCCGGGGTCGTCGCAGTCGGCATGGACAATGTGGCGGTCGGCTATCAGGCGGTGAAGTACCTGCACAGCTTGGGACACCGCCACATCCTGTTCTACAACATTGGATTGGACCTGATGTCCGGCCAGCGCCGATTCGAAGGGTTTTGCCAGGCGCGAGAGGAATTCGGCCTGGGATCGGGGATTGAATACTACGACGGCGCCCACCACGAAAACGGCGCTTACGAGGCCCTGTGCGAGCGTTTGAAGTGCCCCAACATCCCGACGGCGATCTTTGCCGAGGATGAAATGGGTGCATTCGGTGCGCTGCGTGCCCTGAGCGAGGCGGGCCTGCGCGTGCCGGAAGATGTTAGTGTGATGACCTGCCTGAATGCCCGATTTATGCGCCAGGTGGCCCCGAATTTGACCGTTCTGAATGTCCGTCAAAGCGAAGTCGCCGCACAGGCGGGCCACCTACTGGCGAAGATACTGCAGGGGGAACCCGTCGAAAAGCAGCAGATGCTTCTGCCACCATTGCTGGAAGAACGCGGCAGCACGGGGCCTCCGGCGCGGCGATGAAATCGCCGCAGCAGAGATTGGAAATTCAGCGCAGGGGATCGGGAATTCAGCGCAGCGTGCGGAGAAGGCCACGGATTAATGAAGGCCACGGATTGAGAGCAGAAGCCGCGGATTGAGAGCAGAAGCCGCGGATGGTTTGTTGGTTCCCGCCTCAGCGTAGCCGTTTATTGCAGAAATATTCTAAAGAAAGACTTTCATGAAATTCAGTTCTTCCCATCTTCTCCGTTTGCTGGTATTGGCCCTGCTGCTCACGCTGCGCCTGCCGGCCTTTGCGCAGGCTCCGCTCAATGACGGACGGGTCATGCTGCAGGGCTTTTACTGGGAGTCGCACCGATTTGGCCATGTGGACAGGTTCCCGAAGCTAGGGACGAAGCACTGGTACGAGGTCGTGCGCGGGGATGCCGATGCCATGCGGCAGGGGCGATTTGATTTGGTCTGGCTGCCGCCGCCCTGCTATGCGGGCGATATCAGCGCGGGATATAACCCGAAGCAGTATTTCAAGCTGGACAACAGCTACGGCTCCTTCGAGCAGCAGCGGGCCCTGCTGACCGCCCTCCGTGCGGACGGAGTCGCGCCTGTCGCGGATATTGTCATCAACCATCGGGACGGAAATACTGGCTGGGTCGATTTCAAGAACCCCGACTGGGGCCTAAACACCATCTGCGCCGACGATAAAGCGTTCAGCGACCCGCGCTCCCCCGCCAATAACACGCCCCTCGCGCTTCGCGGCGCAGGGAAAGAGCGTCCGTATCCCTACGGCTCAAGCTGGACGACCTACAATTATTCCGACCTCCGAAACATCGACCACACAAACCGACAGGTGCGGCGCGACATCCTAAAGTATATGCTGGAGCTGAAATCTGCCGGGTACGAAGGCTGGCGCTACGATATGGTGCATGGGTATCGCGCCAAATGGCTGTCTCTCTATAATAAGCACACGCACCCGACCTTTTCCGTTGGGGAGTACGACTGGGACAAAGAGCCGGAGCAGCGCGGGTGGATCTGGTACTCGGCGACCAGACCGGGCGATCTTGCCACGACCAGCAGCGTCTTCGATTTCATCACCATGTTTACCCTGAAGGACCACAAAGGCAAGTATGATGCTTTGTACGGCTTCGACAGCGGCCTCGGAGTCACGAATGGCCTGGGGCTGATGGGCGACGCGACAGATGGTATCCCGTGGAAACAGCGGGCCGTCACATTCCTTGAAAACCACGATACCGGCTACCGGACCAACGAAGATGGAACGCCCCAGGAGGGCCATTCATCGGACAGCTTTGCAAACAACTGGGAGGTCGAGCAGGGCTATGCCTATATCCTGACCCACCCCGGCGTCCCCTGTGTTTACTGGAAGCACTTTTTCGACTGGGGCCCGGGTCTGCACGATAAAATCGCGGCGTTGATCAATGCCCGCAAAGTCGCCGGAGTCAATGCGGGAAGTGCTTTGCATCCTATGGAAGCTGCCCGCCAAAAGGGGGTATACGCTGCCATGGTGCAGGGCACTCAGGGAAAGCTGTACGTGCGAATTGGCGGCGAAGACACGGCCTGGCAGCCAGCCCTCTCCGGCGCGAGCAACTTTCGCGAATATGCAAGTGGCACAAACTGGAAGGTCTGGGTCGCACTTCCTGGAAATCCGCCCGTCCGCCAGGCTCCTTTGCCGAAGGCCCTCCCGGCTCCGCCGACGTATCAAAGCGGCGCTCAGATCCAAATTCCCGATAAATGGCTGGACTGAGTTGGCAAGACGAAGAAATCGGAGCGCGAGTGCCTGAAAACCAGTCGTGCTCCGATGCCATTGCTCCCTGATTTCCCCCTCAAAATACGGTACTATAACTATAATACAGCACATAAGCTGAGTATTCTCAGCTTACACGTCCCATCGTTCGCAATCCAATCGCTCTTTTCCTGATTCTGCTGAATGCCCCATGAAAGACACGCAGACACCCATCCCCTGCTCTGTTCCCCTTACCCGCCGAAAGTTTGTTGGGGTTATCGCTGCCGTCGGAGTATCCGCTGTGCTGGGCGAGGCACTTCTGACTTACCCACCCTGGCTGGATTACGGCAAGCAGGAGCAGAGAATCTGGACGACTCCCTTTCGTACCGGGGCCGCCGTGCCTGCCCAGATGCGGGAGATCATCCGTTATGCCACCTTGGCGCCGAGCGGGCATAACACACAGCCCTGGAAGTTTGCCGTTCAGGGCGACACGATTCATATCCTGCCCGATCTCTCCCGCCGCCTCCCCGCCGTCGACCCCCGCGACCGCGAACTCTGGATCAGCCTGGGCTGCGCCCTGGAAAACTTGACACTCGCTGCAAACGCCGCCGGGTATGCCGCAGAGGCCACACTTCCGACACCGGAAGTGGATTTGATCCGTGTCCAGCTCACACGCAGCGCACTCCCCTGCCCTCTTTTCGAGGCCATTCCGTACCGGCAGAACAATCGTTCCCTCTATGATGGCCGCGTCGTCGCTTCAGACGAGATCAAAAAGATCGAGGCAGTCAGATCAAACGCAGGCATTACTACACAGATTTTCACCGACAACAGTCACAAAGAATCGATCATCGAATATATCAAATCAGGAGACCGAAAGCAGTTTGGGGACCCGGCGTTCGTGGCTGAGCTGATTTCCTGGATCCGCTTCAACCAGCCCGAAGCCCTTCGCAGCCGGGACGGACTGTACACGCGCTGCACCGGCAGCCCGGACGTCCCCCGCTGGCTGGGCCGGCGCTTCCTCGCAGCCTCCACCGCCGGGCAGCAGGCCGACACGTCCGCCCAGAAAGCCCGCAGCTCCTCGGGCCTCCTCGTCATCTCCGCCGCTCAGGATGACAAGCAGCACTGGATCGAAACTGGGCGGCTCTACGAGCGGCTCGCCCTGACAATGACCGCGGCGGACATTCAGGGGGCATTTCTTAACCAGCCGGCGGAAGTCCCGGAGCTGCGTTCCCAGCTCCAGAGCTATCTGCAGCTCGGCACCGCACTGCCGCAGCTAGTGCTGCGATTTGGGCACGGCCCCGCCCTGCCGCACTCTCTGAGGCGGCCGGCCTCAGACGTGCTTGTGTGAGACGGAGAGACGATTATAACAAGCTTATCCGCCCAGCAAGAGTCCTGGGTACTGTCCTCGGCAGACCTGGAAACACTTCTCGAAAGCTCGGGAGACGCGATTTTCAGCAAAAATTTGGAGAACGTCGTGGTTCAGTGGAGCCGGGGCGCGGAAAAGGTCTACGGCTATACCCGCGCGGAGATGGAGGGCCAATCGGTCACGCGTCTGCTGCCCCCGGACCGGCTCGGCGAAGCCGCACTCATTTTGGATCGGATCAAGCGCGGCGAGCGGGTTGAGTCCTGGGAAACCATGCGCCGGACCAAGCAAGGCGACCTGCTGACGGTTCTGCTGACGGTCTCTCCGCTGCGGGACGGTTCCGGGGCAGTCACGGGCGCGATCACGGTCGCCCGCGATATCACGGCTCGCCGTCAATCTGAGGAGACGGTTCGTACTCTCGAAGCCCAGGTTCAGAACCGGGCGCTGGTGATGGAAACAGCCAATCGGATTGCGCTGAATATCCTGGCCCATCGTACGGGAGTCGAGGCGCTGCGCCACATCGCCAACGCTGCACGGACGCTGGCCGGTGCCCGCTATGCGGCTCTGGGAGTCGCACGTCCCGGCGGGAATGGACTGGTGGAATTTATCACAGTTGGCCTCTCCGAGGCCGAAGAAGCAAAGATCGGCTCCCGCCCCAAAGGGGAAGGCATTCTGGAGCTGCTTCTGGAACGGACCGAGCCGCTGCGGATCAATGTGCTGGGGGAGCATCCGGCTTCAGTCGGCTTTCCGCCCAACCATCCGCCGATGAGCAGCTTTCTCGGCGTGCCGATCCGTCGCGGTGAAACACCCCTGGGCAGCCTATATCTAACCGACAAAGAGGGCGGACAGCCCTTCACTGAAGACGATGAAGTCGCGGTCGAGGCCCTTGGAGCCTATGCCGCGGTCGCCATTCACATCATGGAAATGCTGGTCCGCCAGCGCACCCTCGTCAGCGGCCTGATCCATGCCCAGGAGGAGGAACGCCGGGCCGTCGCCTACGATCTGCACGACGGCTTGACGCAGTTCGTCATGGCCGCGCACGCCCACCTGGAATCGTTTCACCGCGCCCATCGTCTGGGGAATGAAGAAAAAGCCGAGCGGGACCTGAATCAGAGCTTGCGCTATCTAAAAGAGGCGGTGATGGAGTCGCGCCGACTGGTGAACGGTCTGCGGACACTGGCACTGGACGACCTGGGGCTGGCAGGGGCGCTGGAAGAGGCGGTTGCCGAAGAGAAGGCACGGGCAGGCTGGGCCGACGCTGATATGACGCATAACATTGCCGGCCGCAGATTCGACAAATCCCTGGAAACCGCCGTCTACCGGGTCGCGCAGGAAGCTCTGACGAATGCACGCAAACATGCCCAAACTTCGCGCGTCCATATGCTGCTCCTGGAAGAAACAAGCCCGCGAAGCGAAGAGCACCACCTCCAGCTGGAAGTGCGTGACTGGGGAATTGGCTTTGACCGGGACCAGGTATTGGATACCGGAGAGCATGTAGGAATGCAGAGCATGATCGAGCGTGTCCGTCTGATGGAAGGACACTTCGAAGTCCAGAGCAAGCCGGGGGAAGGCGCAACGCTGCGGGCGACGTTCCCGATTCCGGCGGAAGAAGATAGGGAAATCGCTTGAACAGCACACCACTCAGCACACCAGTCCCCAGCCCGATCCCGATCCCGATCGTTCTAGCCGACGATCACGCCATCTGGCGCGGCGGAGTCCGCAGCATGCTGGAGGACACGGAATTCGAGGTGGTGGGAGAGGCATCCTCCGGCCGGGAAGCGTTGGAGGTCACCCATCAGACGCAGCCCCGGATCGTTCTGCTGGATATTCGGATGGCGGGCGGGGATGGGCTGGACACGCTGCAAGCCCTGAAATCCCAGAATCCCGAGGTCGCCGTGGTCATGCTGACGACCTATGATAACCCGACTTACATGGCCCGCGCCGTCGCAGGCGGGGCGGCAGGATACCTGCTGAAAGGCATGGATCAGGAAGAACTGCTCACTGCACTTCGTGCCGTTCAGCGGGGCGAAATCCTGCTGACCGCCAAGGATTTATCGCATCTGCTGCGCGGTATTACGCCGGAAACGCCCGGAATGATGGACCTGATCGAGCCGCTGACCGATCGCGAGCTGGAGGTCCTGCGCCTT
>JANXMY010000200.1 GCA_025354405.1 Armatimonadota bacterium
CGATAGACGTGCTTGCCGAACGCGGTCACATCGCCGGTTTTGGCTTTGCGGAGCCGGGTGAAATCAAACGAGACCGTGTTCAGGCGGTCCAGAGCATCCCGGGTGATCTGAAGAAAATCGCCTGACGCGATGGAGTAGGAATACTTCTTGTTGAGAAAGACGCTCAGCCGTGTGTCGGAATCGCGTGTATGGCGGCGAATCAGCTTGATATCGCCATCCGACCAGCCCCGTGCGATGTCGGCAAAGGCGGCCTGGTACGAGTCCGCAGGATAAGAGTTCCGTATGGCCTCTTTCGCCCGGTCGTCGCCTGCCTCGAAGTCGTGTGTTCGCTCTTCATTGGTAAAGTAGTAATTGTTTTCGTTGTAAGTGACCGGGTACAGCGGCGGAGAGAACGGCAGGTACGAAGTCGTATACACCGGGCAGTACGGCTGGGTGACCACGATGACTGTCGGGTTGTAGAGGTAGCGCGGGAACCCGAAATAGGTACTGTAAACCGAGGGGTACGTATAGTTCTGCACGTAGTTGTCGCAGTAATTGCCGTAGTAATAGCCGCCCAGCAGGCTTGGGGCACCAAGATATACTGGCGCAGGGTTGATCACTGTGTTATAGACGTAATTATTCTCATAATTGTCATGGTGACGCGGGAAGTACTGCGGCCCCTGCGGGGTCGTGATCCGTACCGGACCATTGGAGTAGCTGTTATTAGAATATCCAGTGCTGCCGAACCCGTTGCCAGGGCCGACCGGCGGAGTGGAGTTGTTGAAAAAACCGTTGGCCGGGCCGACGGGAGCGACCAGCCGGGTCGGGTTATACTGAGAGTCTGACGAAGGCTGATTGTCCTGCTGAGAGTAACTTGGGCGACCGCCACGGTAATCGGGATGCGAAGGCCGGGACACTTCTTCCGGTATTGTGACCGCCGGTCCGCGTGAGGAATAAGAAGGCGTGACGATCCGCGCTGGTTCGGACGGCCGCTGCGAAATTACCCCGGAGCGCATCGGCGAATACTGCCGCTCTTGGGGCTGAGTGGGGCGAGGCTCCTCGGTACGAGGCTGATTTAGGGACTCTGACGGGGCTGCATTCCCACCGCCGCCTCCCCCTCGCATATACCCGCCAACTGCCTGGGCTGATGCCGCTTGCGGAGCAGAAACCAGTGCCGCGAGAGCAACGAGCGGCAGTGCGGCAGCGCAAATGAGAGAGTGAGGAGCACGTTTCATGTCGAGCCTTCTTTCCAGTGGCAGAATAGGGCGCAGACAAATGCGTCCTCTGTGTATTTTTTGGACGGATGGGGGCACAAAAAAGTTCCCCCAGATTTTCTAGGTGCTGACCAAACGCGAGTCCATCTCCTCGGCCACCGCCTGTGCCAGCGGGGCGTAGAGGCAAACGGTGCGCTCGTAGAGAGCGAGAAGCTCTGCCAGTGTCAGACGCCGAAGCATTTTACGGTACAAAGTCACATCATGAAGCAGCATGGGGCAAGTCTTTCTCGCAAACAGTGCGGTGGCGATGGGAAAGGCGCCACGCGAGGCCGTCCATCCAGATATCAAACAGAACGTACAGAAGCCACAGGGCAGCCCCGAATGCCAGAATGAGAAACAGCAGGTGCGGGCGCTGGAACACCAAAGAAGTCGTCATCAGAAGATCGGTCAGCCGGTGAATATTGACCAGATCCCAGGAGTTGAACCGGCCCCGCATCAGACCTAAGTAGACCCCCAATCCACACAGGGGGAAAATGAGGGGCCGCAGCGCCGCACCCATCCGGCCCAGACGCGGGCGGGTCAGACGGTCGAGAGGCCAGACCGCCAGAAAAAATGCCAGCAGCCCCGCCCCGCTATAGAAGAAGTAAAATCCGGTGATGACGAAGAAATCAAACCGTCCATCACCCCCTAGTTGGGCCTGAGCATACAGCGGACTGCTGGTAAGAGTGTCAAAATAATGCCGCCACTCGGTCAGCAAATAACAGGAGTTCGGCAGAAAGATCAGCCAGATAAACGCCAGTGGCAGCCACAGCCCCCAACGGACCGAATTGCCGTCCTGCCGGTCATGCCGGACTCCTCGCGCGATCAAAAACGCCAGCGCGACGGGAATAATCGCCAGAAACAGGTTCCACAGGACAAACGCAGAAGGGCGCATGGGCTTAGCTCTGCCCCGCGGACTGGACGATCCGCTCCAGCGCACCAAGATAGGCATGGAATGCAGACCGGCCCGATTCAGTCGGTGCATAAGTGGTGTGCGGCTTCTTGCGAACGAACTCTTTTGCGCTGACCACATACCCGGCATCCTCCAGCTTGGAGAGATGGATCGATAAGTTGCCGTCAGTCACCCCGAGCGTGTCCTTCAGGAAGCGAAAGTCGGTTTCGCTTCGCGCCATCAGTGCCGACATGATACCAAGCCGGACTTTCTGGTGGATAACCTCATCCAGCGAGTCCAGCGATTCGACAAGTGCCGCATAGCCCGTCGGTATTGCTGCCCCCGTCTGTGCTGCTGTCATAGGATCACCACCCGTGCTTTCGCGCCATCAGGACGCCGTAGACGATATGGAAACCGCCGAACGTCGCCGCCAGCATCGGCAGGTGCAGCGAGTCCGGCAGTAGCAGTGTCACCGACCCGGCCAGCACAAATGCCGCTCCCAGATAGGTCACCGGGCGCACGGAGAATAAGCCGACCGCACAGATCGCCAGCCCGTAGCAAAGCATCCAGATTCCCCATACCGACGGAACCATATCGTGCAGAGTGAAGAAAACCGTCAGCACGGCGGCCGCCAGAAACGACGGCAGGGCAGCGACGATGATATGCGCCCCCAGCGGCGAAGCAACCCGCTTGCCGATCTGTACTGCCCGCCGCTTATTGCAGGCGAATTCGATTCCGATCGCCAGCAGCAGCACGACCAGCCAGGTGAGGCCCAGAGACGGATAAGTAGTTTGGATGGTTTGATGGGAAAGAAGTGCCCAGCGGAGGATTTCGTTGGTGGTGAACACGCCCACGATCGCAGTCAGCCCGATCAGCACCCCAGAGAGGCCGGAGAGTGTCGAATACTGCGTCGAGCGTTCCATGGTCTGTCGAATCACCCGCAGATTTTCACGGGCTTCGTCAAGTGGCGCAAGCAGGGCGGGCATAGAGAAATCTCCCTCGTTCGCACTTTACGAAACAAAGTGCTTTATGGGAAGTATAGCATGAGGGCAGGAAGGGTGTCAAGTGGGGGGAGAAACAGGAAAAGCGTATCAATTAGGAACGAGCGTTAGAATTAAAAGCGTGGGAGTGAAGGGCGTGGGGCACAAAGACATGGGCAAAAAGAGCGTGGGAATAAATTCCCACGTCTTGCCTCGGCCCCGATCTTGCCCTCCGGCCCCTATCTTGCCCGTCACTTCCGCGCTTCTCAATCTCGGTCTACAGCCCGTCATACCGCGAATAGCCACGGCCTTCATCGCTCCAGTAGTCTTTCGGCTCCTGAGCTAGATAAGTAATCTCCGTAATGGCCTTGATGTTTTTGAGACCCAGCTTCATCGGAACCAGGAGGCGCAGCGGAGCTCCGTGCTCCACAGTCAGGGGCACCATCTGCTGCTGCGGGTTGTTCTGGTGCGTTGCCAGCAGCACCTGTGGGTGCCGCGCGGTCTCCAGGTCGATCGAAACGTAGTAGGGATCGGAGTTGCCATCACTATCCAGGTTGACGGAGGAGTCCAGCCGCACCCATTTCGCCCCGGCCATCGGCGGGTACTTTTGCAGGAAGTCCGCGAAGCGCAGCCCTCCCCATCCCGCAATCTGGCTCCAGCCTTCCACGCAGACCAGCCGCGTCACCTGATCCTGCCGACCACCCGCCTCTGCGACCATCCTGCCGATGTCCTCAGCCTTGAACTTTTCGACCTTGCCGGACGCCAGGCCGGCTACGGTCAGCTCCCAATCCGGGATATAGTCCGGCGCCGGCGTCTGCCCATCATAGTTGTTGCGCAGCTCTCGGGCGGCCTCTGAGAGTGGGTAGGTCGGCACCAGTCGGTTCGGGGAGTAGAGCGCCTCGGCCACATCATCGTCGAATGTCAGCACTTTGCTCAGCAGCCGCTCCTTGCGTGCCGTCGCCACAACCGGCTTGAGGCCAATCCGCCCGCGCGTCTCATCCGGCAGCAGCCAGACAAAGCCAAACGCGGCCAGGGCCATCCCCGCCCCATAAAGCAGAAAGTCCCGGCGCGTCTGGGCCTTGAGTGCCTCGGGGGAGAGCTGCGCCCTCTGAATCTGGCCGTCCAGAATTGGGGGGGAGGAAGTCTCCGACGGGTCATCCTCTTTCAGACCGGGAAACTGCGTTTCTTCGGCCTGTGTCTTTTCAGGATCGAAATTTTCTGCCATTGCACTCACTTCTAATGAAACACTGCACACTTTCCATACAAATGTAAGGGCGGCAGAGTTCCCCACCATCTATTCTTTCCCAATTACGGCGGGCACGCAAACGACGATCCGGGAAACGGATGCCAGTCGTAGGTCTTCGTTTCACCCTTCTCACCTCCGAAACGCCAGACGCGCGGGCAACTCGTATCCAGCCAGTCCAGCGGCTCGGCGGGTTCCATCGGCTGCGAAGCCAACGCGAAGGCGGCTTTGAGTGCCGCTCGCTGCTCCGGGCCGGTGGCGTCGGGATGGGCGGAGACAAACAGGGCCGTGCCGCTGCGGGCCAGCAGCTCCAGCCAGGCCCGATTGTACTCCCACGGGATTTCGGAACGCAGTCCGACACAGTCGGCGTCGGCACAGAAAAACGTCCCATGCTGCGGCATCCGGAACGCCGTCGTGTTGACTCCCATCAGGCGTGTCCGCTCCCAGCGATACCCACTGGTGTCGTCGCCCGTGCGCTGCATCTCGAAGTGGCCCGCCGCCAGATGGCCCACCGTGTTGCAGCCGATGATCTGCGCTTTTTCTCCCGCCGCCTCCCGGATCGTCTTGTAAAGGCCTGTGATGATCTCCGCCGTCGTCCGGGAGCGATCTGCGAATGTCCAGCCGCCGGCAGTCACCCCCTGCGTCATCGCGACCCCCATGTCCCGGCCCCACCGGCCTAAAATGTCGTAGGTGCTGAAGTCGTGCTTGATCACGCGGTAGCCCCAGTCCACGATCCGGGCAATGTCCTTGCGGACATGCTCTAAAACTTCCGGCACCGAAGGGTCCAGATAGACGCCCGGCACGTTTTCCAGGGGATGCCCCGGCCCAAAACGCCAGAATTGCGGCGCGTCTTTCGTCGTCTGCAGCGGACGCATCCAGATCCCCGGTTTGACCCCGCTGCTTTGTATCTCACTCGCCAGGCCCGGCAGGTCCGGGAACCCGGCATTGCCCCGGTCAAAAAGACCCGCTTCGTGCTCGTCCGATGCATACCAGCCCGCATCGATAACGTAGCTGGGGTGATTATCTCCGGCAGGGGACAGCTCCCGGATCAACGCGCTGTCCTGCCGCACGGTTTCCGCCGTAATATTGCCATAACGAGAGTACCAATCGTTACCACCATACACCGGCTGGGCCGGGAGTCGCGGATTTGGACAGAGGACACCGCAAAAACGGCGGGCGAATGCAAACGACGATTCGCCGGGGCGTGAGGACAGCTCGTGGACAGTCGCCGCATGCAGCCGCCGAGCGCCGAGCTGTACCCCCAGGCCGCCGCACCGAACGTCCAGCACGAGTGTAACCCCAGTCTCGTCCACCCGCCACGACGCCAGACTGGCGGCCCCCGTTTCCACCCCTACCCCGCGTGTCGCTCCGCGCCCCGGCTCGTGCAGCAGCGCATACCAGGGAAGCACCCGCTCGGGAACGACTCCGCGCCATTCCAGTGTGCCGTACCCGCGCTCCCAATCGTCTCCCAGGACGCGCACCCCGGTTCCGATTGGCCCGCGCCAGCGGATCGCAATGGTACAGATCGGGCTGGTACTCGCCTCGACCTGAATTTCGAGTGACCCGCTCGGGCCGGCGACGACACTCACACCCGCCGCGCTGTCATCGCGCCCCTCATCCGTATAAACCGCGATCTGCTCCGGTGTTGTTTCCAGCATAAATTATTGCGTTCCTTCGTGGTGTAATGACACTCTGACCTGCACAGATTATACGATGAGCTAGTAGTCTTTCACGGTAGAATGATGGGATACAATCGCTTCAGTTTGATGCGCGCCTCGTCTGTCGTGAACCGCCAGTCAATCTTGGCGGCACTTGTGTTGCGCCGTTCTTGCCAAGCGGCGACCTGCTCTTTGAGGTTTTCTTTCTCGTTCATGCGCTCGGCCAAACACTGCCGCGCTAAAGCAGACAACTCGATCTCCGCCATGTTCAGCCACGAACCATGCTTAGGCGTGTAATGGACTTCGAGTTTCTCCGCCAGCCGCTTGGCCTCGGCTGGCTCGAAGGCCGTGTACAAACTGGCGCACGTATGCGTGTTCAGATTGTCCATCACCAAGATAATCTTGTCGGCGTCTGCGAATTGCTCACCCACCAGCGTCTTGACGCAGAAGCTGGCCTGAGGCTTCTTCTGTTTTGGGCGTCATCGCCACGGCGGGCCGTGCATCGGACAAAAGTTGTTTGCTTGCTTCGTCCAGGCAGACTAAGGGACGTTTCAGGTCCAGCGGTCTGCGGTAGACATCCAGCACGTCTTCCATACGGAAGACAAACTCAGCGTTTTGCTCGGGAGGAATGCACCAGCATTTCTTTAACCAAGGCTTAAGTTCATTTTTTTTAGCGTCTGGCGCACCGCTTCATGCGAGATGGTATCTACGATGCGCTGTTCGATGAGCGTGTCTTTCAAGAGATGCAAGCCCCAGCGCATATGACCATCGGGCGGGGCACTGCAGACCAGAGCGATCAAATGTGCTTCGCCATCACCATCGAGGAGACGCTCCTTGCGCTTTTCTTGTTCTTTACGATGTACGGTGAACTCGGGGCCGCGCTGGACAAAGCGCTGGCGCAGAGTACCGACTAGAGAGAGAGACTTTGACTTGGGCGGCGATCTCTTTGTCTGTTTTCGGGCCGCCTTCTTGGGCCTCGTCGGTCAAAAGCAGAACCTGGGCACGTATGCGCTTTCGTTCCGAGTGGCGGTAGGAGTGGCAGAATGCAGTGAGTTCTAAACGCTGCTCGGCAGACAGAAGGACATGATATGTTATCGGGCGCATGGGAAACCTTCCAAAGTGTTTCCACTTATTCTACCATGAAAGACTAGTAGTGGAAAAGAAAGACGGATTGCCCCGGAACTCAGCGTCCTGTTCGGCGGCGCTACCGCGCAAGATGCGCTGGCTGCGAGGAAAAGAGAAAGAAAAGCGAGTAAAAGCTTCCCGTGTGAGACCATAAAACACCTCAGAGGTCCAGCACCAGGTTATCCCGATGAACGACCTCGTCGCCAGCAGTGATTCCGAGAATGGGGAGAATATCGGCAGTGCGCTTCCCCATAATTCGGGTGAGATCGGCATGGCTGTAATTAACGAAGCCCTGTGCGAACGAGTCCCCGTGGGCATCGGTCAGGCGTACCAGATCCCCCGCCGCAAAATGGCCGGAAAGATGGGTCACTCCTGCCGGGAGCAGGCTCTTTCCTTCGTCGAGCAGCCTTTGCCGCGCCCCGTCGTTGACCGTCACCGTGCCCTTCGGGACAATGCCGTACGCGATCCAGCGCTGGCGCGAGCGCAGCGGAATAGGACGAGGCAGGAACTGGGTACCGCACCGGCCAGCCAGAGCATCGGCGACGACGGCAGGCCGGCGACCATCGGCAATCCGCATCACGACTCCGCTGCCCGCGCAGATCTTCGCCGCCTGGATCTTTGTGGTCATGCCGCCGGTCCCCATGGTCGACTGCGCCCCGCCAACCCGCTGCTCCAGAGCGCGGTCAATGGCCTCGACGGTGGGGATCAAGCGGGCCTCCGCAAACTGGGTGGGATCTTTGTCGTAAAGGCCGGCGACATCGGAGAGCAGCAGCAGCGTATCGGCTTCGATAAGTGACGCCACGAGCGCGGCCAGGGTATCGTTGTCACCAAACTTGATTTCATCCACGGACACCGTGTCGTTTTCGTTGACGATCGGCACGACCTGGTGGCCGAGCAGTGCGGCAAACGTGTTTTGGGCGTTCAGGTAGCGGGTGCGGTCCCGAAGGTCTTCGCGGGTCAGCAGCACCTGAGCGACGGGAATCTGATAGGCGGCAAACGCTTCGGAGTAGGTGTGCATCAGCAGGCCCTGTCCGACAGCAGCAGCGGCCTGCTTCTGCGGGATGGAGCGCGGTCGCCCCGGCAGCTTCAGCCGGTTCATACCGGCGCGAATCGCCCCGGAGGAGACCAGCACCACCGAGGAGCCACTTTTCTGCAGAGCGGCGATCTGCGCCGCCAGGTCCGCGATATACGCGGTGTCCGGCGGCCCGCCGCCACGCGTAAGGGTGCTGGTTCCAACTTTGATAACGACGCAGTTCATAGGGTTAGAAGGACCAATGGCAGAGCGGGGACCGCCGGCCAAGACGCGCTAAGCAAGACAGAGACAAGCCAGACACCGACATTGCCATGCCGATCACCTTGTAGGGGCGCTGCTTGCTGCGCCCTCTTGTAGGGGCGCTGCTTGCTGCGCCCTCTTGTATTCGCCCCCGTCCTCCGGAAGGCGGAAGCAATCCAGAAGGCGGAAGAAATCGGAGGGCGGAAGCAATCCAGAAGGCGAAAGCAATCGGAGGGCGGAAGCAATCCAGAAGGCGGAAGCAATCGGAGGGCGCAGCAAGCAGCGCCCCTACGGGGTGACCGCCTTTGCCTTGCCGCGATTCCGG
>JANXMY010000222.1 GCA_025354405.1 Armatimonadota bacterium
GCCGTGCAGTCGGATGTCGGCAAGCAGGCGTTTATCGTGGATGACAACACGATCGCGACGGTCGCCACGACAAATAGTGTTCGGTGCGGCGTGGTCGGGGCATGGGTGGACGGGGGAACCCTCGCCATCTTGATCGACGGGAGGATCAGCTAATGACACGGATTTCCATGGATACGCCGACCGTGCTGAGTTTCTCGACCGAGGAAATGAGCCAGGAGCGGGATGCGCTGCTTCTGGAATGCGGAGCCTATCCCGATAAGGGTCTCTCGGTGACGGAGGAGGATCTGGACGGGATTGTCGCCCGGTTCAGTGCGGAGGGGGCACCGATCAAAGTCGAGCATATGGACACGCCGCTTGACCCGCTGGGGCGTGTGCAGCGGATTTGGCGGGAGGGATCGACGCTGATGGCGAAGCTCCTGTTTCCCGAGGACCTCGCCGGGTTCCTGCGGCGTCGGGGAGTGCAGAAGCTGTCGGTGGGACAATCGCGTGAGGCGGTGGGGCTTGCGCTGACGGAGGTGTCACTGGTCCTGAAGCCGCGGGTTGCGGCGGCGGCAATGTTTGGGGAGGAAGCATTGGAGAAGAGACCTACCCCGCAGCAAGCTGCGACCCTCCCTAAAGGGGAAGGTGAAGAGGAACCTACCCCGCAGCAAGCTGCGACCCTCCCTAAAGGGGAAGGTGAAGAGGAACCTACCCCGCAGCAAGCTGCGACCCTCCCTAAAGGGGAAGGTAAAGAGGAACCTACCCCGCAGCAAGCTGCGACCCTCCCTAAAGGGGAAGGTAAAGAGGCTGACAGCGGGGCGGGGAAGGATCGGGAGATTGCTCGGCTGAGTGGGGTTCTGATGTCGCGCGAGGTGGAGGGGCAGATTGCCTCTCTGAAGGCCGCAGGGCGGCTGGTGCCGGCGACGGAGCATCTGGCCCGTGCGCTGCTTTCGGTGCCACACAGTGCCTTGACGACGCTGACGGAGAGTGTGGCTCCGCTGCCGGTGAGCCAGGTGTTTCTGAGCTATCTAGAAGCGCAGGCTCCGGTGGTCGTTTTTGGTGAGATGGCATTGTCAGGAAGCGGGGCGGTGTTACCCCCTGAAACGCGGTCACACCATCACGCAAAGGGGGATCTCCCAGCACTGACGGCTGATGAAGAGGCGTTTCTGAAACGTCTGGGCCTGGAACCGGCGAATGTACAGCATATGATGCGGCATGGGACACTGCCAACGGCACCCAAAACCGCGAAAGGAAATTAACCGATGGCACTTGTCAAATCCGATATTGGGCCGCTTCTGAAGGCGGGACTTAAAACACAATTCTTTCAGACTTTTGGCGAAACCCCGGCGATGTATGACCGGATCGCCACGATCATTCACTCGGACAAAGACACGGAGCAGTATGCCTGGCTGGGGGCACTGCCTGGGGTCCGGGAGTTCCTCGACGAACGGCAGTCGCAGGATTTGACGGCGTACAGCTATGCGATCAAGAACAAGACCTGGGAATCGACCATCTCGGTGGAACGGGCGGCCCTGGAAGATGATCTGTACGGGCAGATCCCGCTCCGAGTGAAGCAGATGGCGATGAGTGCCAAGCAGCATCTGGACAGCCTGACATTTGGGGTGCTGGCATCTGGCTTCACGACACCCTGCTATGATGGACAGCCTTTCTTCGGGACGCATAATCAAGGCGGTGTGCAGAGTAATAAAGGAACGGATGTGCTTTCCTCGACCAGTCTGCAGGCGGCGGTGACGGCTATGATGCGTTACACAGACGATCAGGGCAAAGTGGTGGGGG
>JANXMY010000204.1 GCA_025354405.1 Armatimonadota bacterium
GGAAATAGAACCATCAAAAAAGTAATTGTTGCTACGCGCACACGTACGCCAATTTCCATGCTCAAAGGCCGCGATGTTTGGTGGGAAGATGAAATTAAAAAAGTAGTCAACTACTCGTCCCCGCTCGTCCTCAGCTCGTCCTCAGCTTGTCCACTCATCTTTCACTTATTCTCAACGCATATGGAAACCTAAGCCAGTCATGAACATTCTCGCCCTCAACAGTGGCAGCTCCAGTCTCAAGTTCAAGCTGTTCCAAATCTCGCCTGCCCACGAGACGGTCCTAGCGGAAGGCGCGGTGGAACACCTCGACGCCGAGGGACTCCAACCCGCGGCTCAAAAAGCCATCGATTCGTGCCGAGAATTTGGTATTGAGGCGGTCGGCCACCGAGTCGTGCATGGCGGGGCACGTTTCACGCAGCCGGTCCGAGTCACTCCCGAGGTCATGAAGGACCTGCATGGCCTAGAGCCTCTAGATCCTTTGCACAACCCGGCAGAAGTGGCATTGATCGAAGCGGCCACGCGCCTGCTGCCGGATGCCTCCGTCGTGGCTGTCTTCGACACGGCATTTCATCGAACGCTTCCGGAAGTCGCCTGGCGATATGCCCTGCCGCGCGACCTTTCGGACCGGCTGGGCCTGCGCCGCTACGGCTTTCACGGGCTCTCGCATCAGTACGTCTCCGGCAAATTGCTGGCATGTCTCGAGAGGGACCCCGAAGGTTCAAAAGTGATCGTCTGCCACCTCGGCAACGGGGCCAGCGTCTGCGCCCTGCGGGACGGCAAAAGTGTCGATACGAGTATGGGCCTGACTCCTCTGGAAGGGCTGGTAATGGGAACCCGGTCGGGCGATATCGACCCCGGCTTGCTGCTGTATCTCTTGCGAACTCAAGAGATGACGCCCGAATCACTGGACGATCTGCTCAACCATCGCAGCGGCCTCCTCGGCCTCTCGGGTCGGAGTGCGGACGTCCGCGAACTGGAATCCGCGGCACAAGGCGGAGACGCACCGGCTGAGCTCGCCCTGGAAATCTTCGCCTATCGGGTGTGCAAGTACATAGGAGCCTACGCCGCCGTTCTGGAAGGAGTGGACGCCGTCGCATTCACCGGAGGCATCGGCCAGCACTCACCGACCATGCGCAGCCGTATCTGCCGAAGGCTGGGATTTCTCGGAATTTCTCTGGATACTGGCCGCAATGCAGGGGCGGGGAATGAACCGGCGAAGATCAGTGTTGAGAAAGGCAGTGTCGCGGTGTGGATGATCCCGACGGACGAAGAATTGCAGATTGCCCGCGAGACGCGGAAGGTCCTGGCATTGTAGGGGCGCTGCTTGCCGCGCCTTCAAGATCCTGGTACTCCCCAACAAATTCGGCAGGGATTTCCCCTAAATCTGCCGAACATATACATACATACATAACTTAGCTCATTCCATGCCAGTCCTGGCCGGATCGGAGTCTAGCAGAAAGAAATCAAGAACAGATGGCAGCGACACGCGAGCGGCACGACCCGTGGCATACCGACCTTACCTACGTCATCGGCCACCAGAGACCCGATACGGATTCGATCGCAGCGGCGATGGGCTATGCCTGGTGCCTGAGTCAGGGGCAGGAGCCAAGCGAGGAACAGGGAGACCGTGTGGTCGCCGCACGCGCGGGACAGGTCGGGCCGCAGGCGGCATTTGCCCTGGGCTATTTCGGCCTGAAAGCACCGCGTGTGCTCTCGAGTGCCGCGCCGACCTTCGCGCATGTCGCGACCCAGCAGGTGCCGGTCCGCCCCTACGCGCCGCTGGCGGAAGCGATGTCCCGGCTGGCGGAGGGGGAACGGCTGGTTCCAGTCGTTGATGGCAGCGGGCACCTGCTCGGCGGCCTCACCCCCATGGCCCTGGCCCGGGCGTATGCCGAGGTGGCAGGGGGGACGCTCCGCGCGTCCGCTCAGACCTGCCGGTCGTTTGTCGAAGAGCTTCCGATTCTCAGCGCCAGCGACCGTGTCCGGGACCGTCGCGCCGCCCTCCTGCGCGGGGGCGGTGAGGAGTTCCTAGTCGTAGGCGACGATGGCCGGTATTTAGGCACCACCAGCCGCAAATGTCTTTTGGAGCCCCCAAAAGCAAAGCTTATTCTGGTAGATCATAATGAGCTGTCGCAGGCGGTCTCGGGCGCGGAGGAAGCGGAGATCGTCGGCGTGCTGGACCACCACCGCCTCGGAAATGCGCCAACTTCCGCCCCGATCCCATTTGTCGTGGAGCCGGTCGGCAGCACCAGCACCCTGGTAGCGGAAGCCTGCCGCCAGCGCGATCTGATTCCACCGGCGAATATCGCCGGGCTGCTCCTCTCCGGTATTCTTTCCGACACGCTGCTTTACCGCTCTCCGACCGTGACCGAGCGCGACCGATCGGCCGCCGCGTGGCTGGCGAAGCTCTGCTCGGTCGCAGTCGAAGACTACGGCAAACGCCTGATCGGAACGTCACCGGGTCTGGCCGAGCGCTCCGCCGATGACATTCTCGATGGCGACCGCAAAAACTACGAGATTATCGGCAAATCGGTCAGCGTCGCCCAGATCGAAATCACCGGCTACCAGGAACTGCCGGAGCGCAAAGCGGCTCTGCTTGAAGCCATGGACACCCGGCGACAGCGCGAAGGCCTCTCACTCATCTGCCTGATGGTCACGGATGTGCTGAATATTCAGAGTCATCTGATCTGCCGCGGCGAGCCGACGATCCTCGCTGCCCTGCCGTTCGCCCGAATCGACGAAAGCGAGTTCGACCTCGGGCATGTCGTTTCGCGCAAAAAGCAGCTTATCCCCGCGCTGCAAAGTGCGGTGGAGGAACTGGAATAGCCCCTAGCTGCTCTCCAAAAGCCCCGCAAGATCCAAATGCCGTGTGTATATTGCGATCGATCCATCCGCGCCGCGCGGCCACTCTGACGAAGGACGATCCCAATACAGCTCGACGCCGTTTCCATCCGGGTCACTCAAATAGAGCGCTTCGCTGACACCGTGGTCACTGGCCCCCTCCAGCGGAATACCGGCGGTCATCAGCCGTCGCAATGCATCGGCCAGGGCAGACCGGGTGGGATACAGTATCGCCAGATGGTATAAGCCCGTTGTCCCAGGCGCCGGGGGCGATCCGCCCGCACTCTCCCACGTATTCAATCCGATATGGTGATGGTAGCCGCCCGCACTGATGAACGCGGCGTCGGAGCCGAGCTTTTGCATCAATGTGAAGCCAAGTACCCCACAATAAAAATC
>JANXMY010000209.1 GCA_025354405.1 Armatimonadota bacterium
CTCCGCGTTTTACTCTTAACGTCGCTTCGACAGTGGGCTTTTCATAGCCTCGGATTTCCAATCCGTGGCATATTGCTATCGAAAACGGCATATTCATGTATGACTAAGCCAAAATATGAACGTCTGAGCTGTTGCATTGAGGCCGCTTATCATCACTTTATCAGGGTCGTCATGAAGGGTAAAATCATTGCTTGAGCAAAATCGTCTTCGGGTTCAAAATATGTCTGGCTTGGAGATATGGCTGTTTATCATAGGGCGCGTCCTGGTAGGATTTGGGCTGGGAATATTGGCTGTCACCTATTTACCAAGCACGTTCACCAAATTGGGGATCCCTTTCGTACTAATCGGGCTGATCGTCCTGATACTGTCCTCGCGGGGACTGTTGGGAAAGCGGTCATAAAAGATAACCAAATAACAACAATTTTGATGCTGGGTATTCTTAGCCTCGGATTTCTAATCCGTAGCGCTTGCCGAGAAGTTCTTACCGGAAAGCTCCTACCGAGGAGCCGTGTGGGACTTTCGACGCGTAGTAGGGCGGGCAGGCTCGTTAGGAGCGGGCGCAAGCCGGATCGCACCTTCGGGCTGCATTTGGAAGAAACTCTCGATGGCATCCGCCACTTCGAGGCTCGCCGGCTCGGAAGGAAAGCGGTCCCAGATCGCCTGCTGGAAGAACTCGGTCGTGCTGCGGTAGGCCAGCATTTTTTGGAAGGTATCCACTGATACTCCACGGAACATCTGGACCGTGCGGCGACTTGCACTTCCCTGCCCGTTTCGGCTGACGAGAATCAGCAGATCGGTGCCGTCGTGGGCGGCGGCGGAAAATATTGAAGAAGACAGTTTATGTACTCTGAGTTCCATAATCTTTATTACTTTCATTGTAATATTGCGCTTGACAGCTATATTCTATCACTCTAACGAGTAATCCGTCAATACGGTTTCGCTAAAATTATACTCACCAACCATAAAGAGAGGCACCTTATGCCCGACCAGATCACTTTAAATGTATTTCGCGGCGACCCAGAGAGCGGCGGCGAGGTTAAATCCTACGATGTGCCGACTTTTGTCGGTATGGTTGTGCTGGATGCGATCCATTCGATCCAGGCCCATCAGGACAGCTCCCTAGCCTGCCGCTGGAACTGCAAGGCAGCCAAGTGCGGCTCGTGCAGCGCGGAGGTGGACGGCAAGCCAAAGCTGCTGTGTAAGACCCGTGTGGATGAGTATCCGACGGGCACGATCAATGTCGGGCCGATGCGGGCATTCCCGCTGATCAAGGACCTGGTCTCAGACGTCTCCTGGAACTACCGCATGTCGGCGAAGATCCCGCCGCTGACGCCTGCCGCCGACGCGCCGGTACCGTTTGTCATGCAGCAGGTGGATGTCGACCGGGTGCAGGAGTTCCGCAAGTGTATCGAGTGCTTCCTCTGCCAGGACGTCTGCCATGTGCTGCGCGAACACAACCGCCATGATGCGTTCTTCGGCCCGCGCCAGATGGTTCGGTTCGCGGCCCTCGAGATGCACCCCATGGACACCCTGAACCGCAGGGAACCGCTGAAAGGCGAGGCGGGGATCGGCTTCTGCAACATTACCAAATGCTGCACCGAGGTTTGCCCGGAGCATATTCATATTACGGACAACGCGATCATCCCGCTGAAGGAGCGCGTAGTCGATGATTACTTCGACCCGGTTCGAAAGCTAATTCAGATCTTTGTGGGGAAGAAGAAGTAAGCAAACTCAAACAATAAACAAACTCAAGCAATAATAGGAGCAGAAACCATGACAACGGAGACACAGTGTTTACGATGTGGAAATGCCAATCTCGTCGCGGCAACTCTAGAGCAGCCGATGACGTTCTGTGTGGATCATGACTCCCACCATGGGCGCTTGAAGCTTGGCCTGCGGGCATTGCTGTGCCGCGACTGCGGGCATGTCGAGTTCCAGGCGCCTGAGCCGGGACAGATTGCAGCCCCCGGGCCGACTGCGTCGGGGAGCGTAATTCAGGAAGAAGATTTCTGACTTGACAGGGGCGTTCCCTGCGGGTTAGAAATCGCGAGAATTCGGGTGGTGAAACCGAGAGAATACGAGTGGTTAAAAAACCACTCGCTGGTATATCGTCCTCCGGACGTCGGATGTTCTTTCTTATCACCCGGAGGGTGCCTCACCTAGCGAGTGGTTTTCAACCGCTCGTATTCGCCGCTCGGACTAACCACTCAGTCCAACCACTTGGCCTAACCACTGTGTTTTTCATCTACTCGACTTCACTTGACAACCCCCACACCTTCCGGGTAAACTTTTTTCTCTAAGGCTTCGTAGCTCAGCGGATTAGAGCGTCTCCCTCCGAAGGAGAAGGCCATGAGTTCGAATCTCATCGAGGCCTCTTATTTTCGATGACAGCCCCCCGCATCTGGCGAGGGGCTTTCTTCTTGCCCGAATATAGCACAAAGGACACGCATATGCCGGATTTATCTACCCCCGCTTCGTCTTCCCCCGTTTTGATCGTCGGCTCGATGGCACTCGATTCCGTGCGGACACCCGTCGGCGAGGTGCAGGACGCCCTCGGTGGGGCCGCGGATTATTCAGGTGTGGCGGCTTCGTTCTTCTCGCCAGTGCAGCTGGTCGGGGTGGTCGGGGGAGATTTTCCGTCGGCGCATCTGGACTTTCTGGCCTCACGCGGGATCGATCTGGCCGGAGTGCAGACGGTCGCAGAGGGTAAGACGTTTCGCTGGGCAGGGTACTACGACTTCGACCTGAATATTGCCCATACCCTGGACACTCAGCTGAATGTTTTTGCCGATTTCCAGCCTTCCCTGCCAGAGAATTACAAAAAAGCGAAGTACGTATTCTTGGCGAATATCGACCCGGAGCTTCAACTGCAGGTGCTGAACCAGGTGGAGAGCCCCCTGCTTACTGTCTGCGATACGATGAACTTTTGGATCGAGGGCAAGCGGGATGCATTGGTCGAAGTGCTGAAGCGGGTGGATATTGCGTTTATGAACGATGCCGAGGCGCGGCAGCTCACCGGGCAGCTTTCCGTGATCAAGGCCGCCAAAGCGCTGCAGGCGATGGGACCAAAAACAGTAATCATCAAGAAAGGCGAGCATGGCGCCCTGCTTTTCAGCGGCAGCTCACACTTCGCCGCGCCGTCATATCCACTCGAGGAGATCGCTGACCCGACCGGCGCAGGCGATTCGTTTGCCGGCGGCTTCATCGGCTATGTGGCATCGCGCAATGACCAGAGCGTGGCGACACTCAAAAAAGCCGTCGTCTATGGCAGCGTCATGGCCTCTTATAATGTGGAAGATTTCTCGCTGAACCGGCTTCGCACGCTCACCGAGGCCGATATCGCCAGCCGTTACCGGGCGTTTAAAGAGATCGCTTACTTTGAAGCCCTAGACGACGCTTCCGTCTAATTAAGCGCGTTCCTGCTCTTTCGCAGCTTGCCACACCGTCTCCATCTCGGCGAGCGTCAGATCGGAGACGGCTGCGCCCCGTGCCGACGCATATTCCTCAATATGCTGGAAGCGTGACGTAAACCGCTGCGTCATGCGACGAAGCGCATCTTCCGGATCGATTTGGAGATGCCGTGCGACATTGACCAGCGTAAACAGCAGGTCGCCTAGCTCATCACCGGCCCGTGCGGTCTCTCCAGCGGCAATCTCGACTCGAAGTTCCCGAATTTCTTCCTCGACTTTATCCAGTACCTCGGAGACGGTCGGCCACTCGAAGCCGACTTTGACGACACGCTTCGAGACCTCTAAGGCCCGCATCAGGGCGGGAAGTGCCGGCGGGATACCGTCCAGGATGCTGGTGCGGTCCTCATATCCCGGCTCACCGCGCTTGATCTTCTCCCAGTTCACCAGCACCTGCTCGGAGCCTGACACAGCCACATCGCCGAAGATGTGCGGATGGCGGCGGATCAGCTTCTCCACAATGCTGCGCGTGACGTCGCTCAGGGTAAACTGCCCGGCTTCCGAGGCGAGCTGCGCATGGAACACGACCTGCAGTAACAGATCACCTAGCTCTTCGGTCAGCTTGCGCGGGTCGCCGCCATCGATCGCCTCCACCACTTCATAGGCTTCTTCAATGACATATTTGCGGAGTGTCTGCGGGGTCTGCTCCCGGTCCCAGGGGCAGCCGCTGAGAGGATCGCGCAGACGGGCCATCACCACGGCCAAAGCATCGAAATCGGCAGGGGAATCCGTCGGGAGCGGGGCGGGGCTGTAGACACGCAGGGGAATAGCTTCACGGCGGGCCGTCTCGGTGACAATCAGCGCGGAAGAATCGCCGAGGAGGGGATGGCCCGGAACGACATAGACCACGTCCCCGAGACGAGCGAGTGTGAGGACGCGCTCGGCGGCATCAGTATCGGAGAGGCCCTCGAAGGCAGCATCGAACACGATGCCACCTTCGCTCGATTCGAGCCAGGCAAGAGCGGGATGACCTCGCCGCCGGGCGAGCCGGGGACCGGAGCAGCGCCGAAGCGCATCCCAGGCCCCTAAACTCAGACCGGCGGAACCATTATTTCCCCCAAGTTCTTTCGCACCCAGCCCAATCAGGGTCAGCATCTAGCAGATCCGCTTTCTTATCGCGGCCCGCCGGGGATACCGGGGGCTGTGGGTCCACCGGTGGAGGCCGCAGATGGCTGCGGGTGCATCAGCTCCGTCGCAATTATCTGATACTGCGGGCTTTGGGTCACGATCTTAAGCTGCGGCTGGAAGTCCCGAAGCTGCTTCTGTAGATCCTGCTGGGCGGTGGGATTTTCCGCAGCTTTTTGCTGAAGAAGGTTCGCGCGAATCAGCTCTTTGACATCCGCCAGCGCCGGTGTCTCTTTGTCTTTTCTCTCAACGACTTTCACGACCCAGTAGGAATTTTGGCCGTTCGCACCCGGGATAGTGATCGGAGCGGCGACCGTGCCGACCGCCGCCGCTTTGATCGGCTGTGTCAGCGAGGCCATGCGCGGATCGGGATTGTCCAGCGGAACCCACTGGTTCACATCCCCATCAGGCGTTGCCTTGTCCAGAGTTTTGCTAACTTCGGATTCGAATGTCTTGCCGCCAGCGATTTCTTTCGTGATCGCCTGCGCTTCAGGAAGTGTCGCGACGACGATCCGCTTGATATGGACACGGGCAGGTTTGGTAAACTGCTTATCTTTGTTAACGTTGTAGTAGGACTGGATCTCCGCATCAGTGATCGTGACGCCTTTGGTCAGAAGCTTGAGCTGGGAGAGCTGCGGCTTGATCTGCAGGTCCTCAAAAAGCTGCTGGCTCAGGCCGGCCTCGCTCAGCGCCTGCTCGAAGGGCTTGATGTTGCGGGCGTTCTGGATCAGCTTGATGTTGTTGAACTGCGCATTGACTTCGGCATCGGTGGGTGCGACACCCTGATCCTGTGCCAGTCCTTCGACAATCAAATTCTGCATCAGCTGCTGTAAAACGAGACGACCTGCCGCCTGCCCGACTGGAGCGAATGTCTGCGGCGGCGTGTTCGGCACATAGTTCTGAAGCTGTGCGTAAAATTGCGGCTCCGTGACGGTCAGTGTTGCATTTTTAGGCGTGGTCAGGGTCGCCACGGCTGTACCACTCTGGCCTGAAGGGCTGAACGTGCCGCCGGGGCCACTCTCGGTGTGATTGCATCCGGCCAGGGCGAATGATAGGACGGCCAGAGAACTCAGCCGCGCTGCGCTGCGTCGTGTCATTTGCATAGTAGGGGGAAAACTCCTTGTGTAACGAGAATTGAGTGACGAAAAATTTCGCTTAAAGAACCTGACGGGCACGCAGCCCAAGAATGAGGTCGACTTCGCCCCGGCTCAGGCCGGTTCGACGGGCGATCTCTGATGCTTCCGACACACCTTCATCCAGCAGGGCATAGACCGGTGCATACTGAGCATTGGGCGCGACCGTCGCCGCCGGTGTTCGCGGAAGAGAAAACAGAGCGGACGACACAGGCAAAGCCGGTACTCGCGCGGCCTGCTCCAGTGCCGTCAATCGCTGCGAGAGGTCCGTGACCAGCGTTTCGAGCGTTCCGCACAGCTGCTCCAGATCCTCCGTACTTTGCAGAGGCGGTGCCGAAGGGACAGCGCGGGAAGCCAGGTCGCGCCGAGCCACCCAGAACAGCACGGCAGTCGCTCCCAGAACCAAAAATTGAACCAGCAATTCGAAAGACAAATCTACCTATCCTGACGCCTGAAGCATTTTGCCGGTGGACGACTGACGGCCAATCAGCAGCGTGATCCGGCGCGGCGGAGGACATCCCCACCACGACTCTGGTTTGAGCCAGAGGCGTAACTGACGGCCTTCGTCCTCCACGACCAATCGCCGCACGGCAATGATCGGAACAGCCGGATAGACCCCCAGCAGTGTTACATCCGACAACGGCAGACCGGCGGTTTCCGCAAGGCACCGATGTTCAGCGGCGAAGAGCGTCGAAAGCGGCACCCCGATCGGCGACTGAAGCCCGCGCCGCCGCAGCGGAATGCGGCTCAAAGCGAGTTCTCCGGTCCGCACCGGCCCTAAACGTACGATGGGCCGACGCGGCACAAGCAGCGCTTTTCCCTTCGGTTTCGCGAGGGAAAAGCTGCCCAGAGCCGCGACCTTGGGCAAATGGAGTGCCGAGATCGACATCAGGCGCAGCGGATCCTTCGGAAGAGCGATAAAAGAGTGTGGCAGAGCCACGACCTGTGCCGCATCAAAGCTCCCCACCCGCTTGGTTTGCAGCGCGCAGGCATGGAGAACAGGCATCGCGAAACACTCCGGTGAAGGGACCACATGGCTTTCACCGACGACGCTGGCGTGTGGGCGGCTGCCTTCCGACGTAGTTCGCACATCAATCTGTGTCAGCGAACTCGGCTGAACCACAGCGCGGGCGCGCCAACTATTTTCCCTGATGCCGGGCGCAGGCGCCTGAGACGCCAGGGCATCGGAGAAAAGGATCGTGGCCTGCGGCAGCAGCTGATCCTCCGGCACCTGATACACCGCCACCCGGCTGAAGAATCGTCCCAGGGCATGACGTGCCGCTTTCCAGGCATTGGCAGAGGGGGTCAAGCGGCTGCAGCGGGTTTCCCCTGCCCCTCATCCGCCCAGAGCATACGGATCGCGGCTTCGACACGCGCCAGCGGCTCACTGAGGTCCATGGTACGACCGGCTTCGGTCAGCACGCGCGTCACTTCGGAACGCATTCCCGCATCGGTCGGGCGTGCCGCCAGCCGGACACGGGCCGGTGCGCCGCTGTCGTTCAGCTGCAAAAAATATTCTGTTTCGGAGACGTCCTGGCTGGCCCCGAACTCTTTCAGGGGCGGAACCCGGCTCGGCTCCAGCAGGGCCGCTTTCTTACCTACCGCCGCAATCGCTTCCAGAAGGGCGGCGTCGGTGACGAGAAACAGGTCCACTTTCTGTTCCAATCGACTGATCAAGCTGCCCGCGATCACGTCACCATGAATATATTTCTCAAGAACATCGCCGTAAAGCAGGCGCTGCAGCTTGGTCGCACGGACCGGCTCAGTATAGCGGAATTCCAGCGGCAGACCTGCCCCATCCGTTACCATCGTGCCGCCGATAAATATATCTTCGGCCACGGACAATGACAGCACGTACCCTAGCGTGAGTTTTCCCGCTGCCATAGCTACTCTTTACTCCAGGAGGGCGTCACTTTGTTCCCAAACGCTCCTTGCGACGAACTCTCAGAAGAGTGTAACAGATTCACGCCGGAGTGTCAAGCCCCACAGGAATGAAACAGGTACAAAACAAAACGGATGTTCGGGAACAAATTGGCCTCCACAATCGTTTAAACTATATGAGGCAGCGCCGATACTCAAAGCCGAGAATTGGCGCGGCCTTCCTTCACGCGAAGCGGCCCCGGCGGGCACAGACAGACCTGCCGCACTCCGCCTGAGCAAACGATCTGCGCAGATGTAGGTTGGCTCAGGCGGCTCGTCCGCTTCGCGTCTCATTTTCCTCTAGCTGTAAACCGCTGCCCCGTTGACAAACAGTTCCCACCCGGCTATAATAGTTAAGTGCCGAAGTGGCGGAATGGTAGACGCGGAGGTCTCAAAAACCTTTGGAGGCAACTTCGTGGGGGTTCGAGTCCCCCCTTCGGCAGTAAAATTCGGGGATGGAAATACACAAAAAACGCCGCCGGACTTGATTTCAAGTCCGGCGGCATTTTTTGCTTGTCGCCTTAATTTCCCGTGTGCGGAACAATCAGCGTGACGGCCTGGTAAGCATACACCCAGTAGCCGAGGCCGGGCTGGAGGGAATCGCCGTTGCCGACGGAGACGTAACTCCCGGCTGCCGCGCCGACGCCCGGTGTGTAGCTGTAGATCAGATCGCTGACAATCGGTTTCGCAGCAGTCGCCGCCTGGACGAAGGAGGTGACGGAGCCACCCGCATTGATCTGCAGCCCGCTGCGCCGGACGCTGACCGGGAAGGGATCGCCGATCTGGTTCCAGCCAGCAGAGAGCGTGATATTGAAGTCGGTGGTCCGATTAGTCGGTACCCCCGCTCGGGTCAGCGTGATCGCGGTCGGCAGCTTGATCCAGTAGCCGACTCCCGGACGCAGTGCATCGGCAGGAGCACTGGGCGTCACGGCATACTGACTGAGCAGCGGCTGCCATACGGCCAGCTTGACTCCGGCGAAGCCGAACAGCGAGTCCAGCGGCTGACCGGAGTAATCATAAGGAACGGAGAGCAGGTTAAGGCCCGCCGGGAATGTCGTACCCGGGGAGTTCAGCACGGTCAGGCCGACAGACTGGCTCTGGCCGCCTGTCGTGGCGGTGATTGTCACGCCGCCTCCCTGAACTGTCGTCACTGGGAACATCGCCGTCGTTGCTCCTTGAGCGACCACGACCGTGGCCGGCACAGTTGCGGCCGCGCTGCTGCTGACGAGCGCAACCGACGCGCCGCCTGCAAGTGCCGGGACTGTCAGCGTGATCGTCCCCGTGACGACCCCACCGACCGCCGCCGTGGTCGGGCTGAGGGCCAGCGTTTTCACCCGGATGGGTGTCACCGCCAGAGAAGCGGTCTGTACTAAGCCGTTCAGCGATCCGCTGATGATTGCCGTCACCGGTGCGGTGACTGACAGAGTAGTGATCGGGAACGTCGCTGTGATCGCTCCCTGCGGGACGAGAATACTCGCGGGAGTCGCGGCAGCCGGATCGCTGCTGCTCAACGCGATAGTCGCGCCGCCCACCGCCGCCGGTGAATCCAGCGTGACCGTACCGACGACGACACCGCCGCTAATCACCCCAGCCGGAGCGATGGAGAGTGCGGCCAGCCCACCCGCCTGCACTGTCAGCTGCGCAGTATTTGTGAAGCCATTGTAGGCCGCCGAGATCGTCGCCGGCGTGAGGGCCGAAACGACCGACGTGTTTACGCTGAAGACGCCACTTGTGCTGCCCGCCGGGATTACAAGGGAGGCCGGAGAGGGCGTCGCAACTGGGTTACTGCTGGAGAGCGCAATCGTGATGCCGCCGACCGGGGCCGGGCCATTCAACGTCAGCGTTCCCGGGGCCACCGCTCCGCCGGTCACTGTCGAGGGTGCAAGAACCGCCGACACCACTGCCGGAGCAGTAACTGTCAGGGGCGCAGTCAGCGACACGCCGTTCGCGGAGGCGGTCACAGTGACGCTGACATCATGGAGAACTGTCTGCGTTCCAATCTGGAATGTCGCACTCACTCCGTCTGCCGGGATGGTAATGCTTGGCGGTACGACCGCTGAGGGGTCACTGCTGAGAAGTACGAGCGTCAGGCCGGCGCCGGGCGCCGGACCGTTCAGCACTATGGTCCCGGTTGCGGGTGTTCCGCTGTAAACGCTGGCGGCGTTCAATGTCAGCGTGGAAGGCAAAATCACAGCGGGCACGACATTCACCGTAAGTTTGGACAGCGTCGGAGTGCCACTGGTCGTCGACGCCGTCACGGTGACGATTTTATTGGTGGTCACAGCAGCGGCAGTGAGCGTGAATGTGGCGGAGGATGCTCCGGCGGGAACCGTCAATACTGGGGTGACCGGCAGGGTAACAGTATCGTCGGAGGAAAAGTTGACGATCGTTCCTCCGGCTCCGGCGGGCCGATCGAGCGTAACAGTCGCACTGACTTTGTGCGCAGAATAGGCCGGGTTGGGTGTGAAGACCAGCGAAACGACCGAAGCAGTCACGGGAGCAAGCAAGTTCAGCAGATTTGCACCATTGAACGTGCCCAGGCCCGTAGAGTTGTCGTAACCAGGTTTCGTCGCATAAGCAGGCAGAAGATTAGACGTACCGTCCATCACATCATGAAATGCCAAGTTGTAATCCGGAGTTGCAGCGATATGATAGAGCAGAGGATTCGGGAACCCGAGGTCCGGCTCCGAGTTGCTGGCGCGCTTCTGATTGACCAGTGCCGTGTAAGCTGCCCAGAGCGGCGCCGCGCAGCTCGTGCCCCCAAAGATGGTCCAGCCATTCTCGAAATAGATCGAGTATCCCGTGTTCGGATCGGCGTCCAGGGAAATATCCGGGACATTTCGGTTTGTCGTGGAGGCTAACCCGCCGACACCGGCCTGATAGTCGGGGAGCGGCCAATTTGAGCTGACTCCGCCGCCACCGCCGCTACCATGTGGATTGTTTAGCCCTGCACTCAGCGGGTCTCCCCAGGCACTTTCGGAGGCATAGGACCCGCCCCGGCCATTCACGCTCAGCATCGTACCCCCAACCCCAACCATATAGGGCTGTGAAGAGGGGTCGTCTGTCCCAACCGTGGTTCCATCAGCATAGGCGCCACTATCCCCAGACGCGGCATAAATGCTTTGCCCCTGTGCAGCCATCTGTTTAAAGATAATGTTTTCAGCCATCACTAACTGACTTCCGGCTAAGCTTTCCGGAATACCCCAGGAGCTGCTGATCTCTTTCGCAGCGTTATCCGTCGCAATCCGGTTGTAGGTATCCAGCAGTCCCTGCCCGGAGTTTGGTCCCTCATACACCAGTATCTTGGATGCTCCCGGGGCGAGGGCCACCATCAGCTCAATGTCAAGCGTGACCTCTCCTGCACCATCGCCGGGAGCGCCGCTGAATTGATCGACGAGAATGTTCAGTAGAGGAACTTGGGGCAGATTGAAGGCGTGCTCGTAGGCGGTCACATCACTGGGCGTATATCCGTCCAGCTCGAACAGGGCCAGCGTCCGGCCAGCACCGGTCTGCGGCACACCATTCAAGTTGTAGGCAGTTTTGATATCGCTGGGTGTCAGGCCGCCATCCACCCCAGACCCAACTTCACTGGGCTGAGCTGCCGGAAGAAAAAAGGACTGGATACCGGGGACCGCCTGCGAGGCGGCAGGCTTCATCCGAGCGGACGATATCCGGTGCGAGTGCGGCACGATTTTCGCCAGATTCGAGAGGCCGACGATGCCGCTGATCTGGCTGGACACGGCGGCGGTGACAAGCGGGTCGGCGTCCGGAGCATGAAAAAATCGACCGCTGTGCGCCCGGTAGCGCATCAGATGCAGGCCGAAGGCCGATTCCACCGTGGAAGCCGTTCCGGTGACATCTAAAAGCAGACGGTTGGAATGCGTTCCGGTAACGGAGAGGCCCCGAGCCCGGGCAAATGCCGCGACAGCCTGGTACGACTGCTCCGTCGGACCAAACCGGCGCGTGAACTCCTCGGACGTCAGATAGTGACGGTAAAGAGGATCTTTCGGGTCATACACACGGCCCAGAAGCGTATCCAGGCCGATAGAGTCGCGCAGAGGAAGGGTTAGCGCAAGGCTAATCTTTTCCGTGCTGGACACGCGGCTCACAAGCTGCGCCTGCGCAACTGCCGCCTGCGGAATATGACCGCGCAGACGAACCTGCGCCGGGGCCGCCAGACTTTCGCCTGACGCCCCCACGAGTGAAGCGATGCCAAGCAGCGCGGTCAGGGCGGCAAATCGTCCCCCGCCGGTGTTTATCATTTTCCAAAATGAGTTCACTGGATTAAGACCCTTTCATACACAAAGAAGAACAGGTTTGTACATTAAGAGTAACACAACCCCGCTCGATTGTCAAGGTCAAAATCGCAAAGATATTCACAGAGGTGATAAAAACGGCAGGCCGCTAGGGAATAGCACGCAGATTTTCAGGCTTCTTCACTTAGGCTTGTTCAGGAAGCTGCGTGTACTCAGGGAAGTTGCCATAGAGCTTCTCTCCAGGCTCCCCCGCAGTCACGGCAAGAACTAGGTAGCGCCCGCCGACGAAGCATCCTTTCCAGGATTGTCCGATCCCGCCGAAAACTTCCTCGCGGTCGCCTCGACTGCGCACCGTGTTGACACCGATCTTGAAACCCCGCAGCTGACCGGCGATCTGCTTCGCCATAGCCGGGTCATCGCAGGCGATCGACGAGACAAGTGAGCCATTGGAAACGTTCATCTCGGAGATCAGCTCCTCGATATGATCCACGACGACGATCGAGTCGATCGGCCCGAACGGTTCGTTGTGGTACAGCCGGGAGTTACGGGGGATGTTCAGCAGTGCCGCCGGAGGCAGGTAAGCGGAAAGGTCCTGACCAGGCAGCACGCGATCGGTCGGAATCTCGCCTTCATGCAGGCTTACCGCGCCTTTCCCCAGAGCCTCGGTGTACAGCACCCGCAGATCCTCAACTTTCTTGTTGTTGATCAGCGGCCCAAAATCCAGCTTCGGCAGTGGGTCTTCGTCGCGCTCTACCAGCACCGGATTGCCAAATTGCAGCGAGCGCAGCACCGGCAGGTACATCTCCAGGAACTGCGGGAACAGTGACCGCTGGATCACATAGCGGGCATACGCCGTGCAGCGCTGCTTTCCGTAGTCAAAACCTTTGCGTATCTGCTGTGCCAGAGCCGGCCAATCGGAATACGACCAGACGCCGTAGGCGTTCACGCCCTCCATCTCCAGCAGGTAGCGCTTGTTGCCGTCGTAGAGGCTGGAAGCGATGGCACTTCCGTTCGTCTTGCCGCCGACAAATGCAAGGCAGTCGACGTACTCGTTCCTCACCAGAGCTTCGCTGAGCTGGCCGCCAGAGCCGCTCACGAGGGAAACCGGCAGACCCGCTCGACGGGCGATCGCATGGGCAACGGTGAGGGCATACAAGCCGCCGTCGGAGGGCGTCTTCGAGATCGACGCATTCCCGGCCAGCACCTGTACCAGGACGGCATGCATAAGGACAGACAGGGGGTAGTTCCAGGAGGCGATATTGGAAATCAAGCCCAGTGGTTTGCGCTTCCCGAGCATGGACTCAATGTTGTCGACATACCACTCGACTCCACTGATGCAGCGGTCAATATCGGTCAGGGCCTGGGCGTGCGGCTTGCCGATCTCCCAGACCAGAAGCAAAGCAATTAATTCCCGCTGCTCGCGCAGTCCTTCCAGGCAGAGGGAAACGCGGCGCTTGCGTTCGTCCAGATCGACAGCGGCCCAATCTGCGGCTTCGGACTTCGCGAACTTAACCGCACTTCGTGCTGAGGACAGATCCAGCATGGGGATGTGCCCCAGGCTGCGGCCATCGATTGCCGACTCATAGTGGCGACCGGCGCCGGGACCTGTCCATTTGCCCTCAAAGAGGTTCAGTACGCGGTGATCCGAGGTAAAAGCTTCGGGAACCTGCGACTTTGTATCGCGCAGGATTTTATCCCATTCCGCCGTCGGGGAGATGTGTAACAAAATTTTTTGGTTTCTAAACTGCATTGCAGCGGTGGGACAGAAGGAAGGTGATAGCGGCATTTTGATGACGGCATCATTGTGGCTGTTTGTTTAGAATATAGGCCACGACCGCTCCAAGGGAGACAGCTCCGGCCAGCGTGATCGTCCAAAGCGGCCAGGAGTGCTGTGCGGCAAAATTCGCTAAGAAAAAGCTGCCCGCAATCACACCCCAGAAAACAAATGTCAGTGACTTATTTGCCATGCGATTTTCCTTCAGTCTATGAAAAAAGCCGCGCCCCTCACAGGACGCGGCTCTGAGTTCGGCGAGAACCATTCCTCCCACCGTTGGAATTTACTAGGCAGCCACGAATGTCTGCTCGAAGGAAGCTGCCCCCGTCTTGGCATCGTTCTCGGTCTTCGCCATGGCAATGAAGTAAATGAATACTCCGAGGCCCACTTTAGCGATGATGTCCGCGATCGTGTAGCCGACCTGAATACCGACCTGCTTGGCCTCGTAGGGGAGGCTGTTACCGAGCAGGGGAATCATGTAGGCCAGCGGGTAAAAACCCCAGCTTGCCAGGGTCAGAAGGCGTGCACCGCGAACCAGCGGCTTGACCGTCTCCGGCTGAGTCTCGAGCGATACGCCCAGCTGCTTCCAGAGCACGAACAAGATATACACGAACGGAATCGTGCTCAGCGTGCCCCAAAGTGTTCGCAGGCCGAGATTTGTCTGAAGCTCGCCCGGGTAGCCAAGTGCGATCATCAAAAATGCCGCGATGGCCAGCTTGCCCAGCAGTCCCCGGCTCTGCTCCTTCGGGAGACCGAGCACGGCAACTAGTTCGACCAGCAGCAGGGGAACTGTCAGGATCCAGTCCATGTAACGATAGGCATCGTTAAATGTGATATTTGTCAGCACAAACGTTTTGTCCGGCTGGACCGCGTGCGCTTCGACCCAGCTGTTGAAAATTCGGAAGTAGTGGTAGCAGGCAATCGCTGTCACCAGAGCCGAGACAAGCAGGGCCGGGCGATACTTAAAGCCGACCTGCGTGCGGGAGAAGAAGAAAAAAAGTGTTCCCGCAAGCATCGCGGCAACTGCAAGAGAGAGACCATTGAAAACGGCGCTGTAGGCACTAAAGCTCAGCACATTTGCATCAGGCATTGTCATACCCTTTTCTAATTGAGTGTCGCAGACCATTGACACGGAGACCAGAAGATCTCGCGCCGCAAATAATTAAGTGTTGTTGGGCACCTTCCACTCGGCTGCCCCCGCCCTCCTCCCTGTTTGCTGCCCGGAGTGGCGGGCATCGACAGAGCAGCAAAAACTCATTGCCACTCAAACAGTTAAATTATACCCGTAATTTGACGAGTGCTATCAAGCAATAAGAGAAAAAAGCAGAGCATACTTATCCGATTTAGCAACAACACGCTCTTCTCACGGGTTCCCAGGCAAAGATTTTTCTGAAATTCGTCTCTAAGTCTCGAGATCGGCAGTCTTTGCCCGCAAGTCGGCTTCGGTTAGCTTATAATTCAGCAAGCCCTACTCTCTTTTTACTGCACGTTCCGAATCTCAAAAGTCTGGACCATGTTCGGGCCAAACCAGGACCAGAACCTCTTGCCGCTCAGGCTGGTGTCAGCGTGGACAACGTATTTGTCACCACTGCTGCTTGTATCCGTCGCCCAGCGCGTGATTGGGCCGGAGACTTTTCCGAACCGCGACAGATCGTAGTTAATCCACTGGCCGGTCCCGTGGTTGGTCGTCACCAGCACCAGCGTGTGCGCGGCGGCATCGTAGGCGGCGGCCGTGTTGACCTCACCGCTGTCCAAGATCGTCATGCCGGGCCGGATGTGACGCGCATACTGGGCCAGAACGAAGTACTTGGGGTTCACCGATCCGATCCAGTTATCACCGGGATTGGACTGGATCAGGCCCCACCCGCCGCTGTCGAGCGGCTGCCAGTAACACCATGCCGTCGGGTGCAGCCAGCGCAGGTCCAAGTTCAAATTGTCTGCCAGGGACATCCCCGAGGCGACGCCATCCCCGTATTCCGAGTTCCAGAGTTTTTTGCCGGCGACGGCTCTGGAGAGCAGGTCGCGCCTTCCCCCGCCGTACTGATAGCCGTGGACATTCACGCGCCCGACCTGGGCTTTGGTCTGGCTGCTGAAGCTGTTCCAGGTGCTTGTCGCCAGATCGTAAGCCGTCTCATCCGACGCGGAGACGATTGTGCTTGTCAGCCCCCGACTGTTCAGCTCCGTCTGCAAAGAGCCGATGACGCTTGCCTGAGTCGCCGGGCTGAAATGGCAGCCTTCTTGCGACCCGGTGCTGGTCCACCAGTTGGAGCTCGGCTCGTTGAATGCCTCCACGGACTCAAAATTGACGCCCCAATGATCGGCGGCGTAGCGGGCAACGGTCGCGAGGTAGACGGCGTGACTTTGCAGATTCCAGGATTGAAGATTGTCGTTTGCGCCGTTGTCCGCGCCCGAAGGATTGCTGTTGTAGCACATCCACCACATCGGCGAATTAGAAAACAGCTCGAAGTGGTTCGCGCCGCGGTCACGCGCCTTCCAGAGCATATTGCGCTGGTTGGAATCCGCATACCAGTTCCAGCTCGCCGAGGTGGGGTCCGAACTGTTCCAGTTCAGCCAGTAACCCTGGATTTGCTTGAAGGCCGGGATGTTAACAGATGCCTGCATAGAAGAGCCGCTGATAGCATTCGGGCTGCATCCGCCCACGTTGTAGCGGGCGACCGTCATCCCCAGGCCCGGCAGGGTCTGTCCGTTGAGAGCGGTAGACTTGGTGGTGAAGAGAAGGTCGGCGAGGTCGTCGCGGGTTCCGAAGGCATTGGCCCACCAGGCGAGGGAGCATCCCCAGCCTTGCCAAGTCCCCCAAGTCGTCCCGGGGTTCACTATTGTCGTATAGTCCGCGCGTACTGGCGGTGGGGCGAGCGCGGTCAAGGTGAGGAGGAGCAAGGCTGGCAAGAACAGGAAAGAGGGGCGCAGACGCATTATGGTCGTGTCCTTTCAGGTCATGTTCGATAAAAAAAGTCCGGACAGAAATTCCGGGTATTGGTATTGTCGACACAGTTGCAGGACAACGAGACAATTATACCGACCTCACCACTGTCTGTCAAGCTTAAACCTTTCTTGAGATGGGGTGCCAGCCTGAGATTTCACTAAGAGTTTGTCCGCGCGTCGCGCAGATACTTGACATGGCCGTCGAAAAACGCCCGGTTTCGCCCGCCGAAGTGGACAGCCTTGCCCAGCAGCCCCAAAGGAGTTCCAGGCGGCGCGGTGATCGGGATGTATGGGTCGACAGCCATCTCCAGATCGGCCTCACTAGTCGGGACCAGGGGATTGATCGTCGTATCCGGCGTGCTGGATGTGTTAAGTGCGGCAATATCAGCGACACACGACTGCGGCAGTTTACCCCAGCACAGAGAAGGCTTTGAGAGATCGGGCCGGTCAAAGCGCCAGAGCCAGTACCGGGTCGTGAGGCCGCTCCGAGTCTCTTTCACCCGCTGGTCTTCGCCCAGAGTGGTTCCGGTCATGCTGGGGCAGGACCAGAGGGTATCACCATGAATGTAAGGATTTAAGACCGCTGCCGCCCAGCCGCCTCGCGGATCGGATTTCGGAAAGTTCGATCCCCAGGGTGGGGGAATCGGACCTTTCAGATCCCGCCGATCCGGCAGACGCTCATCGCTGTCCTGCTCATACTGGATCATCGCCAGTGCGATCTGCTTTAAGTTGGATTGGCAGGCCGCTCGACGGGCATTTTCGCGGACACGCTGGAAGACGGGAAACAGAATCGCGGCGAGAATCGCGATAATGGCGATCACAACGAGCAGTTCAATCAGAGTGAAAGCAGATTGTTTCTTGCGGGGCATCAAACTTTGGGACATTAAACTTCGGGGCATAATTATTTCGACTTTCCACTTGACAGTATACCCAACGCCGGTGTATAATTACTTCGATATGTATAGAAACAACGAAATGTCTCTGATGTTTAAAGCACTTGGGGACCCAACCCGTCTGCGCATCTTCACGTTCCTACAGGCGCAGTGCTGCCCAGTCGCCGTCGAGACCGAAACGGGTGCGGTGAGCCCTCTTACCGGGCCGACCGTAGGCGAAGTCTGCTGCCACGTCACCGGTGAAGCCGTGATCACTTCCACCGTCTCATTTCACCTCAAAGAGCTGCGCCTAGCCGGGCTGATCACGATGGAGCGGTCCGGGCGGCACATGATCTGCGGCGTCAACCGGGATGCCGCCGCGCAGATGATTGCGTTTTTAAATGAGGGACAAGCCGAAAGGAAAACAAACGATGACTGCTGCAAATGAGATCCGATTGATTGACCGCGGGGACGTGCGCGAAATCGTACGACAGAAATATGGCGAAGCGGCCCTAACAGTCCTCCAGGGACAAGGCGCGGCCTGCTGCGGGGGAAATGCGGGTGGTGGCGACTCGTGCTGCGGCGGAGATGTTATCACCGGCGACCTTTACACAGAGGCGGAGGCCGGCCAAATCCCGGAGGCGGCCCTGCTGGCGTCGCTCGGCTGCGGCAACCCGACGGCACTGGCTTCCCTCCACTCCGGCGAAACTGTGCTTGACCTTGGCAGTGGTGGAGGTATTGACGTTCTGTTATCCGCCCGCCGCGTTGGCCCCTCCGGCTTTGCCTATGGGCTGGATATGACCGATGAGATGCTGGCCCTCGCCGAGCGAAACAAATCCGAGGCGGGAGCTGAGAACGTCTCTTTTCTCAAAGGCCATATCGAGTCTATTCCCCTTCCTGATTCCCAGGTTGATGTGGTGATCTCCAATTGCGTCATTAACTTGTCTGCGGACAAAGACCAAGTGCTGCGCGAAGCCTTTCGGGTGCTGAAGCCCGGCGGGCGATTCGCGGTGTCTGATGTGGTCGTGGAGGGCACACTCCCCGACGCCATCCGGGCCGATATGGAAGCCTATGTCGGCTGCGTCGCCGGGGCGTTGGAAGTGGGCGACTACACGCGGCGCCTGGCGTCTGCCGGCTTCACCGACATCTCCATCGAGCCGACCCGCCGCTACCTGTTTGCCGACCTGGAAGCGACTACTTGCTCCACCGATGCCGTGGCGGCTCTCCCCGCCGAGGAGAAGGCCGCATTGGACGGCCGCATCATGGGAGCCTTTATTCGTGCCTCCAAACCGGGAAAGACCGCATGAAGACCGTCCTGTTTGTCTGCGTTCACAACTCTGGCCGCTCCCAGATGGCCGACGCAGCAAGCAGCGTCATCACGATGGGCTGCGGGGTGGATGCCGATGTCTGCCCGGCGCGTATTCACCTCTCCGAAGGCTGGGGACTGGACGATCCCAAAGGCCAATCCGTCGAGAAAGTCCGCGAAATCCACGATCTGATCGCGGCTAAAGTGGAGAAGCTGCTGGCAAAGCTGACCTCATGAGTGCAAGTACGACGCTTAAGCAGGCACCACGCAGAAAGACCTAAATCATGAGCAGTACTGTCGCAACCTGTCACCCTTCGGTCACAGGCCGGCTCTCATTCCTGGACCGCTACCTGACGCTCTGGATTTTCCTGGCGATGCTTCTTGGCGTCGGATTAGGCTTTTTCATCCCAAGTGTCTCGCAAGCCATCACTCACCTATCGATCGGGACTACCTCCATTCCGATCGCCATCGGTCTGATTCTGATGATGTATCCACCGCTGGCGAAGGTCAAGTACGAAGAGATGGGCAAAGTGTTCCGGAACACACGCATTCTCGGTCTGTCTCTTGTTCAGAACTGGATTGTCGGGCCACTCCTGATGTTCGGACTGGCGCTTCTGCTGCTGGCTGACAAGCCCGAGTATGCTGTCGGCCTCATCATCATCGGCCTTGCCCGCTGCATCGCCATGGTTCTGGTCTGGAACGACCTTGCCCATGGAGACTCGGAGTACGTGGCGGGCCTGGTTGCTCTGAATTCAATCTTCCAGGTGCTGTTTTTTTCTGTTTACGCCTACGTTTTTCTGAAAGTGCTGCCTCCCCTCTTTGGAGTACACTTCGCGGGCGTGGACCTGTCTCGAATCAGTATGGGCGCGATTACCCAAAGCGTGCTGATCTACCTAGGCGTCCCGTTCTTCGCCGGGATGGCGACTCGGCTGGTGCTGCTGCGCGTCAAGGATAAGCAGTGGTACGAACAGGAATTCATCCCGCGCATCAGCCCAATCACACTGATCGCCCTGCTGTTCACCATTGTCGTCATGTTCTCGCTCAAAGGTCAGTACATCGTACGTATTCCGCTGGACGTGGTACGGATCGCCGTCCCGCTGGTGGTATATTTCGCGGTAATGTTCCTGGTATCGTTCTGGATGGGTCGCAAGCTCGGCGCGGACTACTCCCAGGCGGCAACCCTCTCTTTTACGGCAGCAGGAAATAACTTCGAGTTAGCCATCGCGGTGGCGATCGCGGTATTCGGTATCAATTCGGGGGTCGCATTCGCGGCTGTGATTGGTCCACTGGTGGAGGTGCCGGCACTAATCGGGCTGGTGAATGTTGCCCACTACTTCCAGCGCCGCTACTTCAGCACGCAGGAAACAAGGGAAGGGATACGGATCGAGGGCTAAGTGCTGGAGACTTGGCTCATATGGGACGAACAAGAAAACGCCGAACGGCAGAGACCGTCCGGCGTTTCTCATTGCTTCTATGACAAGCGACGAATCTTAATGCAGCGGGGCCACTTTGACGCTCTTCGCGCCGAGGGCATGGGCTACATCTACCATCGCCTGATTGGTGACACGATGGTAGTTTTTGTCGGCAGGCTCGCCGTACTTGCTGTCGATGTCTTCCATCACCTGCATGTGGATTTTGTGGGTGACGGCTTTGTCCAGCAGGAATTCGGTATAGAACGTGCCGCTCTTGTCTGCGCCCGCACCGACGAGTGTTGCGGCCAGCTTGTGGCCGGAAAGGGTGGCGGCGGGCAGCTTGACACCGGCGGTGGTGGCGATCTTCAGGGCGTCTACAACGGCAAAGTCGAAGACGGTCAGCCAGGAGCCGACACTGGCCTTGCCGTACTGCTTAGTCAGCTTGCCGACTTCTGCGGTCACGAGCTTGCCGCCGACCATTGAGGTCAGGGCTTTGGCTGTCGAATAGTGGGCCGCGCCGCCGCCTGCCTTGACCAGAGAGGCCGTGACGGCCAGGGCCGGGGCGCCGTTATAGACGGGACCGCCGTAGCGGGATTTTTCCATATCCATGCCGCCCATGGCAGTCTGCGCCTGGGCTGCACCAGCAGTCAGTAAGGCTGCGGCGATGGAAAGACCGGAAAGTGTTCGTGTAATTTTCATTCTATAACCTCGCATCAATCAGAGTATCTTGCTCTTAATATGTACCCGGCATCTAAGATGACTAAGCGTCAGCGAGGTTGATGTTTGGTTACAGTCTAAGTGAGGAATAATTTATCAAAGTGCTTAGTTTCACTACTGACTGCAGTCGAAATCAGCGACTTCAGCGCCGTCAATTAGAAAGCCGATAAACTATGATAACCCAATTTTCGCGCAAGGCAATCCTGCCCGTTGCAGCCCTCGCTGCACTTTCTGCGTTCGCCTTGGTCTCTCCCGCCCAGGCACAGAGCGGGGACATCGTCCAGACCGCCATCAAAGCCGGTAAGTTCAAGACCCTCGTCGCAGCATTGAAGGCCGCCGGCCTGGTGAGCACGCTGAAGGGGGCCGGTCCGTTCACGGTCTTTGCCCCGACTGACACCGCCTTTGCGAAGCTGCCCAAAGGCACAGTCGCGATGCTGCTGAAGCCTGCGAACAAGGCCAAGCTGACCAAAATCCTCACTTACCATGTGATTGCCGGCGCGGCGGTCTCCGCCTCTCAGGCGATGGCCATGAAGAGCCCGACCTCCCCGCCCACCGTGGAAGGAAAGACCCTGAAAATCCGGACCATCGGCGGTAAAGTGCATGTCAACAACGCCATTGTGGTCATTCCCGATGTCAAAGCAACCAATGGTGTGATACACGCCATCGACACTGTTTTGATGCCATAACTGGCTGCACGTACAAAAAAGCCCGCCGGAACAGCTGTTCCGGCGGGCATTTTGTTTGTTGTTTGTGGAGGGGACGATTGGATTCGAACCAACGGCCTTCTCCTTCGCAGGGAGACGCTCTAATCCACTGAGCTACGTCCCCAGTTTCCAACGCAGCTTGACTAGTATACCGGGCAGTCGAAATCTTGTCAAGGCCCGTATTTGATAAAACCGTATTTTTGGGGAGTGAACTAGTTGACATTCCCTGCGTCTGGTGCCATAATACCATTAAGAAAAGTCTCCGACTATATTTGTCGGAGATAATAGAACTGAGCACAGCGTTTCATGAGCAAGTCAGAGAACACTTCTTTTCTACCGGCATTCTGTAAGCGGTGGCAGGCAGGGAAAGCCCGAGCCGAGGCGCTGTCCCGGTATGTCGCCGACAAAACTGGCCATACGGAGATGCCGCTGAGCGAAATGCAGCCCGGCGATTTCGGCCATGTGCTGTCACTTTGCTCGAGCTGCGACCAGCGCGAACATCTGCTGGAGCTGGGATTTACGCCCGGCACGGAGATCACTGTCGTGCGCCTCGCCCCGCTTGGCGACCCGATGACTGTGCGAATTCGCGGTTACCAGCTCTCCCTGCGGCGACGCGAGGCAGAGGCCGTCACCATGCGCCGCTGCCCGCCGGATTTTGATCTAGACCCGGCAATTGATTCGGACGGTGCGTAATGTCTGCTTCCTCCGTCCCCTCTTCTTTCAGCCCCGCAGTGGCTTCAGGAGACGGCGGCGCGACCCGGCTGCCTCTCTATGCCCTTGTCGGCAACCCTAACTGCGGCAAAACCACAGTTTTCAATGCGCTGACAGGTCTACGCCAGAAGGTTGGGAACTATCCCGGCGTCACCGTCGAAAAGAAAGAGGGCCGACTGCGCCTGCCCGGCGGCGGTGCAGCCTCACTGATCGATCTTCCCGGCCTGTATTCTCTCACTCCCCGTTCTCCCGATGAAGCAATCGCCCGCGATGTTCTGCTTGGCCACCGACCAGATGTTGCCCAGCCCGAAGGCATTATCCATGTCGTGGACGCCGCAAATCTGGAGCGCAATCTCTATCTGACTTCTCAGGTCCTGGATCTCGGGCTGCCAACCATCATCGTGCTGACGATGACCGATGTTGCGGAAAAGAATGGTCACACGGTCGACATCCCCGCCCTCGAAAAAGTGCTGGGTGTCCCCATCCGGCCTGTTTTGGTCTCAAAAAACACCGGTATGGACAGTCTCCGTGCCGCGATCGAGCTGCTTCCGACCACCCCGCCCCCACCCCAGAGAGACTGGCCGCTTCCGACCGATGCCGAAATCGAAGTCAAAGAGCTCTCGGAGATGCTTCAAAAAGAGCATGGCACCCGTCCTGCACAGAGCGGCATGGAAGCTGTCAGCCTGCTGATGGCGGAGACGCTGCGGCCCGAAGAAGTGGGCCGCTGGTCACCCGCCGTGCTCGATCACCTTGCCGCCGACAAAGCCAATCTTGCGGCCCTCGGCATCGATTTTTCTGCCGCCGTCGTCGAGGCCCGGTATGCCTGGGCCGGACGGATCGGCAGCCAAGTCGTGCGTAAGCCTCGAAGGGCTGCCGAGACGCTGACCGATCGGATCGACCGCATTGTCATGCACCCCTTCTGGGGATACATTATCTTCTTCGGCGTCATGGCGTTTGTGTTCCAGACGATCTTCACCTGGGCGCAGATTCCCATGAACTGGATCGGCAGCGGCGTTAGTGCCCTGCAGCACCTGATCACGACCCATATGCCGCCGGGCGATTTGCAGGACCTGCTGGTCAACGGCATCATCGCAGGTGTCGGCACGACCATCACTTTCCTGCCACAGATTTTGCTTCTGTTCTTCGCCATCTCTCTGCTGGAAGACACCGGCTACATGGCGCGGGCGGCGTTTCTCATGGACAAGGTCATGTCCAAAGTCGGCCTGCATGGCAAGTCGTTTATTCCGCTGCTGTCGTCGTTCGCCTGCGCTATTCCCGGCATCATGGCGACCCGCACGATTGACGACCGTAAATCTCGCCTCGTGACGATTCTGGTCGCTCCGCTCATGTCATGCTCGGCGCGTATTCCCGTGTACACGCTGATGATCGCGGCATTTATCCCGAACCGGCGCGTTCTCGGCATCTTTACCCTGCCCGGGCTGACTATGATGTCGATGTACTTTTTGGGGATGGTGGCGGCCTTCGGTATGGCGTGGCTCTTCAAGAAAACCCTGCTGCGTGGTTCCCCACCCGTCTTCTTTCTGGAGATGCCTCCCTATCATGCGCCTTCGGCGCGGACAGTCCTGATGACCATGCTGGAGCGGGCATGGCTGTTCCTGCGACGGGCAGGAACGGTGATCCTCTCCGTCAGCATCGTCCTCTGGTTTCTGTCGTCATATCCGAAGCAGCCGGCAGGGACACCGCCCGCCGCGCAGCTCGCGCATTCCTATGCCGGCCAGGCCGGGCAGGCTATCGAGCCGGCTATCGCCCCTTTGGGCTTTGACTGGCGCATTGGGGTCAGCCTGGTGTCGTCATTCGTCGCACGCGAAGTATTCGTCTCTTCGATGGGTACGATCTATAGCGTTGGCGACAGATACAGCAGCACGGAGGAGGTCACCAGCACTCTGAAAGACAAGCTGCGAGCGGATCCCTTCTTCTCTCCCCTGATCGCGATTTGCGTGATGATCTATTATGTCCTCGCCATGCAATGCCTTTCCACGATCGCCGTCGTCAAGCGTGAGACGAACGGCTGGACCTGGCCGCTCTTTATGACCGGCTATATGACCGCCCTCGCGTGGATCACGACATTTCTGGTGTATCATATTGGAATGGCACTGGGCTGGGGTGGGCGCTAAAGGCGCAGTCCGGATCGCTGGCGCACGGCACTCATTGGCCTACCTGGCAAAATTGAATGCGTCTTCGGCCAGTTATTTTGCTCCGAGACGGAGCGTCTAACAACGCTTGCCTTGCTGCTGGAGAATATCGACGTAGACAAAGCGATCCGCTTTGTCGATCCAGAGATCTGGCGTGCGGCGCTTGACGACCTGAACCACGAGGAGAATAAGCAATGACATCTACTTCGCGGGATAAACCAGTCGTCAGTTTAAAACAGTTCGACCCGGAAGAGATAGAGCCGCGACGCAAACAGTGGACGCGTGACGAATGCTTTCAATTGATGGAGCTTGGCATTTTGGAAGAAGCTCGCTTCGAGCTGATCCATGGAGATATCATTCCGAAAATGACGCAGCACGAACGGCATATATTCACCTGTAAACAGGTGCAGAAGGCGCTGGAAGCTGTTTTCGGGGAGGAGCGTGTCCGGGCAGCGGCTCCCATCGCTATCGGAGTCCATGAGGAACCGGAACCGGATGCGGCGGTCGTGATCCGCACAGGACGTGAATATCTGAGTTTCGGACACCCCCGGCCTCCGAAGCAAGGCTCACGGTTGAAGTCTCCGACCGTACCCTCCGCTGGGATTTGACTACGAAACGAGGGCAGTATGGCAGCGCGGGCATCCCGGAGTACTGGGTCGTGGACATTCATAATCGTTTGCTGCACATCTTCCGGTCACCCAACGAAACTGGGTATGCCGAAGAGACCATTCTGAGTGCCGACGAAGAGATACGCCCGCTCGCCGCCCCCGATGCCGCCGTGCGTGTCGCAGACCTGCTGCCCTGACGCTTCACGGAGTGGACTAACAGCAGGTACAATGCTATCATGCAACCCGATTCTTCCCCACCCCAGACGGACACGACCCCTGGTCTCGTCGTCATCGACCCCTGGCTGACACCGTTTACTAATCAGCTTCGGCGGCGGTCGGCGCACTATGCGCACCTTCAGGCCGTGCTGGCCCAATCCGGCGGTCTGCGGGGGGAGATCAGTCAGGGGCACCGATTTTTCGGATTCACGCGCGGAGAGCACCAGGGCAAGGCCGGAGTCTGGTACCGGGAATGGGCACCGGGGGCATCGAGCCTGCGGCTTACCGGGGATTTCAACCACTGGGATCGGGCCGCGCATCCGCTCGCACGGGAGGAATGGGGCGTCTGGAGCCTCTTTCTGGCGGACGAGCTTTACGCCGACACGCTCACTCACGGCAGCCGGGTTAAGGTGCATGTGATCCCCGCTGACGGGCAGGGTGGGATGGACCGCATCCCGGCGTATGCCCAGAGAGTGGTCCAGGACCCGGCGACCGGCGATTTTTCGGCCCAGCTCTGGCTGCCCCCCCAGACCTACACTTTTCAGAACACATGCCCCCCGCAAATCGGCGGACTGCGGATTTATGAAGCCCACGTCGGCATGGCGACCGAAGAGAACCGCGTGGGGACATTTAACGAGTTCACACAAAATATTCTCCCGCGCATAGCGGCACTCGGCTATAATGCCATTCAGCTGATGGCGGTCATGGAGCATCCGTATTACGGTTCATTCGGCTACCATGTTAGCAGCTTTTTCGCGGTCTCCTCGCGATTTGGCACCCCCGAAGATCTGAAGCAGCTGATCGATATGGCGCACGGCCTCGGCCTGCGCGTTCTGCTGGACCTGGTGCATAGCCACGCGGTCAAGAATACCCAGGAGGGCTTGAACGGCTTTGACGGCACGGATTTCCAGTATTTCCATGCCGGGGCACGCGGACTGCACCAGGCCTGGGACTCGCTGACATTTGACTACGCCAAGTTCGAGGTGCAGCGATTTCTCCTCAGCAATGTCCGTTTCTGGCTGGAAGAGTTCCGCTTCGACGGCCTGCGCTTCGACGGCGTTACCAGCATGCTATACCATGACCATGGTTTAAACCGTGTTTTCTCCTCGTACGGCGACTACTTCGGCGGCAATATCGACGATGACGCGGTAGCCTATTTACAGGCGGCGAACGAACTGGCACACACGCTCAGCCCCGATGCCATTACGATCGCCGAAGATGTCTCAGGGATGCCGGGGCTGGCGCGCCCTATCGCTGAAGGGGGCCTCGGCTTCGATTACCGGCTGGCGATGGGTGTGCCGGACTTCTGGATCAAGCTGCTCAAAGAGACTCCCGACGAAGACTGGAACCTGAGCACGATCTACCAGGAGCTGCAAAATAAGCGCCCCGGCGAGAAGCGCGTCGGCTACGTGGAGAGCCACGATCAATCCCTCGTCGGCGACAAAACGCAGGCCTTTCTGATGATGGACGAAGAGATGTACTGGAACATGGGCAAGGGCAGCACCAGCCTCGTGATCGAGCGCGGCATCGCCCTGCATAAGATGATCCGACTGCTTACCTTCGCGCTTGCCGGCGAAGCGTATCTGAACTTCATTGGCAACGAATTCGGCCACCCTGAGTGGGTCGATTTCCCCCGTGAAGGCAATGGCTTTTCCTACGACCATGCCCGGCGTCAGTGGTCGCTGGCCGACAACCCGGCCCTGCGCTACGAAGGACTAAGAGAGTTTGACCGGGCCATGCAGGCACTGGATATCGGCTATTCGCTTCTTAGCGACTCCTTAGTCGAGCAGCTCCTGCTGCACGAAGACACCAAGCAGCTTATTTTTCGGCGCGGCCCGCTGGTCTTCGCTTTCAACTTTCACCCCACCCACTCCGTCGCCGACCTGCGAATTCCCGTCCCAGACAACGCGGACTACCAGGTCATCCTGAGCACCGACAACACGCGTCTCGGTGGCCTGGGACGCAGCAAATCGGGAGAGCTCTGCCCCATTCAGCAGGTTCCGCTGTATGGCCGCAGCCAGAGCATTCAGATTTATCTGCCCTGCCGCAGTGCGCTGGTGCTGGCGCCTGCCTTCCCAGGATAGCATTCCGGGTACACTGCCGGCATGAAAATGCCAATGGCTCTTACGGTACTCTTTGCGGCGGCAGGATTGGAAGCGGGCGGGGATGCGCTGCTCCGAGGAGGATTGTTTGAGGCGAATCCGCTGCGCCGCTTGGTGCTGTTAATTGCAGGAGCGCTCGTTCTTTTTCTTTATGGATGCGTCGTCAATCTGCCGCGCTGGGATTTCGGGCGACTCCTGGGCGTTTATGTCGCGGCCTTCTTTTTCATGGCGCAGGCCATCAACTGGATCGGCTTCGGACAGCGGCCCACACTTCCAATTTGCGTCGGTGGAAGTCTCATCATCCTCGGCGGCTTGATTATTTCTCTCTGGAGTCCCGGAATATGAACACACTTCACACACTCGACCCCCAGGACTGGAACACAGTCGCTCCGTTCTTCAGCGCTTTGGCAGACGAAGACCTGACGGCACACGGGGTCAGCGACTGGCTGCTGCGATGGAGTGAGCTGGAAAAGACGCTCGGCGAAGCCGGGTCTTGGGCGAACCGCGCGAAGTCGGAGGATACAACTAACTCGGAGGCGGAGAAGGCATATCTGAATTTCGTGCAGCAAATCATCCCCGCCTGGAGCATGGCCGCACAGGAACTCAAGACCAAGCTGCTGGGGGTTCCTGGCTATGAGCCCGACCAAGGGCACACACAGTTTCTGCGGCGGCTGCGAAACGATGCGGATCTATTTCGGGCGGAGAACGTGCCGGTCCAGGCCCAGCTTCAAACGCTCGCCAACGAATACGACAAACGCACCGGGCCGATGGCCGTGACTGTGGACGGGCAGCGAATGACTCTGCCGGAAGCGGAAGCATTGTGGCAGAGTCCCGATCGCCGCGTGCGCGAAGAGGCCTGGCGGGCCGTCATGGACTGCTGGAGCGAAGCGCGAGTGGAGCTCGATGCGCTTTTTCTGCAGCAGCTCCCCCTGCGCCGGAAGCTGGCAGAAAATGCGGGCCTCCCCGATTACCGGGCCTATATGTGGCGAGCGATGCGCCGCTTCGATTACACACCCGCGGACAACAAAGCATTCCACGAAGCGATCGAAAGCGAGATCGTGCCCCTCGCGAAGCGGCTGATGGAAACGCGGCGGCAGAAGCTCGGCGTCGAGACGCTCCGCCCCTGGGACCTTCTGGCTGATCCGGAGAGTCGTCCACCGCTGAAGCCGTTCGCCGATGTCGCGGACCTTGAGAGTGGCACAGCCCGCATTTTCGACCGGGTTGATCCGGAGCTGGGGCGAGATTTTGAGAAGCTGCGGCACGGCTTTCTCGATCTCGGCTCCCGCCCCGGAAAAGCACCGGGCGGCTACTGCTCATTTTTCCCCCAAACAGGCCTGCCCTATATCTTTATGAATGCCGTTGGGACTGAAAGTGATGTGCGCACGCTCCTGCACGAGGGCGGCCATGCCTTTCACGGGCTGGCTTCAAGCGCGGCTCAGCCGCTGCTCTGGAACCGGGGCGCACCTACGGAATTCAGCGAAGTGGCGTCGATGGCGATGGAGCTGCTGGCAATGCCATATCTGGCGAAAGAGACCGGAGGCTTCTATTCTGAGGACGACGCCAGGCGAGCACGGCAGGAACAGCTGGAGCGGATTATCCTCTTCCTTCCGTATATGGCGGTGGTCGACGGGTTCCAGCACTGGGTCTACACGGAGGCGCCTGAGAGCGTCACGTCGGCGGAGATGGACACGCAGTGGGGCCTTCTGTGGGACCGATTTATGGGTGGCACGGACTGGTCAGGCCTGAGCGCGGAGCGCGGCTCCGGCTGGCACCGCAAACTGCATATCTTTACCGTGCCGTTTTACTATGTCGAATACGGCCTAGCCCAGATCGGGGCGCTGCAGGTCTGGCGCAATGCGCTGACAGACCAGGCGGACGCCGTGCGCCGTTACCGCGCCGCCCTGTCACTCGGAAACACGGTTGCGCTGCCAGAGCTGTACGAAGCCACCGGAGCACGCCTGGCTTTTGACCGAGAGACACTGCGCGATCTGGCGAAGCTGGTTGCTTCGCATCTTCTGG
>JANXMY010000232.1 GCA_025354405.1 Armatimonadota bacterium
CGACACACTTTTGGCAAACTTGTGGGCATTGCCTCGCTCGGCTCCCGGTACGTCGTAAGCCAGCACGGTTCCTGCCGGCTCAAATTCATGATAGACTTCCGGAACGGCGACTAGGTAGCCGGCACCGGCCAGCAACGCCGCCGTGCGCCGGATCGGACCGGTGATCTGAAAAATCTCGGAGAACAGCACTACGCCTGGGTACCGGCCTTCAGCGGCAGGCCGGAAAACAGCAGTACGCATCGGGCCGCTCGGCGTCATCAGGTCAGCAGCCTCTTCGTCATGCAGCGTCATAGGGTTTCTCCGGGAAGCAGGAGGAATTGTAGCACAAAAAAGGGCAGGGAGTTATCCCTGCCCCAAGATAATCTTCCGAAGCGGAACCTTACGGATAGTTCAGCGCGAGATCGACAGCTCCCAAAAGCCGGAAGTCATCCAGAGCCGCCGCCGCCGGGGCGATCTGCGCCTGCATTAACTGGCTGTAAGCCGCAGTGCTGAGCTGCATCGGACCGGCTAAGAGGGGTCCGCTTAGCGAACCGGCACCCATATTTTCCGTGGCCGCTTTCAAGAGAGTTGAAGCGTTGGCACTGCCACCCGGAGAAAGATTCGCCAGGGCATTCCAGGCAGGCTCCGTATACTGATAGTTTTGCAGCAGCGTCAGGTGCGCACCAGTATCAACAGCCACGTCCATCTCACCGACGCTGGCGTTGCCTAAGAGCACAATATCGACCGGCCGTGCTCCCATCTGCAGAACACGCGGCTTGATCGGTCCCAGCAAGCTGCCGCCTGTGTAGGAAACGCGGCCCTCATAATTATCGACCGTGATCGGAGTCGAATCATAGGTTCGCGTGTACGATCCTTGGATCGTAATATGGCCCGGCAGACCCGGTGCCGCCCCATCGCCGCTGACACGCAGAGCGTGGAGTGTCTGCTCCGTGTAGAAGTTGGTCCCGACAAAGTCCTGGTTGTCACGCACAACGATATCGCAGGTATTGGCGCAGGCATTATGCGCCAGCATCCCGATAAAGCCGCTCTTTTCATAAGCCGCGCCATCGATCTGCACAGCCCCGAGCAGGAAGTTCCCTAAGATGACGGCTCGCGAGCAGTTGGTGAAATGTGTCATTCCCGTGACATCATCCAGGAGAACTGTGGCGGAAGAGGGCAGCGAGTCGAATTCCATCCCTCGATACGACTGGGTATTTACCAGACGACCGTTGCCCCCCAGGGTGTCGCCCGGTCCCAGAAGAGTGGCTTCAGACCAGAGCCTTTCGTAGAGCATCCTCGATGTGAACGCACCGGCGGCGGTCTGGCGTACGACTGCAGTCTTCAGCGGGATCACAAAACTCATGCTTTTCAGAGATAGAGACTGCGGGTCCTGTACACTCCAAACCACTCCGTTATCCGGACCCTTCCAGCTCAGAGTCGTCTGATGACCGGACCCCTCGACGGAATAGTTTCCCCCGGTGATGGGCAGGGTGCCGGAAACGATGTAGTTGCCCGCCGGGAAGTAGACTACCGTGCCTGCTTTGCTTACACGGGCTGCCGCAAGCGCATTCTGAATGGCCTGCGTGTCGTCATGCATGCCGTCACCGGCTGCTCCGTACCCCGCTTTGACATCCAGTGTCGTCGTCGGTATCCCGGTCTCCGTGCTGCGAAAGAAAGTCTGGTGGGCATCCAGCAGGTTTGGCCCGCGCAGGCCAGGAGGTATCTCCGACACCTTGGCATTGCGCCCGGCATCATACACGGCGGATGACGAAGGCGCAGTGCTGTTGGAGATGAGTGCCAGCTGTGTCCAGCCGGCGTAATTGATAAAACGCACGGGGGCTTTCGTGTCCGGCGGATGCGTGAAAGAACAGTCGAAAATCGTGGTTGGCCCGCGCATGGCAAATGTCATCGCCCCCTGGCTGCCGGTCCATCCCTCCACACGGCAGTCTTCGATCGTCGCCCCGCAGCCATCCCCGGAACCCGGAACGAGAATAAATTGCTTGGAGCCGACGGACGTGCATCGGCGCACAGAGTGCAGCTGGCTGCAAAGATAGATGTCTTCCAGACGACTGCGCTCAAAATGACAGTCTCGGACGGCAACATTCCCGCGCACGCAGTTAATTGCGATTCCGTTATCCTGAAACTCACAGCCGTCAAAATTGTTGTTGTAGTCGTTCCAGCTCAGGAAGGCAGCCCCGCTGCCACAGTTCTGAAACGAGCAGTTCCGGAAAGTCATCTCCGAAGTCGGAATGATCTGGCTGTAGCCCACTCGTATCCCGGTATCTACAAAGTTCAGAAACGATTCATCTTTATGCAGCACGGCTTCTTCGTAAGACGTTTTCGCCTGATGATCAATTCCGACACTGGCCTTACCGGCACCGTCCCAGACGATCCCCACGTAGCGGGCGTAGGAAGCACCGTTGGAGATAAACATCGGCTGTCCGGCGGCACCGCTCCAGACCACTCGCGTGTTTCGGCCCTGACCGATCACTGAGGCCCCGAGGACGTTTTTCAGCATTAAAGTCCGGCTGATTCGGTAAGTTCCGGCGGGGAGGTAAAGCGTTTTGCGCCCATAAATGCCGGTCGCGATACTGTTGAGAGCGAGTTGAAGCGCAGTGGTGTCGTCATGTAGGCCATCACCGTAAGCCAGCGGCTTCGCGTTCACCTTGACGTTGTTCCAGTCCGAGCGCGGCTGCCAGTTCAGCACGGGCAAAAGGGGCAAAGAAGCTTTGGCGGCAGGAGTGCTCGTCCAGAAGCTCAGGGCCGCCAGTACGAGGGCAGGCCAGAGGGAGATATATTTCTTGCTTTGCAGCATGTGGGTAGTCCTTGTTTGCAGTTCTCGAAATCGTCACCACCCCTGCGAAGGCACCCGCTGAACGGCTGCCTAAGAGTGTGGGGATCATTACGATTATCGGGTAGTCAGAGCGAAATTCGCCTGCCAACGATACTGTGTTTTATGGAACTGACCAATAACAAAAGTCAAGTCTATAAATTTCCATTAGATGCTCGCGGTTGCAATAATCTCTGCGGATCTTTTTATTCTACCGAACCAATACACGGATTTCCGGTATGCTTCCGGCCCAAACCGCTGAAATATCGGCATCAGAACACGCCTGCCATTGTACCAGTTGATTTCTGATTCGATCTTCTGAAAGCCGACATCAGCCAGCAGGTTCCCTATCGTATGCCTGCTCCAGGCATACAGATGGTGGTTAAGATCCTGTGGATCTGGCCTCATATACGGCGATTCGATCGGAAGGACGACAATCAATGTGCCGCCTGGCTCAAGGTGCTGAAGAAGCTGCGTAAGCAAAATATGCGGTTCGGGAACATGCTCCAATACATGTCTCAAAAGAATATGATGGAATCGAAGCCCTTCTTCCAGGTCATCAAGAGATGAAACGGTTTTGACGCCCAGAGAATTCGCATGCTCGCGAGCAGAGGGGGCAGGTTCTGTGGCGTAAACATCGGCGATATCTCTGAGGGCGACCAGATTGTTTCCCAAACCTGCACCAACTTCCAGGACTCTTTCGCCTTTCTTTAAGTCAGCGAAATATGTCAATCTGGCGTAGTGCCCCCAGGCCTGGATCAGCGCATCGTTTCCGATCATTTCGGCATGGCGCATTTTATGATATTCATTTCCCTGCTGGCTGGTATAGTCAATTAGTGGCATTTTAGTCTCCGTGCCCGATCAAAGGGTCCTATATTCTGAAATGTGCAATTCCAGTTCTCGGGTTTTGATCACGATCATGTATTCATAAATCGCCTGTAAATAGGCGTAAGTCAGTCCAGCCCTGCCATCCAAAAATGCTCGGCGAACAAGCATCATATACAGCCACTTCAGAAAAGGGCGGCCGGGCAGACGGTAAAACAGTTCTTTCTGATGTCCCCGGCGTCGGTTGAAGTCCGGGGCAAAGAATGCCGAATTGAGAGAAAAATCGGTGTTTTCACGGCGGGTACGCACGATATGCTCCGCCTCCATGCTGGAATATAGATTGTGTTTGTCCACCCAGTGCTTGATGCCTTTGGAAAAGGGAAAATGGTCAAAAGGAGCGTCCATCTCCCGGATCTTACCATCTACCTTCAAGACTTCGTTGATCTCGCGTTCGTAGTGTACCTTACCTGGACGCACCAGACGGATATAGTAAGGTGAAATCTGAGCATGTGCCAGCCAGGTACCGAGAAAGAAATCGCGGCGGCGCAGGCGGCAGGCGCAAATCTCGGTCTGAGCCTCCGCCGCAAAGCGGGCCATCGCCTCAGCCGACGCGGCGGGGACGCGCTCATCGGCATCCAAGATTAGCAGCCAGGGATACTTCCAAGGAAGGCTCGACAGGGCCTTGTTCCGCTGCAGCGAGTAGCCTTCAAACTTGTTTTGCGCCACTTGCGCCCCCAGCGCAGCGGCGATCTCCACCGTCCGGTCCGTAGAGAATGAGTCGAATACATGGACATCGTCTGACCATGACACGCTTTCCAGGCAGCCGGGCAGGTCCAGCTCCTCGTTTTTCGTCAAAATCAGCACGGAGATCGGATAGGAAATCTCGCGACCAAGGCTCATTCGGCTCCTCCCAGGACCCGAGGCTTCAGGGGGCGGCAGGGGTTCCCGGCACAGACCATCCAGGGAGGCATATCTTTGGTGACCACGGAGCGGGCACCGATCACCGCCCCAGAGCCGATGGTGACACCTGGGGCGACAAATGCCCCGGCAGCCACCCAGGCATTGTCTCCGATTGTGATGGGCGCCCAGATCAGCTCCATGTCCGTTCGGGTATAGTCGTGGGTCCCCGTGCAGAGATACGTGCCCTGAGAGATCACCGTCATGCTCCCGATGGTTACCTTGCCATAGTTATAGATCTCGACATCATCGCCCACGGCGGAGCCGTCATAAATCTCGAAGTTCGCGGGAATCAAGATGTGGCAGGTGGGCAGGATCAAAGCATCACCGTGTATCGTCGCGCCGAAACGCCGCAGCAGCCACAGACGCCACGGATTGCCGAGCCGCTTCGGGGTCGGGCGGAAGAGCAGCAGCCGGCACAGGTTCCAAAGACCGCGCGTGAGCTTGGTGCGGAGCGTCCACTGCGTGTTGCTCTTGCGCAGATCAAGCATTTGCTCTTTGGGCATCAAAATTTGCTCTTCGGTCATCAATCAGTGATTCCTCGCGGTGCGCTCATACAGTTCGGCATACCTGCGGCCTACCACCTCGGTCGAATGATGCTCTTTGTGGAAATCGTAGAAGCGGCGGCCCTCCAAGACAACCGCCTCAGGCTGTTCAAGCCAGACCGCCAGAGCGTCCGCAAGCTTGCCCGGATCACCAAATGGGATCCGGTTGGTCAAAGCGGCAGCTGGCGGGACCCCGTCTCGGGAACCGTCTACATCGGTTACCAGAGTCGGGCGGCCTCGGGCCGCCGCTTCCATAACGACAACAGGATGCCCCTCAACTTCACTCGCCAACACCGCGAAGAGGCAGCGGTTCATCTCCGCCGGGATGTCCTTCTGAAAGCCGCGAAACTCAACAAGTTCCGTCAGCCCCAGTGCATCGACCTGATCGGCCAGAGTCTGTTTCAGCGAACCCTCGCCGATAAGAAGCAACTTCGCACGAATGCCGCGCTCGGTCAGTATTTTCCAGGCTGCGATGAGATGAACATGCGCTTTGACGGGATCGAGACGCGCGACGCAGATCACTGTGCCTCTGACATCCGGCACGCGGACATCCGGGCACTCCGGCGGGAAATCGCTGGGGTTGCCGATGATGTCGATGCGGGTGATACGCGTGGTCTTTTTTAGATTCTCCGCGACCGACGGCGAAATGGCGACTCCGGAGCGCGGACTGGTCAGCGCGAACCACGTTTCCGCCGGATAGCTGAGCTGAGCAGTATAGATCAGCCGGAACCTGCCGAAGCCCTGGAGCGGATAAAGCAGGGCGGCCAGACGCCGATGATGCACATGGACGAGTCCGATCCCTTCGCGCCTAAGCCAGCGCAGAAACGCCGCCGTCTGCTGGAACAGCCGGACCGGGTGGCTGTCCATCAGCAGGAATGGCAGCAGCCGCCCCGGCGGGATCCAGCTGATATCCTCCTCCTGGCTGCCGTGGCGGCAGTCGACAAAGTGCTGCTCAATCCCGAGCGGAGTGACGCCGTGGAAGATACGCCGGGCCGCGACCGTAACCCCGCTGCTGCGGTAGTAATTGGGATTGACGACACATACTTTCATCGGCGCGCTACCGTCATTCATGGTAACTGCACCGACTCAGGCTGCAGTCCCAAGATCCGCAGCAAGCTTTCCGGGGCGAGAGCCATGTCAAACCGCTTCGCGAAACAGTCCGAGGCGGCGCGGCGCATCTCCTGATACTCTCCGGCACTCAAATCCTGCCACTTCTGGAGCAGTGAGTTTGTGCCGTCCAGATTGTCCTCCGCCACAAGCCCCGCCCCATCGGCCTGAATCTCCCGCCAGATATTGATCTTATTCGAGATCAGGACCGGCAGGCCGCAGGCCAGTGCCTCGACGACGGCGATGCCGAAGTTTTCCTGATGCGAGGGCAGGATGAACGCCTCCGCAGCGGCGAGTGCCCCCCACTTTAAGTCACCGGTCAGCATGCCGGTCCAGGTGATTCTGTCCCCCACCCCAAGCTCCAGTGCCCTTTTTTCCAATGGCTCACGAAGGCCGTCCCGGTCCGGCCCAGCCATGACCAGATGCAGGGCAGGGTCACGGGCCGCCGCCGGTGCAAAGGCTTCAATCAGCAGATCACAGCCCTTTTTCGCATGGATACGGCTGAGGAAGAGCAGCAGCCGCTTTCCGGCAATTGCCGGGAAGGCGTCGCGAAATGCGCACCGCGCGGCTTGCATATCCAAGACCGGACGCGCAATTCCAAAATGCACGACCTGCTCGACCGCCACATATCTGCGGAAGGACTCCCGCGCCAGCCGTTTTTCCTCATCGCAGGTAAAGAGTACGGCCCGCGCATCGCGCAGGACAGGGTATTCACCCCAGGGCCAATAAAGACTCTTCTTCAGGTGCTTCCAGGGATAAGTCTTCTTAAACCACGGATCCAGCATGCCATGCGGGTAGACGAAATACGGTGTCGCTGTGCCCGCCAGTGCCCACCAGGTCGCAAAACTGCTGTACTGCCACAGGCCATGCACGAGAACGGCATCAAAGCATGGGGCATTCGCTTTTAGCCAGGGAATCAGGGCCGAATTATAGCGATACTCCGTCCGGCTCGGCCCGAGCGCATGTGTCGTCAGAGGGCCTTCCAGAACCCAGGGGGACTGCGGGGCATCGAGGCAGACGATCTCCGAGTGATGCCCCGCCTCGGCGAGTCCCAGGCTAATTTGCCGCACACTTTCAATGACGCCGCCGCTATCGGGGTCAGTGGAGGAGATAACGTTTAGAATTTTCATAGGCCGAGCAGTCGGCCTTCCGGGGCTGCTGCCAACCCGACCGTCGCCCGGCGGCGTGTGGCCTCGCGTCGCCGCTCATTCAGCAAAGCCAGATCAACTAGCCAGTTTATACCCAGCACTACTAGGCTATAGACAATCGGACCTTGAAGGATGGCAATCAGCAGCAGAGAAAGTGCCTGCTCCGAATAGCTCAGGGTAAGTTGAGAGAGCCAGGCCAGTGCGAACACGTTGTACCAAAGATTGGTCTCGATAACGATCCGATAGAACGAGAACAAAAAAAACGAGAAAATGAAGGGCATCAGGAATACCCCCGGCCAGCCAAAGCAGCTGAACGCATCGCAGGCGAATCCCGTTGTGATTCCAGTGGTGTTGTCATGACGTGCGACGATCCCCGGCTCACGGCGTGCGAGTGTTGTCGAGTTGTACGGCTTATCCGGCAGCAAAATACGAGGCACCACCATCGCAAATGCCGGGGTGATCGTGTCCATTTCCGTTGTCCCGCCTCGAAGCGTCGCGTCGACGATCGCATCCGCAATCACGAGGACCGAGAACCGCTCTAAATTCGGACGGTTGCCGTCGTAGTAGAGGAAACGGTAGCGCGGGCCTTTCTGCCGAGCCTTCACCTGATACTTCATTGGATTTTCGATCATATCCACAAGTATCCCAGAGGCTTTGCCAATATTTGCCTCCAGATTCCGTGTGCGGACAAAATTACGCGCATAAAGCGCATACGGAAAGATAATGAACGTGGCGATGTACCAACCGGCAATCACCACTCCATAGTGAATGGGCCGAAATCGGAATCCGAACGCCCAGCAAGTCACAAAGTAAATAATGAATGCTTCAATCGTGATGTGCCGAATCGCCACGATTACCCCAACGATTGAAGGCAGCAGCATAGCAACACCGTTCAAAAGGCCGAAGCTTCGTCGCCCATTAGAGGACAAAATTATGTAAGCAGTTCCAGACGCAACGGACAGCGGCGGAAGATAAGATAGACTTGCAAATATGCCATGCAGACTACCTGCACTCACCTGACCAGTATCACTGTTAATGCTGCTTTCACCGAGAATCTGAACGACAGACAAAGCGGTCGAGATGATTGCTACCCATTTGAGCCGCTGAGGGTCTACTTCCGGCAGAAACCAGGGTTTTCGGCGCTGAAATCCCAGCTTGATCGACAAGGCTCCGGCCAAAGCGATCCCAGCCATCGTGAGGCAGTAGATTCCGATCGTCTCCAGCGGCCACATCAGGGGCTTGTCCGCTGGCTGCCAGAAAAAAACTTTTGCCACCTGGGCAAAAAGCACGTTCTGAACAGCCAGGATGAAAACGCAGAGACCCATCAGCGACCGCAGCCCACCCGCAAATCGGACCGCGAAATAGGACAGCACACCGAAGATGAACACTAGCAGTGCGAACATCTGCGTCGTCCCGCTCATGAGCTGGAGCATGAACAGGAGTACCGCCGCTGCGAGCCAGTAGAGGGGGCGCCAATTATGCATTGACGCTTCCGTGAAGGGCCGCCGGATAGCTTGTCGTGCCAAGATATTACTCATAGTGATTTCTCAGAGGGTTCGGACAGGTCTCAATTTTTTGTAGGTCAGCGGTTTGATAAACCTGAACCCAAAACGCATAGCTAGATTCTTAATGCCCGTTATCTTCGCTGCTTGCGACGGCTCATCCGGCACAGCATACTTGCCGAGCATTTCTTCCAGTTCCTTCGCCTCTTGTGCCCTCCCGTGAATTTTGGCCCAGCAAATCACAGATTGAATGGTCGCGGCGGAGTGGCGGTAGGCGGAAGCCCGCAGATTCCGAGCCTCTCCGGCATACTGCGGGGGGACGCGAGAAAGAACATCATCGATGACCCCAAAGTACTCACGCTCGGTCTGGTGGGCATTGATCTGGCGCACCATGTCCTCCGACACATTACTGCCGTGCCTGCGATGCGCTGCTAGAGGCGCGTCGATGTAGGCGACATAGCCGAGCAGACAAACGCGTAGACTCAGGTACCAGTCGTGGGCCGAAAGCAGCGGCAAAGTCGTAAATCCCCCAGCCCTCACGACGGCGTCGCGGCGAAAGAGGATCGTCGGCGATTTGATGTGGTACTGAACGAGGATACGCTGAAACTCGTCCCATCCAGTGCCGACATAATCACTCTTTTTCGGCCACCCGCCCCAGGTTCCATCGTCCTGGTCCAGGTAAAGCCCACGGCAATAGGCCAGTACGACCTGTGGGTTTTGGTCCAGCACGGCACACATGCGCTCCAGAAACGTGTCGGCGCAGTAGTCATCGCTATCCGTACGGTACAAAAACTCCCCACGCGCCAGATCAATACCTCTCTGGTTGGTCTGTGCAATGTGGCAGTTGGTATCGTTTTGCAGTACCGTGACACGGGTGTCATGCCGGGTCAGCTCACGCGCATATTCAAAGCTGCCATCCGGGGAACAGTCGTCGATGATAATCCATTCCCAGTCCTGATACGATTGGCTGAGAATCGAATCGACCCGCCGCCGCAAAAACGGTTTATGGTTGTACATTGCCGTAACAATGGAAACTTTTGGTATGTTACTCATATCAGTCGTTTTAGCTGACAGCCGTCAAAGGCCTTTTATTCTTCAAACGTAAACTCGGTGCTTCGATGAACTTCCAACTTAGGAAGGCCAGTCCCGCAGTGACGATCAAGGCCGAGAAAAACAACGCTGCGATTGAGAGCTGAGTACTCAAGTAGTGTACCAGAAGCTGCTGGACTGGGAAAGCATACAAATACAAACCATAAGAAAGATCGTGCTTTGTACCCACCCTCGAAAATGGGCTGGGCAAAAAGGCGATGTACAAAAGCAGGTAGCTTCCCGCTAGCGGCAGGACATAGGCAATAACAGGCAAAACATAAATCGACGCGAGAAGGGCTGCCAGTGCGACGATTGCAAGTGGAAGGCGAAGTGGAATAATCCTGCGATAAAGATAAAGGCACATACCGCTGATAAAGTACAGATACATACGGGGACCAAGTCCATGGCTAGTGCCTATCTTCGTCAAAATCCGCCCGGCAAACGAAAATTCATTGAGTTGCAGCAAACCCGGCATTGCCGTCAGAGATCCGCTGCAGTAAAGGAAGTATACAAGGTAGGCCCCGGCGAACAACATGGCTGGTAAGGCCCGAAGAATGGCGCTTGAAATAAACCGAGAAGCTCGAAGCGAAGCCCAGCCTAGCAATACAACTAACAGGTAACACTGAAACTCGAAAGGGATGGTCCACAACGAACCGTTCATCGCGCCGGAAACGGGCATGTACCTGAAAACGGGCGGCACGGTCAGGTCCAGTAAAATTAGGTGCGGGAAAAATGTAAGCCCTTCAGTCCCCAACTGATACCAATAAGCAGATATATTGTCCGCCGCCAGAGGACCGACAATCAACGCGCAAAACAAAGACACGATTATGAACCCTGGATAAATACGCAAAATGCGTTTCTTCAAATAGTCCCAGACACCGAAACTCCGCTGCCAGCTCATTGTCACTAAGTAGCCACTGATGACAAAAAAGCCATAAACCGCCAGATGACCGAGGTCAATTGGATGATCCATCGGAAGATCTTTTTGATCGCGTAAAAAATGCGCGGTTGGATCGAGGACTTCCAAACCATACTTGATCGGGTAACAATGTGAAAAGATCACGGAAATTGCCAGCACCACTCGCATGACATTAAAGTTGTTTTGCGGAAAAGTCGGTTTCTGTATCAGAGCATCTGCATTCTTCTGAAATCTGGCAATTGTCGGCGGCTCTCGTTCTACTGGAATCATCGCTAAGCGTCCTTTCTAAGCCGCAGGCTGCACGCGCGGCCCTCTCAGACGAAGGCGCACTTGTGCCAGCTTTTGACGCAGCAAATTTCGCTCCCCGGGGCTGATCCAGACAAATCGCGCGGCCAGGCAGGAGGCTGCCAGCGTTGCCGCTCCCACTTCCGCCCATTGCAGCAGAGGGGGGCCCCAGACGACGTGCTGGGCCAGCCACCCCGCTCCCAGAGCGCAGGAGAAGATAGCCGCGAGACCCAGCCAGAGGCGGGCGGCATACGGCGCGTAGGTTTCTCCCAGCACCGTGCAGGTGTCCTTGACCACGAAATGATAGCAGGCCAGCAGTTCGCCGATGATCAAGCTGAGCGGGATCGCATTCAGCCCGAGCACCGGGGCGAGCATCAGCATGCTCCCGAGGGAAGCCACGCCGGAAGCCAGATACGACCAGGCCTGATTATGGTGACGGTTGATCGCCGCCGTGACATTGGTATTGGCGATCCACGGAGCCTGCAAAACGATGTAGATCAGGAGCAGGCGCAGAAACCAGAGGTTCACATGGACTTTGGGCATCCAGACACTGAGGACGGAAAGGCCTTGAAACCAGAGCGCGGCGGCAATGGCGACGCAGAGTGTTGCAGAAGAGGTAACGACGAGGCGATTCAGCAGCCGCAGCCGGACGATGTCGCCCTGGGCGTACAGAATGGTCATATCCGGCCAGGCCGTGGTCCCGATAATCCGTACCGTCTGTATCGCCATACTGGTCAGGGTACGGGCGGTGGTGAAAACGGCAGCGGCGACGACTCCGAAGAGTGCCGAAGTGACGGTGACGCTTCCCTGCTGCATCAGCGAGAACGAGACCGCGATCACCGCGAACATCAGGCTGGGCCGCAGCAGCTGACGCATCACGGTTTTATCGGAATGGGAAACACCCGGCAGGAGCTGCGGATAACGGCGGCGGATGTCCCAGAGAACGCAGACGACGACAGGAATCATCGGGACCAGCTGCAGCAGGGCTAAAGTCCGCATCCCGCAGCCAGCCTCCAGACCGATTACTGTCATCAGCAGCACACCTGCGGATCGCCAGTTGTTGATCCATTTGGAGCGGGCCGGATCGCCGACCGTGGTGTAGAAGTTCCCCAGCAGACCGACCGGCATCATCCACAGTACCTGCAACGCCAGGAGCCAGAGGATCCAGGGAGCGTCCGGCACGGCGGAACGTTTGACACCGAACCAGGAATTGACCGGCAGCAGCCAGAGGCCCAGTCCTAGGAGCAGGCTCGCCCCAAAAGCCAGGATTAAATAAAACACCGTGGCGGAGTGCTGACACCGCCGATAATCTTCCTGGTCGTCGCGAGTATGGCTTGCAAGCAGCCGGTTACCGACCGCGGAATTCATACCGAGATCCAAGTTACCGAGGGTGGAAGACATCGTTGAAAGAACAATCCAGGTTCCGTAAACGGCAAGCGACCAGTGCCTGAGGAACAAGGGGGCAAGCAGAATCTGACCGAACAGATTCAGCATCTGACCGCCCGTAATCGCGAAGAAATGTTTGACTAAACGTAGGCTCACGCAGTATGTCCTGACAGTTCCTGAAGCACGGAAACCATTTTGTCCCCGTAGTCGTTCCATCCGCCCAGGGACGCGACTCGCGCCAGGCTTGCCCGGCTCAACCGGTCGCGTAATGGTGGGTCCTGAGCGAGTTGTTCCAGGTGCTTCAAAATCGCAGCAGAGTCGCGAATCGGGATCAGGAACCCCTCACAGCCGTCGTCGATCAGATGCTCTCCGCCGCTGTTCGTGGAAGCGATCACCGGGCAGCCGCAGGCCATCGCCTCGCCCATGACCATCCCGAAACCGTCGTTCAAGCTGGGAAACACCATGACATGGCTTCGGCTCATAATTTCTTTCAGGCGGCTATTTGGCAGCGGTCCGGTTAATTCGACATTCGCCAGCGATTTCCCCTGCAGGTAGCGGGCCATTTCGGGGAGGACGGCTCCAACGAGGGTTAGCCTCTTTTTCGGATGCTGCAATTTCTGGAACGCGTTCAAAAGATAGGGTATTCCCTTGAGAAACGAAACGGCTCCGACAAAAAGAACTTCGAACGTTTCCGGGTCAGGCTGTGAGACCGGTTCAAAGCTGCTAAGATTGGCCCCATACGGAACCACTCTGATCTTTTCCGGCGATACGCCCTGCTCCGTAAAAGTACGGAGCGCAAACCGCGAGGGCAGCGTGATGACATCCGCCTGAGCGTATTCCGCTTCCTCTCGCGCGATATCCTGGGGATCAACGCCCGGAAAGACTTCGTCCCAGCGGGCAAACTCTTCCGGGAGCATTTCGCTCCAGAACCGAATGTGAGACGCGCCGCGATCACAGATGTACCGTCCGCCACGTTTCTGCGAAAGCTTACCGGCGAAGAGGCCCGAGCCGGAGTGGGCGAGAAAAACATCGCACTCCGGCAGATTTCGCGCGACATACGCATCGAAGCTCTCGCGATGCCAGCGGCTCAGCCCCCAGGTCTGTCGGGCGGTCAGTCCGAACCTCTGCACTCCGCGCTCAATCAGGTTCACCCAAGGAAACGTCTGTATCTTATCCATCGGGATCCCCTCTTCCCGCAGCTTCTGGACGGGATAGGAGGAGAAAATGGATTCCAATACGCTATGCCGATACAGCTGACGCGCCAGATGAAAGTGATGAAACTTGCCGGAGACGGATTGGACGATTTTCATGGCCGTCTTTCAGCGCGGGCTTTCACGACTAATGCGCCGCCATGACGGGCTGGTACTGGGTCCAGAACGCCTGCAAAATGGATTTATGCTGAAAATCCTGGAACTCAGCCTGCACAGCCGCGCCTTTCAGTCGGGTGCCCTTGGCGATCTTTTCGCCCAAAATGCAATCGTCTTTGACTTCCGAAAACGGCTTGGTCAAGCTCAGCTTTTTGTCCTCGCATCGAAAGAGCCACAAGCCGTTGTGGAATGAGACCGGGCCGTACGTATCGCCAATTTTCAGTGCAAACAGGGCCTGTTCCAGAGCTGGCGTCGGACTGAGCGGAGATCGCCCGCGCTGCAAAGGCTGAAGCAGACCGCCTTTGTTCTTACTGCCCGCATCGAGGCTGTACTGCGCCGCGACTTGCTCGAAGGGCGTGTGTACGGCTAGCTCCGACTGCACTTTTGCCATAGCGGCCGGAGTCGCAACTCCGATCGCACGGACAAAAAGGGTCTCGGGCTGATAGAACAGGGCCCGAAGGTTGCGCGGGCTGGTCTCATTCTCGTAATATTTTTTGACCTCAGCGTCGGTGACAGTCACGCCCTGAGTCAGCACGGCGGCCTGTGCCAGCTTGACACGTAAGTTGTCTTTGTACTGGGATTCAGTCTGACCACTCGCTGCCAGTTCCCGGGAAAAGTTCGGGTTGGCATGCATCTTTTGAAATCTGTCTTCGACATCCGCATCGGTCGGAGCGGCACCTTTTTTTACGGCAAATTGCAGCTGAAGCTGCTCCTGGACGATCTGATGCAGCGTCGCCGGTCCGGCCACAGCCTGCAGACGGGCAAAGAGCTGATCGGAGGTGATCTTGGAGCCGTTGACCGCGGCGATGTTCTGAGCGGATTCATGGCGATGCCGTGTCGCGAGGACACCGCCGCCAAACCCGACCACCAGCGCCAGCCCGGACAGCAGCCAGGGTGCGAGGCGTTTCATCGGAGAGGCATCGGGCAGGTCGGCTCGAAGAGCACGCTCTCGGGCAGTCAAGTTCTTATCTTTGCTGAACTTGGGCAGAGCGGGAATTGACATACTAAGATTTCACTTTCGGGTTAAGATTAGAATTTAAACGGAGCGGCATGACTTTGTGACTTGCTGCTGACGGTGGCCTTGAGTGCTCGGAGCGGCTCATGCAAGGCCGTTGTGAAATCGGTGAGCGCTTTACGGCCTTGCGGGTCATCGGAGGTGATCAGACGAACAAACAAAGACATATTCTTATAGCGATTTAAATAATGCCCACGTACAGCCGCGATTTTGCGCACAAATTCATTGGGTGGCGGTGCCGGAGGGAAATAGCCGGTCAGCCAATAGAGTACAGACTGTCGCTGCCCGTCCAGCTCCGCGCTCATGCGGGTTCCAGGGTCCCCGTCTATCTGAATTGCCTGGATATCGCTTAGCTTCCATCCCTGCGAGGGGAAACACGCCTGCGGACTGTGCATGTCTTCGTCTTCTGTGGCCGTCAGCAGCATCAGGTCTACCTGCTCGCCAGTCGGACTCGTGTATACGCGTTCAACGATCTTGGCGGTCGGCAGGGCACGGGCGATATCAATATCGACATCGCGCAGCGGTCCGCCCGACCAAACACCGATCTTGGAGGGGAAGCTTTCCACCGGCAAGCGATGGGGCTTCGGTACATCCAGCTGACCTAAGCCGTAATTCGCGCCTGTCGCCGCCAGAACAAGGATGCAGGCGATTAGAGGGAGAAACGAAGATTTCGACATCCCAGGCTCCTTCCAAGCAGCACAAGCAGTCCAAACGCAAGCAAAATCGCCAGATATTCCGCCATGTCATGCGCCGCATGCAGTGCGTGGAGGCCGCCGCTTGTGGCTGCAGCGATCAGTCCCGCAATGCGCAGGACATTCGCAATCAAAGCGATTGGCAGGACGCAGATCAGCAAAATCAACCGGACCCGATTACTCTCGGTAAACAGATATCCATAAAGCAGCGTAAAGGCACTTAGGCTGAGAAACTTATGAAACCCGCTGCAAGCCGCCGCCACTTCCAGCACTGCCCCAGGCACCTGGATCACGTTGCCGTTACGCACCAGTGTAAAGCCGAGCAGGTCCATAAGACCCGCCGCTCCGACGGTACTGGCATTTTGGATCCAGACCGTCATGCCGCTCAGCAGCGAATGCGGCAGCGGATTTGCCAGCAGCGAGAACACGATTGCAAAACGGACAATCCGCAGCATCTGCGGCCCGAACAGCATCAAAACGCCGCCTGCCAGTGTCAGAGCGAGCGACCACATGCCGATATATTTAATCTGCAGCAGATAACTTGCCGACTGTAAAAGCACGCCCGCCACGAGCAGCGGCAGTCCCCACACACTCGGCTGCACCGGCGCACTTCGGATGTCGTCCCGGCGCAGCCAGAGCAGGAACGCGCACAGCGGAAAGATAAACACGCCATGCGCGTAGTTATCATTGATCATCCATTGCTGCCCGGCATCAATCAGCGTCGGGGTGTACAGTGCCAGGACGCCAAGGGCGAACAGCAGTCCAGGCCACCTTGCCGAAGGTGCGGGTAAGGTGCCGATCACTGACACTGCCCTCTTTTTTTCTGCTCCGATAATCATAACTTTTTTTAGCGGTTATTCAGGACTCTCGCCGTGTAGGCGGCTGAGCCGACACCGGAAATCAGCGACAAGAGATCGCTGATATTCGCTGTATGGTGCTTGTCCGGAATATACATTGTGTCGCCATTGGTGACAAACGGATTGCCCTCATACTTGCCCTTAAGCAGAAAGTCGTTCAGGTTTACCCGGGCCATCTGCTCATCATTCTCTGCATCTTTCTTCGGATTTTTCTCTGAATCCTTTTTCGGGTCCTTCTTCATCGTGTTAATGTTCATCACATTGATCTTGCCTAAATCAGCCTGCGGGAGAGGGCCGCCCACTCCGCCCAAAGCGTCGACAATTCGGTCACCTGGCTTGAAGTAATAAAAGCCTGGACGGGCGACGTCACCAAAGACATAGACCTTGTTGTGCAGCTCAGGAATATTAATACTATCGTAGGGCGACATTTTGACATTCGCCGACATATCGCCGTGCAGAAGCATCGCATCCAGGTCGATTTTCGACTCAGCGCCGTTGTGGGTGAATGTCGCCGCTTTTAAGTCCGCGACTTCCGGAAGTGCACCGCCGCAGGCATTGATCGCTTCCAGAATAGTCAAGTGATCGTTATAGGTCAGTGACCCAGGCATTTTGACCTGACCGACGACGCTCACTTTGCCTCTTTGCTCGGGCACATAAATGACATCTCCGGGGGCAAGCTCGCTGTTCACCGCAGGATCGGACACTTTGGTGTCCGGGTAGCTGAGATCCAGAAGCTGAACTGTGCCGTCGGCATGGGTCAGCGTAGAATGCACGGAATCACCACCGGGCAAAGAGCCGCCAGCTTCGGCCAGCGCATCGATCAGGTGCATTCCGGGCCGGAAGGGCAGTGTGCCGGGATGTGTCAGCCAGCCGCTGAAGACAACGTTCTGCACGTGCTTCTGCATCAGCGAAACACTCACGGCCGGATTGATGACATATTTACGCCAGCGCTTTGTCAGCAGACGTGCGGTCTGGGCCGTCGTCATCCCGGAGACAGAGACGTTGTCCAGCAAAGGGAGCGCCACTGTGCCGTCCGGGGCGACGACGGCCTGAGCTACCGACAGATTGGTAAAATTGACGACAGTTATGCTCACCACATCCGATGGGGCGAGCTGATAGCTTGCCGTCACTGCGACCGGCACCCCAGTCTGCTGGGCGTGAGCTGGGATCAGAGTGGCCGACACGAGCAGGGAAAGTGCAATGGAGAGTTTCATAGGATTTTCCTTTACGATGCCGAGGCCGCCGTTTCCGGCATTTCTCCATCAGTTTCCAGAGACTTGTGAGCTGCCGAGTTTGCGTAGAGCAGGTCTTGTGGCCGGTTGACGACTAGGGTTTGATCAAATTTGGCAGGAAGAGCATGACGCTCGACCGGACTGGAAAGAGCAGCATAAGAAAAGCGTGAGCGGAACACACGCTGCTGGGAACGTGTGAGACAGTTCGCCAGAACTGTCACTTTCTTCCCGGTCGCGTGGAGGGCCAATGAGGCATTATGGAGAGTGTCCATGTCTCCAAAGTTCATGCGCACTACCTGCATCAGGCAGTCGGCATGGGCGGTCAGCAGCAGCGTATCCGCGACGGAGGAGCAATCCGGGGCATCGATAATCAGGACGTCGGCCTTGACACGGAGACTGTCCATGATTTCGGCCAGCCGCGGGTGCGACAGCAGCACGGTCGGGTTCTGCGTGCTCTCTCCGGCGGGAAGAACGGTGAGGCCGTCGATCTCCGTGGTCGTGAGCGCTTCGTCCAGAGGGAGCGTCCCTGCCAGTACGTCGGCAAGGCCACCGGTTTTCCCGTCCGGGAAGAGCGAGTTTTTCGCCGGGCGTCGCAGATTAGCATCCACAAGAATGACCGTTTTGCCGGCTGCGACCATGCTGCGGGCAAGCTGAGCCGCCGCCACAGATTTGCCTTCGCCGGGAAGGGCACTGGTAATTAAAATCGTCTGCTGTGGGAACTCCTCGTGCTCGAGCGTGTGGTGGTGGAGATACGCCAAGTTCACTCGTGCCAGGCTGAACGCCTCCTCAAACTCGGGAAGCTGCCGTCCGTTCGCCTGGGCCGTCATGTAGGCGCGGGGTGTCCGAGGAAGCATGCCGATGATCGGTCCGGCAATCAGTGCACGCATCTCATCCAGAGTACGTATCCGCTGGTCAAGCTGCTCCAGCAGAAGCACCATGCAGAGGGAAAGCAGGAGGCCCAGCGCGAGGCCCAGCGCCATATTTGTTTTCAGATTTGGCTTGTAGGGCAGCACTGGGACAAATGCGCTCTGGATCAGCTGGACATTGCCGGAAACCCGGTCCCGGTCCAAACGCACTGCATTGAGATTGGCCTGAAGCTGGGTATAGAGGTTTGTCTGGAGCTGGGTATTCCGGTCCAGCTGGGCATACTGCATTTGAATATCCGGCAGGCCTGAAACCTTGTTTTGCAGAGCCTGACCTGCCTGCACAGCGGCATTCAGCCGGGCCTGGGTCAATGCCAGATTGACCCGTGCATCATTTGTTTGTGAGACAAGTCCGCTTCGGACTTCGAGGGAAGGGGCATCGTTGTTGCCGGCGGCACGCAGGGCGCGCGCGAGCTGAATCTGGACATTCGCGATTTTGGCGTCTAGCTCCGGCAGGATGCCAGGATAATCCTTGGTGTAGCGCAGCTCTGCATCTTTACGCTCTGATTGCAGTTCACCTAGTTTCGCCTGGAGACTAATTACCAGCGAGCCGTCTGGAACACCGTCAGCAGAGTGAACGGCGGCATTGGCCGCTTTCAGATGCGCCTCCAGAACTAGGAGGCGTGCCTGCTGGCCAACCAGATCCTGTTTGAGGAGGGAGACGTTTGAATCGGACTGCTCGGCGGTCGCAACCGCCGCAATCTGCTCCCCGGGGACATTTGCCAGGTGATGCGACTGCTTGAAATTTCTTTCTTGACGCTCCGCCTCCTGAAGCTGAGTGTTGGCTTTCGCGGCTCGAAATCGGAGACTTTCTTCGGCACTACGAATGTCCCGCTGGGCGTTGTCTTTTTTCCAGAGAACGTAGGCCTGGGCGACGGCATTTGCAAGTGTTTGCGCCTGAGTCCGGTCTGTCCCGTCCGCAGTCACGACAAGCAGTGTCGAGTCGAGAGGATTCGTGACCTTGACCGCGTCCTGGATGTCTTCCATCGTGTAACTAGTATCAGTCGTGCCGCCGCGTACGAGGGAGTCATTCTTTAACTGGTTAAGAGTTCGCTCGACCATGCCGGCACTCTGGATCATGGCAACCTGGGTTTCCATGGTCTCGGTTGAAGGTGCAGCAGAATTGGTGTTCGATGTTGAAGTGCTGGAAAAGATCGCTTGCGGAACGAGCTGAAGCTGCGCCTCCGCACGCCAGACTTTCGGCGTGTTAAGGGTCCAGAGATAAGCCCCGCCCAGACAGATTAGAATAATCGGAAGGACAACCCATTTTCGACGGCGAAGCATCGAAGAAAAGTCCTTCAAGTCGATTTCCGGGCTGCTGGACGGTGTTCCTGGATAGGGTCCCGGTTGATAGCTAGGCTGTGGTCCGCTTAATAATTCATTCATGCGTGGTATTTATTCCGAGTATTGATTTCGATTGAGGCCGCCGCGTTGCGAAATCTCACAACTAGATACGGAAAACAGATCAAGATTGTTACCCTTTTCCAGATAACGTTTCCAGCTCTACTGACAATGATCGATCCGACTGCCCCCCCTGTGCCGCTTCCATCAGCGTGGAATGGTACTGTATGGCAAGGTGCCCGGTCGAATATTTTTCCAGCAGTATCGAGCGCGCATTCTGACCAAGGCGATCGACTTCCCCCGGGTCATCGGCCAGAGTACGAAGAGTCCTTACCATATCATCGGCAGAATCCTGTGCAATATGAACGCCGCACTGGGCTTCATCGATCACACGGGCGACTTCAGAGACTGGAGACACCGCTGCAATAGTTGGGCGGCCGGAAGCCAAAATACTATAAAACTTGCTGGGGACGCACAGCCCTTCCATGCCCGGTTCCAATGTGACCAGCGACACATCCGCAGTTGCGAGAAGATCAGCATAATCCTCCTTGGAGACAAAGGGGAACATACGAACACTGCCGATTTTTTCAGTGGCGATCCGCTGTGCGATATGCTCTTTCTGGGCACCGTCCCCCACCAGTACGAATGAAATGGTGCTCTTGCTCTGTGCCAGGATTGTCGCCGCATCTAAGACCGTGTCGAAATTATGATAGCGCCCAAAATTCCCAGAGTACAGGACGACAAAGCCGGTAATCCCATGCTTTTCCCGGAAACGACTCTGCCGGCTGCAGGGAGCGATCTCCTCCGGGTCCGAGCCGATTGGGATCACTTCGATTTTCCCCAGCGGCAAAGAATAGGCTTCGCTCAGACGCTCCTGCATACAGCGGCCTAGAACCACGACTTTCGCGGCGGAGTGCAGCCAGCGTTTCTGGGAGGCACGAAAGATTCGGGCCGCCGGATGCGATTCTGACATCATCTTCATGGTGACAGAGCGGTCAGGCTCCAAATCGTAGACAATGTAGACGAACGGCGTTCCTTTGAGCCACTTAAGGAACTGAGCACACATCGCCACCATGGGCGGAGCCGTTCCAATCAGCACGGTATCGTATTTACCGAGACGCATAAGTTTGGTCAGGGCAAATAGGCAGAAAAGAAGATTCGCACCGAGGCGTAGTACTGGAGAAAGGCCATTTGGCCGGGGGGTTGCGAGACGAAAAATACGTACGCCGTTCCACTCTTCATACGCAGGCAGTGAGGCATTCTGCCGGCGGTACAGATTTTTGCTGGTAACCACATCGATTTCAATGTCGCTGAATGTCTCCCGCAGAGAGCGAACCAGGTCGGACAGCACCGTCCCCGTTCCGCCCGCATTGTCCGGGTAGAAATATTCATTGATTATGCAGATATGCATCAAGATAAAGTTCCTGCGGATTAAGCAGAATTCCTACTTGTCTCTGGTACGGGGAAACGACCCGGGTGGCTTGGAGTATCCAGCAGAAGAAAGCTCCCGATGAATTTTATCAGACATGAAATCGCCTTTCTTGTTCTCATCCTGCTTATTTGCTATGGGAGACGAAAAAAGTCAGCACTGCAAAGTCATAGTGCAAGAATCATGCCAACTTATCGTCGGAACCCATGAGAGTATGCAGGAAGCGAAAAGTGGAGCCGCAACACTATAATACCGTAAGCAAGGGCAAAAAACAACCGCAGGGCCCGATTCCGATTCATTGAGAGCATATGCCTGACAATGTCCAAAATCGCTGTGAAGCGGGATATTTGACGAGGTGACACCAATGCCTTCTCCATCGCCGGCGGGACGATCAGTTACGCGACATTGCTCGGCTCAAGCTTAGCAAGTGAAGCGGAAAGTATGCTTTCTCGCATACTGCCAATTTCCTAGGACTGAGCAGGCCAAAGCCCCAACAAAATCACCATTTTTTCCTCAGACCTAGAGAACAGACAAGTCTGCCGGAAAGGCGGTATAATCGTTGCGCCCGGCGCAAAGTGCTTCTTAAACGCCGAGGATAGCTTTGAGCCTATTACGAAAGGTTTTTCATGAAAAAGGCATTGATTACGGGTATTACCGGCCAGGACGGCTCTTATCTGGCGGAGCTGCTGCTGGCTAAAGGTTACGAAGTTCATGGAATCATTCGGCGAGCCTCCACATTCAACACGAGCCGCATCAACAACCTCTATGAAGACCCCCATATCAACGGGGTTCGGCTTTTTCTGCACTACGGCGACATCGCCGATTCCACAAACCTTATCAAGCTTCTCTATCGAATTCAGCCCGATGAAGTTTATCACCTGGCAGCCCAGAGCCATGTGCGTGTCTCCTTCGACATTCCAGAGTATACCGGAGACGTCACCGGCCTTGGGACGATCCGTCTGCTCGAAGCCATCCGCGAAGTCGGCTTGAAGACGCGCTTCTACCAGGCTGGTTCTTCTGAGATGTTTGGCCTGGTTCAGCAGGTTCCGCAAAACGAGACGACCCCATTTTATCCACGCAGTCCCTACGGCGCGGCCAAAGTATATGCGCACTGGATTACGGTCAATTACCGCGAAAGCTACGGGTTATTCGCCTGCAACGGCATTCTATTCAATCATGAATCCCCCCGACGCGGGGAGACCTTCGTGACCCGGAAGATTACGCGGGCGGTGGCACAGATTAAGGCAGGTCTTCAGGATAAGCTTTATTTAGGCAACCTGGAAGCCAAGCGTGACTGGGGCTATGCCAAGGAATATGTCGAAGCCATGTGGCTGATGCTGCAGCAAGAGACACCCGACGATTATGTGATTGCAACTGGCGAGACACACTCGGTGCGTGAGTTTCTGCACGAAGCTTTTAGCCAGGTAGGGCTGGACTGGGAGAAGTATGTCGTCCATGATGTCCGCTACGAGCGTCCTGCCGAAGTCGAGCTGCTGATCGGGGATGCAAGCAAAGCAAAAGCGAAGCTAGGCTGGGAGCCGCGAACGACATTCCATGAGCTGGTAAGTTTGATGGTTGAGGAAGAGATCGCCGCTTTGACCCGGCTGTCGACTCGCGAGAACGTGACGGCAGGCAGCCGATGACCGACGAACAAGACTTCTGGGGCGAAAAACGGGTCGTGGTCACCGGTGGAGCTGGATTCCTTGGCTCGTTCGTAGTGGATAAACTGCGCGCACGCGGCTGCCAAACGATTATCGTCCCGCGCTCGGCGGAGTACGATCTGCGCGACCGCGACGCCATCGTTCGGCTCTACAAAACGGCCCGTCCTGATCTGGTGCTGCACCTGGCGGCGGTCGTTGGCGGTATCGGGGCAAATCAGGAGAACCCTGGTCGGTTTTTCTATGACAATGCCATTATGGGCATCCAGCTGATCGAGATCGCCCGGCAGATGGGTGTAAAAAAATTCGTAGCCACTGGAACAATCTGTGCCTATCCGAAATTCACACCGATCCCGTTCCGCGAAGATGACCTCTGGAACGGTTATCCGGAAGAAACAAATGCACCCTACGGCTTGGCAAAAAAAATGATGCTGACTCAGCTTCAGGCCTACCGTGCCCAGTACGGTTTCAGGGGAATCTTTCTGCTGCCGGTTAACTTGTACGGACCACGTGACAACTTCGATCTGCACACATCCCATGTTATTCCGGCCCTGATCCGTAAGTGTGCAGAAGCTAAAGCGGCGGGGCGTACGGAGATTGTACTCTGGGGTGACGGCACACCAACCCGCGAGTTTTTGTATGTCGAAGATGCGGCGGAAGGATTGCTGCTGGCGGCAGAACGTTACGACGGCGACCTGCCGGTCAATCTGGGCACGGGCGAAGAGATTGCAATCGCGAACCTGGCGACCGTGATTGCTGACGAGGTAGGCTTTGAGGGAAGGATCATCTGGGATTCATCCAAACCCAATGGTCAGCCGCGCCGCTGCCTAGAAGTAACGCGGGCAAAAGAGCTTTTCGGTTTTGAAGCAGCCCACGATTTGCGGCACGGCCTCTCAAAAACAGTTGCCTGGTTCAAAGAGAACGGTGGCCTTCTGCGTGAAGTCGTTTTTTAGAAGATGAGATTTCAAGAGACACGCCCGAGGATCTCCTGAACCGCTGCCCAGACCTGATCCACGTGGATCCCCGTCATACAGGGATGACCCGGCACGGGGCAGAGGTCGACGCCACACCCACCGCAGGGCATGGGATGACGCAGAACCAAATGGCTCTCTCCCAGTGGCTCCCACTGGCCCGGAGCGTCGCGGTCGGCATACAGTGCGACACACGGCACACCCAGCGCGGCGGCCAGGTGTGTTGTGCCGGTATCCAGTCCTAAAAGCAGGCAGCATTTCGAGATCAAAGCCGCTGACCCGATGACGGAGAACTGTCCTGCGGCATTAATTCCCTGGCCCCAAGCAGACACTAGCCGATCTCCTGCCTCCTTCTCAGCCGGACCACCGATAATGATAATCTCCATTCCTAGCGAGATCAATCGTCTGCCGATCTCCTCGAAACGCTCAATCGGCCAGAATTTCGCCGACTGGTTCGCACCGGGGCAAACCGCCACCTGCATCTTCTCCGAACGGCACTTCCCTTCCAGCCACAGCCGAGCCTCATCACTTTTATGGATAGGGACTGCCAGGAGCGGAAGTCCCATATCGAAAGAGCGCCGTTCTTCGATTCCGTCTTGTTCAAGACGATCCAGCCGCATGATTGCTTCATGGGGAACGGTGGATAGTCGTCCGGCGGCGTCCCTGGTATCAAAAACTTTCGGGTCAACAGCGTGGAAACCGATACGCTGAGGAATGCCGCACAGGCGAAAAAAGAGCCGGTCGCGCCGGACGGAGGACGGACAGCGCTCTCCGGGAGCGACATAGACGATGGCATCGGCTTTTAAAGCACGAAGTTTGGACCAGAGTTCAATCCAGGTTTTCCACGTACTGCGGCCCGAGAACTGCTCAAATGTTACTGAGCCGTTGACCAGGCCGGAGCCTTCCAGCACTTGATGCGGTAAGGCGCGGCTGTCGCGCGGGGCATTATGCAGCACCCGGATATCGGCATCCGGCCCGAAATGCCGCCGGACCGCTCGGTAGGACGGCACAGAAACCACCGTATCTCCCAGCGAACCAATTTGATACACCAGAACCAGCGTTTTGGCCCGTTTTGGATTCAGACTCATAAGACTCCGAGAAGTGTGGAAAGCCGTAAAACAGAAGGTTCAAGGTCTGCCTGAATCCTTCGGAAATCAAACGTTTTTTTGCAGTGATTCATTGACACTCCGCACCCATTCGCTTTGCGGATATTTTAAGACGAACCCGGCGAGTATTGTTTCCGCCTCTTCCGGGTGATCTCTACGGAGAAGCTGTCCCAGTTTCAAGCGAGCCATCTGGTCCTCCGGCGCATCTGCCGTTTCTTCCATAATTGCGCGAAGCAAAGTGATCGCCGTTTCAGCGTCGCCGATACCTTCCGCCGCACTCGCCAGACGCAAACGTTCATGGGGTGACAGCAGCAATGGCAGGCCCAGGGCACGGGCATCTCCGGCACATTTCGCAGCCGCTGGGCTATCTTCCTGTTTGAGAAAGCTTCGGATCGCCCCCAGCATCTCCAGTCCGGCCTCCACGCGATCCGTATCGGATCCGACAGCCAGCAGCCGGGCCATTTCCGCCCGTACCACCGCGTTTTCCGAATCTCGATCCAAATAGGTGTGATACGTGCGCAGCGCAGCTTCTGAGGCACCCTCGGCGACTGCCGTCCGAGCATCCTGGAGGAGGTAATCCTGTCTTCCATCCCGCAGCAGACCCGTCAGCTCCGCTGCGACGAGGCCAAAGACAAAGCCGCCGATGTGGGCCCAGTAAGCAGTGCCGCCGGGCTCGGGCTTCCAGAGAAACAAGAGTCCGCCACCAATATTTTGCAGCAGCCACAACCCCAACCCAGCGACCGCGGGGACTTCAAGCTGGCTCCAGCTGCGGAAAGCCAGAGCGGCGGGCAGCCAGTAAAGTTTAATCTGGGCGCGATGAAACCGGATCGCAAACGGCGCGAGGATGGCGGAGATTGCCCCGGAGGCTCCAACCAGCGGCACAGCCACGATCTCCCCGCGGGCGAGGATAATCGCCATATGCAGCAACCCTGCCGCAATTCCGCCACCAAGATAGAGGGCGAGAAACGCTTCTCGACCAATAGCCTCTTCGACATGTGGGCCAAACAACCACAGAAAAACCATGTTCCAGAACAAGTGTCCAACACTCACATGCAGGAATATGCCAGTAAGAAGCGCAGTAAAATGGGGGTGTTTGGGAATCAGCCCCCAGCGCTCAAATGCACCTGGGGTATGGTACGTCAGCAGATACGCAATCACGTTTAAGGCGATCAGTGAGTAGGTGATCCAGGGAAACCGCCGCCCGCGCCGGTCGGTGCTGTAAGGCAGCGGCAAAAGCACGGTTAAAAACAACAGCCAGTAGGGAGAAAGAGTCATAGAGAACTTTATATCGCAATCGGCACACGCTTGCCAGTAGCGGAAGATTCGATTGCCGCAAACACCATCGCCAGGCTTTTGATATTGTCATGGCATTCACCCATCGGCGTCGCCCCGGTAGTCAAAGCATGAATAAAATCCCGAAGTGATCCGGCGATTCCGCCAGGGACGCCTTCCGGCACCGCGATTGTGCGCGGCTCGGTCTCACTGAAAAATCCGCCTGTTTTGACAACGACTTCTGCCTCAGGAGTATGCACACCATCCCAGAGTGCCGATCCGTGTGGACCAACTGCTCGCCATTCACATTCCCAGGATGTATTCTTGCCCTCACTGCACCATGCACCGCGGTAGTTGTAGCGCAGGCCCCCGGTCATCTCGAAGAGCGCAGTCGCACAGGCATCACCCTTGTACCAACTCCAGGCCGGGTTGAACTCCTCGCAGTAAACTGAGATCGGGTCCGCACCACTCAGGTACCGGGCTTGGTCCAAAGTGTGGATCGCCATGTCAAGCAGCAGAACACTTGCCATCTCATCCCGAAACCCACCAAAGTGTGCTCCAAGGTAGAAATCCGAGTTAAGAATTCCCAGTGCCCCGATCTGCTCCTGAATCAATTGTCGGTACACCATCAGCTTTGCATCATAGCGGCGGCTCTGGCTGACCATGTAAAGTTTGCCGGATTTTTCGGAGGCCGCGACCATCTCGCGGGCCTTGGCCATGCTGTCGGCCATGGGCTTCTCGCCTAATACGGGAACGCCGGCAGCCAGAGCCAGCAGCGTCACATCCCGATGCGCCTCGGGGATAGTCACGTCCACGACAAAATCGGGCCGGGTCTCGGCCAGAGCTTTCCCCAGATCCGTGCCGGTATAGGCCGGGGCAAGGCTTAGCGCTTCCGCCGCTTCTGCCGCCGCCCCAGGGCGCAGATCGACCCAGCCGACGAGGTCCACATCGGGATGATCTTTGAGATTATCCCCCCAGGTTTTGCCCATTCCGCCCGCGCCAACCAAAAGTGCTTTCAGTGTAGTCATGTTGTTTTTTATCAAGCCTAGCATTGGCTTTGTATCCATTCTTCAATCTTTTTTGCATTCTACCTTATTTGGGGTACCGATAATGCCTCGAGATCGGCCATTGCCTCAGTACATCCCGATCTGCGCCTCCGCCCCGGCAACGAGCTTCGCCTGCGTCGGGGTCATCGGCGTTTCCGGCGGCAGAGTTGGGCCGGTAACGCTGAGGGGCAGCAGCCGATGAGGCGCGAGAGAATGCCGCAAGAGTACGACTCCTCCAATAAGCAGTGCTATCAGCACCAGTATATAAGCCGTTCGCTTCGCTTTCAAATGGCTATCCTGTCTTTCCACAATCGTGCTGCGAGAAAATTAATCCCAGTTAAGCCCAAACACACATACGCCAGCCAATCGCCCCAGCGCGTGAAGAATGTCCCCTGCCCGCTTCCCAGCTCTACTGTGCTGACCAAAACATCCGGCGCGAAGAGAGGCGACTGAGCGAGTATCCTGCCACTGGAACTCACGATCTGCGACAGGCCATTTGAGTCGGCCCGGACAAAGGGGACACGGTTTTCGACCGCGCGGAACGGCAGCATAGCCCCGTGCAGCCGGTGCAGGACTCCGCGCGGTGTGGGAGGATCGTAGTTGGGCATGGCAACGAGCTTTGCTCCCTGCTGAACAGTCTCACGGGTCGTGTTGGTGTAGCAGCTATCGAAGCATATCTCCAGACCCAGCGGCCCCTCCGGCGTCTGCACAACGGTCGCCGCTCGGCCTGAGAGGTTCGTCTCACGCTCCGCCAGGTAGAGATGGATTTTGTGGTGGGTCGGTGCAAGCACCGTTCCATCGGAGCCAATATAGGCCGCACAGTTGAAAGGCCTTGGGTGGGTGTCATCGGAGTACCCAACAACGAGAGCAGCTTTTAGGGTTCGGGCAAGGGCGCGTGTCTCGTCTTTTGGGCTGTTCGGTTCAAACTCGCCCCCTAATGCTTCTTCTGACCAAACAATCAGCTTAGCCCCTAATCCTGCCGCCTGACGGGTCATTTGCGCCCGGTCAATACCGGTCACTCGCGGAGCAAGATCGCCGGTCTCGCCGCTGGTCAGATCCTGGATTGCGGCGACTTGGAGACGCGGATTGGCGGCGGGAGTTTGCGCGAGATGGAACACACCGATACCGATGATGACTGTAACCGTTCCCAGGCCGATGCCAGCGGGGGCGAACCGGCGGCGCAGCGCAAAATCCGCCAGGGCGGCATTGGCCCACCAGAGCAGGAACGAGACACCCCAGATTCCGGTCCAATCGGCAATCTGGATTAGCGGCAAGTTTTTATATTGGCACAGAGCGATATTCAGCGGCAGCGGCAAAAATGAAGTCAGCCACTCCCCGCCTACGCCCACGCAGGTGACGACGAGGACCCGCCGGACTGGATTCCAGCCCACGGGCACGACCGCCGCCGCCAGGGCGACGACCGCGAACAGGAACGACAGCCACAAAAACGGGATGTACGCCCAAAAAAGCCGGGAGGTATCATGATACCACCCGGCCTGGACAACCCCACACATTCCTCCCGCCAGCATTCCCATCCCCACCGCTTCCAATGGCCGGCGCCCCGGAGCGGCCCAGAGCAGAGGAACGAAGGCGGCCCAGCCCAGCCATTCCTGATCGAACGGCGGCAGGCTGAAGGCGAACAAGACGCCCGAGAGTATGGCCGCAAGCAGTGGTTTCATTCAGGCACTATACCCGAACGTCGATAATTGCGCTTACCCCCACCCCCTTGACCCGCTTGATGCTCTTGAGATCACTCGGCTTCTCCGTGTTAATGGGAATCAAAGCTTTCAAGCGGAAGCGGTCACTGGCAATACTGCCCTCCACCTGACCAACCGCCTGGACCTGATCGACCTGAACTTTTGGGCCGGAAACCTGCACCGCGCCGACATAGCCGCCCTGGCCGATGCTGACAATCGGTACCACTTTGGTGGATTCATATCGGCTCGGCCCCGCCGTTCCAGTGATCTTGTTCAGCCCGTCATTGATCGGACGCTGAAACTGTTTGACCAGAATGCCGATTCCCGCGCCCTTCAAGATGGTGCTCAGGATGTCGGCGTGAACGACTCCGCCAGTCAGTGTGGCACCCAGGAGTGTTCCCGCCAGGCCGGCGGCGATAATTTTCGTGTTAATTGATTTTGGGTTCTGCATAATTGGTACTCCTTCGATAGTACTATGACGCCTGGAACGAGAGCCGGGTTCCCGACGCACATGAAAAAAGAAAACCCCTGGAGCAGAAAGCTTCAGGGGTTTTGAGTTCACTGTTCCCACACGGGACACGATGAGTATTTCAAATGTTGATGTTCAGATCGCGCTAAGACTGGGCTTAGAACTTGAGCTGGAACTGTGCGGTCGCGACGCTGCCGTCCGACTTGCCGCCGAAGTTCGGCGATCCGGGGATGCCACCGCCGAAGCCGGTGCCCTTGTCATCGTAGTGAACGATCTGGTAAAGAAGCTTCACGGATGCATTGGGGCTGAACGTGTGGCCCAGGCCGATGGTCGTGTAGTTCTCTTCCGGGCGTCCGCTCTTGACAATGTTCGTGCTGGCGCCGTTCTGGTTACGAATATCGTACTGAACGTCTTCGTAGCCAAGATCAACAGCATAGGTGCTGCTCAGACCGTAGCCCAGACCAACCTGGTAGCGGCTGACATGATCGGCACCGCCGTGCTTGCGATTGCCATTGTTGTCTGTGTAGTCGACTGCGCCACGCAGCGGCGAATTGATGGGCGAGCCATCCTTGTTTGTGCCGTAAGCTGCCGTGTAGAACTCACCGTCCGCATTGAAGGACAGTTTCGGTGTCAGAGCGATCTTAGCCGAAACGATCGGGCCACGAACGTTGGTCGGGTTGCTCCATGCGCCGAGTTTGCCCCAGTAGCCAGGAGCAGAGAACTCTGGTCCGACGTACTGGTAGCCACCCTTAAGGTGGACGGGGCCAATGGCGAAGCCAGCGTTGTATTCCTGCGAGGAATAGCGGAAGCCATTACCGACATTGTTGAAGCCCTGGTTGTAGCCATGCGCGGAAACCGTGTACGCTGCATCCACCAGGATACCGCCCTTTTTGACACCCGGCAGACCGAATGGCAATGCGCCGTTCAGGTCAAGTCCGTATACCGACAGGCGATTGAACTGTGCGTTCTTGCCGCCGCGATTTGGGTCGGTCAGACCGTCCTGGATGCCCAGGCCGTTCGCACCGTCGTTGCGGAGGCCCGCTTCGACAAGTGTTGCACCGACGACGAAGCCTTCCGGTGCGCCGATGGTGGCGCGAACGCCCGCCATCTGGTCCAGCGGAGCAGCATGGTTAGCAGCGATCAGGCCGCCGGGCCGCGTCTGCTGCGAAGTGCTGAAGGGGTTTCCGAAGGTCGGCGTGAACGCCGCGGAACCGCCATAAGGCTGGGAGTAAGGGATCGCCGAAAGCTTGCCTGCGAACGCATTCACATGCGCCGGTCCGAGCTTCAGGGTGGCTCCGATACCATCCGTGATGGTGTCGCCGGAGTCGGTCTGTATCAGGTTGGTGTAAACATCAGCATCCGCCTGCTTCAGGGTGTACTTGGTGTACTGGGTGCCAAAGCGGCCTACGAGCAGCTCAGCGCCGCCCAGAGGTCCGAGTTTGACTGCAGCATCCAGGTAAGCCTTGTAGACGTTGGCGTACTGGTTGTTGGCGTTCAGACCGCCGGGAGACAGCGAGGATGCACCGGCACCCGTGCCGCGTCCGGGGAAGGACGCCGTGTTGCCGACTGCGCTCAGGTAGTTACCAAAGTCGAGGTCGACGTTCGCCGTTGCATTGCTGGAGACTTTGCCGCGGATGTGCAGCAGGATGTCGTTGTAAACATCGGTGTTGCCCAGCAGACGGTTGTCAAAGCTCGGGTCGAATGGCTGTGCATTCCCGTTGCGGTCCAGGAACTGGTAGTAGGTCCCGCGAACATTGCCATTCTTCGGGCCACGCCGCGAAGCGACGCCCTGCGCGATGACATTAACTTCACCGGTGACATGAAAACGGTCCTGCTCAGCGGCGAGTGCGCTGACTTTACCTTCTACGTTGTCCATGCGGCCCGTCAGGGCATTGACGCGGGCTTCCAGGCTGTCGAGGCGGGCATTGGCCGCAGCGACGTCCTGGCCGAGCCGGGTCAGTTCAGGCTCGAAGCCATTGACCAGGGCGCGGAGTGCATCGATCGCGGCGGTATTGCCCGCGATGCGGTTCTCCAGGTCAGTCCGAAGAGCGGACAGGTCGGCTGCCGAGGCGCCGCCCTTGTTCATCTGCGCGAGCAGACGAGCGATGGCAACTGCAAACTCGTAGCGGGTCATCGGGCGGCGGCCACCGTAGGTGCCATCCGGGTAGCCGATCACGATGCCGGCTTTCTGCAGGGTGTCCACCGACTGGTAAGCCCAGTGATCGGTGGGGACGTCAGCGAACGGGCCGCTGGCCGCCTGAGCGTGGGAAATGGCGGGCAGACCAATAAAGGCCATGCTTACACCGGCGAGAAGTACAAGTGACTTCTTCATAGTGAGTGTCTCCTGACAACGAACGTCTCGCATCCCGGCCCTATTTTCTCAAAGCCAGGTCGAAAAGACCAGCACTCAGCTGCAGAGCGCGAAAGGCTGGCAATTCGGTAGTGTTCTTCTTCCCCAAGTATCCATGTTGCCTTGAAGGTCCGAACCATCCCCACTGCCTCACGTCTCGCGATGCCGCCGGGTGTGAACTGTTTCCACCTGCTGCGCTTCGAGTGTTTGACCGGTTGCGCACCGCCTCACCACCAATGGGAGGAACGGTACCGAAAGCAATTCAATTTTGGATGTCTTGAAGCTGCTTCCAAAGCAAGAGACAACGCAAAATTGCGTTTGTTTCATGATTTGTACGATTATATCCAATTATTTTGAAAAATAATCCTCGGCCAACATCAAAGCCGCGTAATCATCATAGGGAACTTCGGGGGAACGCATGCTTCGGGGGAGCAGTAGGCGCCAGCCAGGGGCCCGATTCTCCGCCAGAAACCGCTGCCGTGCACGCTGCGATGTGTTGTGCTCATCGATGGTTTGGAGGGGGAGGAGAGGAAAAGTCTTGGCGAGAGCGCGCCGAAGCGTGGCACTGTTCGTGCCGTCTCCGATCAGCAGCTTCGCGATCTCAGGTCGGCGTCGCAGAATCTCGCCGACCGCCAGGGTCAGCCGCTCCGTCTCTACCACGGCCCGCTCCAGGCACTGGGTAGCTTCGGAGGTCGAACCAACATCAGGGCCGGAGACGACCGCCAGGCCGCATTTGGCACGCCCAGGATCGATAGCGAGAAGGATGAGGGGCATTATTTTTCCTGTGCGGAGTCTTTGGAACCCACCCCGCAGCGAATTAGGAACCCACCCCGACACTCGAGAATCCACCCAGCAGCAGGATAAGAACCCACCCCGCAGCAAGCTGCGACCCTCCCGAAACGGGAGGGTTTGCGGGTGAATATCTGTTGAGTTTGGTCTTCTTGGCATAGCCTTTTGGAAGAGATTTTTGTCTTGTTGACAAACACTTTGTCCCCTTCCCGCTCACCTTCCCGTTTCGGGAGGGTCGCAGCTTGCTGCGGGGTGGGTTCCTAGTTCGCTGCGGGGTGGGTTCCCAAGAGCCTGTCAAGCGAAAAGCATACTTCGAGAGAAACACTCACCCCAGCATCTTCCGGTACAACGCTTCGTGTCGGGTGCGGGCCTTCTCGTATACCGCGTGACGGGTCGGATCAGGGCTGTAGACGCGGCCCAGGTAAGCCGGGGCAGCTGAAAAGTCGGGCAGCAGGCCAAGGCTATTTAAGGCTAGCAGGGCCGCGCCCCGGCTCGATGCTTCAAAGACTTTGCTGGCGGTGACGGGGACGCCGAAGACGTCGGCCATGATCTGGATCCATGTCGGGTCATGCACCAATGCCCCGCCTGAGGCCACGATCTCCTGAGCGAAGGGGTACTGTTTCGTCAGAACGTCATGCACGGCGGCGAAGCGGTAAGCGATCGCCTCCAGCGACGCCCGCAGGATGTCCTGCGAAGTCGTGTGCAGGTTCATGCCCGTGATCATGCCCTGTGCCCCGGCGTGCCAGCCCGGAGAGCGTTCCCCAGCCCAGAAAGGAAGCACCGAGAGGCCGTGGCCGTCGGGCGGCATCTTCCCCAGGCGGCGCGAGAGAGTCTTGCGGTCGCCAAGCTGTAAATTCGCGCTTTCCCAGGCATAGACATTGCCGCCGTTTGCGAATGCTCCGCCGACCAGAAAGCGGCTTGAATCCACGCGGTAGCAAAAGAGGCCCGGAGAGATATCAACCTGGGGGGCTTCGACCGCCACGCGCATCGCCCCAGAGGTGCCGATATTGATTGCAATCCGCGAGGCATCCAGCGCTCCGCTGCCCGCATTCGAGCAGGCCCCGTCCCCGGCTGCCGGGAACCAAGGCAGGCTCTGCAGTGCGCCCAGCGGCTTCGCCCATTCCTGAGTCAAACCCGATTGGGACACTGACCGGTCCACCAGGGGATTGAGCTGATCAGGAGACAGTCCGAGCAGCTTCAGCGTCGGCGTGTCCCAGTCCGCTTTGTTCTGGTCGAATACTCCCGTACCTGAGGCCATGGAGAGGCTGCACGACGCCGACCCAAACAGGCGCAAGGCGACATACTCGCCGAAGCCCATCCAGCGGGACACCTTCCCATATGTCTCGGCCTGCGTCTCTTTTAACCAGCGCAGCTTGGCGGGCCAGTAGGAGGGATGCAGCACGCACCCCGTTCGGGCATGATACTCGTCCTCGTGGATCTCGGTATGCAGCGCCGAAACCTGCCCTTGTGAGCGCGTGTCCGCCCAGGAATAGACGGGTGTCACTGCTTTGTTATCCGCCCCGACTCCGACCAGGCTGTGCCAGAAGCACGAAATGCCAACCCCGGCCACGCGGCTCAGGGCCTCTTTATCCGTTTTTCGCAGCAGCTGGCCGACGCTGGCGACAGTCAATGCCAGCAGCTTCTCGGCGTCCGCCTCCACGCCGCCGTCTCCGGTCGTACGCTGGACATAGGCCGCCTGGACCTCCGCCTCCGGCACGGCACGGCCCCGGGCGTCGAACAGCATCGCGCGAACGGAGGAAGTCCCCATATCGAGAGTAAGTATCAGTGATTTTTTCATCGCTTGGTAAACCGGCGAACAATTAAGGTATAAAGAGGTATGAGTTCTTTTTCGAGGCAGGCGGCCTCTCGGCTGGCCATGTCTTTCCTGGCTGTTTCGGGTTTATTCGCCGCCGGCTGCACTCCTCCTCCCCCGCCAATTCCTGTCGTCAAGCCGCCTCTGCCCGTGGGCGTCACCGCTAACTCGGGGGGCGATACGCGCGGCACCATCCTCTACCACACCCCGCTGCACGCCCCGGTCAAACCGATGCCGGACCCGTACGATGCCATCAGCAGCAAGTTCGTAATTGGCGAACGCCAGAAAATGGCCTGGGCCTTAGCGGAGCTCGACGATCACGCGCACCTCGCCGCCGTCCACGCCTACCCCGTCCCGGACCCCTCCTGGAAAGGCTATGACAAAGAAAAATCCCTCACCCAGGCCCGTCGTCAGGCCCGCTTCAATGCCTACCTGCTGGAAAAGTACCGCGCCCGCTTCTGCAATCAGTATCACCTTTCCTACGATCAGATGAAACTGATTATCCAGGAAAGCCGCCTCAAAAACTGGTCCATGCCGGTTCCGCCGGAGGAGTGAATGCCCTATTCGGTGAAGCGACGTGCGCGACGTGCGAGGCTGGTCTTCTCAGGGTGCAAGGCAAGAAACTCACGCAGTATCTGCACCAGTATCGCTAACCTACTCCAAAAAATCCGCTTAGTGGCTTTAGAGATGTGATTTTCTGAAAATTGCATAATGCACATGTCACGGACTCTCTTGCCCATGTAAGGATAAATGGCTTCTATTTTGCTCACGTGGGTCGTGATTAATGACTCACAAACAGTTACTGCGATTGCATTTGCCACGTCTGAATCCGCACTTGCTTCTTCTAGCCAATTCATGATCTCTGTCAGTTGGAATGAACCCTCAGCATCACACGATAACGCTAGGATTAGTGGCACAAGCAGATCCTCAAATACTATTGTAACGCCTGGGCTGTGCATTTCCTCAAACGATTTGCCTGTGGTGTAAGCGGCTCCCATGTCCCGATAGTCTTGTACGTCCCACAGAGCACCCGCATCCAAAGATCTTTTTTCATCAGGGCGTATTCATCCCTGATCTCTGGCACAAAGTCTAGCAAAGCTGGGAGAATGTTTTGGTAATTAAGTACAATGATCCCAAATCTCCTGTCAGATTCCTAACCCTACGCACCCGGATTGGAAATCCGGGTCTTTGATAGAGCGATTGTCTACTGCGTAGACATAAGATAAACCCACGGGGACATTGTCTTTGTCCGCCCTGCGGACACTCGCACTTTTACAGACCTGGATTTCCAATCCGGGTGCGACATATACAGCGGTGCTAATCGCCATAAAATCCTGTTCCAATTGCAGCGTCATAATATAACTCCATTCTTACTCCCATGAGTTCACCCAAACAACCCGTTCACGATCCCGCCGTCTACCGAGATCGTCTGGCCGGTCAGGTAGGTGGCTTTGTCGGAGGCTAAAAACGCCACGAGGTGGCCCAGCTCGCGCGGGTCGCCGAGGCGGCCCAGGGGGATGGCTTTGGCGGCTTCGGCGGCGACTTGTTCGGGGGTGAGGGCCGTCCCGGCGGCGCGGGCGGCATAGACCTGCTTGATGCGGTCGGTGTCGAAGGAGCCGGGGCAGACGTTGTTGACGAGGATGCCATCCGGGGCCAGCTCGAGAGACAGGCTTTTTGCCAGGCCGATCACGGCAGGGCGCAGTGCATTGGAGAGAAAAAGGCCGGGGATGGGTTGCTTGACACTGGTGGAGACGATGTTGATGATGCGCCCGCCGCCGCGCTCTTTCGCTGCCACCAGGTAGGGGATTGCGGCGCGAATCAGGCGCAGGACCGGCCAGAGCGTACTCTCCAGCCCCGCCTGCCAGTCCGATTCGGACAAGTCGGCGAAGTTGCCGGGGGAGGGCCCGCCGCCATTTGTGACGAGAATATCCAGATGGCCGAAGCGGGCCACGGCGGCCCGCACTAGGCGCTGGATGTCTTCGGGGTGGGTGACATCGCCGGTGACGGTGTGGACATCGGCCCCGTGGACCGACATGACCTGACGGATCTCCTGGGCCGCCCGGGCTAGCTCCTCAGGGCGACGCCCACTGATGACGACCTTTGTCCCCTCACGGGCCAGAGCCTCCGCACAGGCGCGTCCGAGACCTTTCGATGAAGCGGTCACCAGGGCGACCTTGCCGGTTAATCCAAGTTCCATGCGGCCAGTATACC
>JANXMY010000005.1 GCA_025354405.1 Armatimonadota bacterium
TCTCGCGCAGCAAGCTGCGGGGTATCTACAGGATTGTCGGCCTGAGAGCCGACCCTACAGAGTCTCGGCTCCTGAAAGAGCCGAGTATGCCAAAACCGGTAACGGTGCAAGCACCGGGGAATGACACCCGCAGAGATTCAATTGAAGACGCCGAAAAGCGCGTCAAAGCCTTGACTATATTGCGCCGAGTAAATATTGCAAAGAATTGGAAATTTAAGCAATTCACAATTCTTGAAAGTCTACGTAGCTATCTTTGCCATAGGCCTCCACCACATCTATCTGGCGACCTCGCAGGCGTCTGCATCAGTCGCTGGGCTATCACCCCCCGCCGAAGTTTACTTCGATACGGCCCTACAGAAGAAGAAAAGCGTCACGCCTTAAAAATGCCAGACCTGCCCTGCCAGGTCTGGCATTTTGTCTCTCCGCATCCTTTTCTTAATGCGTTATCCTTCTTAATTCTATGTGTCAGATTCTGGCAAATGTTGTCAGCCAAAAATCCAACTCAGATAAAGCATAAATACCGTGCATTATAAATACCGAGCATTAAGCATAGAGCGTAAGCACTGAATTACTCCCTGAGAGGAAGGTTGAAAGCTCAAGGCTCTCGCTCCGACCGATGTTTGGAAAACTTGCCTCAGGGTCGGGGATTGACTAAAAACTGTTCATGCCCCGCACAGGCGCCTGTAACGCGCGAGCGAACTAACTTTTACCCGACAATCACCAAAAAACCTCTACAATATACCTTCTTGCTCGATTAAGCGGCACCACAAACTCCCATTCTGTCATTTCCAGATTAATTCACACTCCGACTTTTCAGAAGGGGCAGAATACTGAACACCAAAAAGCAAGTGCCTTGAGCCCTTCCAGCCCCCCAGGGGCCATGCAGCACCATCTCCAGATGTAGCAAAACAATTGATCAGGCATTTCTGTTTCCAGCTCGCGCGCAGGCGTACCTAAAGCCAGATTAGTGACACGTTGACCGTTGTAACTGGCTCCGTTAGGCCAGTACATCGCCAGATGTACTGCAGATCGAAAGCCCCAAAGGTGAAACTCACTTAAAGCGATAGATCACAGAGATATGGAGTGGACGGACGCCATAAGGCTTCGTGCGGGCATTCCCTTCTGGCCGAAGGGAAGCACCCAACATAGCGGTCAACGAGCAGATCCTTTCGCTTGTAACTCTTCACAAAAAAATATTTGTGGAGAGTTACAATAAGAGCTTGACTCCTATCATGTTTGTCTGTTAAAATATTCCATCTTACCCGGAAACTTCCAAGTTACCCTGACGGAAGGAAAACGCTGCATGGCTGGCTATCTGGCTCATTTCGGCTTGAAAGAACGCCCCTTTTCGACCAGTCCCGATCCGCGCTTTGCTTACGCAACTCGCGAGCATGAAATCGCCGCGACGAAAATCCAGTACGCCGTCGAGGAACGGCAAGGTCTTTTCCTGCTGATGGGCGACATCGGGACCGGCAAAACGACGCTGTCACAGTTCATGATGACGAACTGGCGTGCGGACTCGCAGATTGTCGCGGGCCATGTCATCGACCCCTCGCCGGAGACCCCGGCCCCCTTCCTGCGTCTGATTCTAGGAGCGTTCGGCCAGCCTAGCTTCTACCGAGTTGAAGACAACAAGGTGGCCCTCCGGGAGTTCCTGATCGACGAATACAAGGCCGGCCGCACAGTCGTTGTCATGATCGATGAGGCTCAGAGCATCAGCCCCAAGAACATGGACACTCTGCAAACGCTTTCTAACGAGCAGACAACCAAGTCAAAACTGCTGCAGATCGTCCTGCTCGCCCTGCCGAACTTTGCCCGCAAGCTAACTTACAAGCCAGCGCTGCGATCCCGTATCGCCAGCGGAGCTACTCTAGACCCGCTCACGTTTGCCGATGCGATCGAGATGCTCCGCCACCGGGCGGAAGTGGCAGGCGGCGATTTTGATGCTCTCTTTGATGCGGCGCTGCATCGCCCGATCTACAACGCCACGCACGGCAACCCGCGCAACCTATGCATTCTATGCGACAACATCCTGGTCAATGCCTACGCCCGGCGCAGGAATGCGGCTGACGAGGAGTCGCTGGCGGCGGCTCTGATTGATTTAAGCTTCAAAGGCTGGTCCAGCAAATAAAAATCCGGAGAGCAGCAGACGTTGACAAGATTAGCTTCAGCTGAAGTCGCAATACCACGAGACGAGTGAACTTATGAGCGAGACCCCTACCCCAAGAAAATCAGTAACCCCTGCCAAGGTGCCCGCCAAGCGTGGCGCCCTGGCACTGCCGCCCCGTGGTCAGACGCTGGCCCGACTTCAGGACCTGGAGCAAGAAAGCGACCTGGATGCCCTGACTGCAGCCGGGGAAGGCGAAGAGACTCCTTCCACCGAAACCAGCAATGCAGTAATTACTGCAAGCAGTAATGCAGTAAGCCATCAAGGCAGTAATGCAGTGCACGACAATGACGAGACGGACCTGGCACCTATGGATCAGCGGCTTGAAGGTTCCTCTGAAGTCTTGTTGCCACACCTTTCGCAGAACTTGGCCGCACAAGAGGCACCACCGACCTCAGCGCCAAGAGCGGCAGGTGGCTCAGAGTATCAGGCTCCAGCCCGACCACTTCGCGAACCGACAACACGCATCACTGTGGACATGCCTGATAGCCTGCACCAAAAGATAGCAGTTCTGTCTGCCCAGACCCGTCGCAGCATCAAAGACCTTGTGATTGAGGCACTTACAGCTACATATTTTGCAGCAGACACAAACCGCCAGTAAGCCCATCGTGAATTACTCACCGGATTATTTTACATTTAGCTCTTTATCCAAAATAGACTATGGACATTTCGCCCTACTATATTGATGCGCGCAACACCATTACGCAGCCTGACAAGATGGTCTTCCTCTCCCAGTACTTCCGGCGCTCTTGGATGCCGGTGCTGGGGCCGCTTGGCACTGCTATCGTCATCTATCTGCGCGGGGCCTGCTACCACAACCGCAAAAGCGGCGAAACGCGCGACACTGTCCAAATCTCTCAGCGCGAGATCGCCGCAGGATGCGGCTGTTCTGTCCCCACCCTCAAGCGCGAGCTGGAGCGAAACCTTGCTTTGGGCCAGTTCGTGCGGATCAGTCCGGAATGGGAGCGGGATGGGATCAATGGACGGGTCCGGCAGCTGGAGAATCATTACAAGGTCGCAATGGATGACCCGCTGACGGAAATTGATGAGGCCAGGCTGAAAGAGCTGATAGATGAGCGAATCAGCCAGGAACGTGTCAGCCTGGAACAGCAGGCGCGCCGTAGACCCGGTGAACGGCCTCGCAAGCTCATCAGCATCAAAGAAGTTACATCCCAGTCAGAAGCACTACCCCAAACAGAGACCGGCCTTACTGCATGCAGTAAGGCCGGTCTTCATGCAGTAAGCGACGCAGTAAACAATGAAGGCAGTAATGCAGTAAATACTGCATGCAGTAATCAAGCGAATCCGCCCGAATATCACACCTTGTTCAGCAAGGCGGCACCGGTAGCTCAAAATGAGCTACTACGACCGGTAGCTCATTTTGAACCCACCCCCGTTCAAAATGAGCTACTATATAATGAATCATTACTTAAGACTACTAAAGAGAAAGAAACGTTGAACGTTAGCGAAGCAATTCACTTCGTTACTCAAAAGCCAAAAGAAGCAGAAATTGCTTCTCAGACCCCAGTCTGGCGAAATGCACTTGACGATGCCTGTTTGAGAGAAAGTACGAGGATCGTAGAGGAGCTCAAAGATTGGGGGAGTGAACGCCGTCATCATCAGCTGCTTTCTGTCTGCGAACAGCATGGCTTACTGCACCTGCCTGGGTGTGCGCTCAAGGCCACGAGGCAGCGCCTGGCCCAAGAAACCAAACTTGGGGTACTGGAGAAGCCAGGTGCCTATTACCAGAAAGTTCTGATCAAGCTGCTGGCAGATCACCAAGTGTTCACACCGACACTCGCAGAAAAGAGTGTGGAGAATCCCGAGGATGTTCGGCAACTTGTCCGACTAAGCCTTGGGTTGGACTAGCTCAAACTTTTTTATGATTTAGCCGTTTCTCTCATGGTCTGCTCCCCTGAAAGAGTACCAATCAGGAGTTTCATCTTGGCCCTCGAAAGAGAGGGACAAGATGAAACAAGAAGCGTGTACACCGTCTATGGTAGCAGGAAGGGCTGAGTGTGCCAGCCCATAAAACCTACAACGGATCCTGTGCATGACGGACGAGTTCACGTGTCAGTCTCTGGCCATTGACGTGGGGCGGTCTCTGCCAAGTCTGCGGGTCTGTGCAGTTTTGGAAAATTTGTTTTATTCTCACGGGTTACCAGGGGCATTGCGTATGGATAACGGGCCTGAGTTTGTGGCTCTAGCATTGCGGAGCTTGTGCCATCGATTAGGGATCAATGGTGTGTACATCGAGCCAGGGAAGCCGTGGCAGAACGGTTATGCAGAAAGTTTTCATGCCCGTCTTCGGGACGAGTTCATGGATGAAGAAGTGTTTGTGTCGGTCTTGGATGCTCAGGTGCGTTTGGCGGGTTGGCGTCGTTACTGGAACGCAGAGCGCCTGCATTCGAGTTTAGGGTACCAAGTGCCCGAAGAGTTTGCCGCTACGTGGTCGGCAAAGACGGCGAGTGCCGTCGAAGATGGGTCAAAGACCAAAGTCGAGTCTGGTACATAAACTTGGGGGCAGACCAGATATGTATTATTGCCAGGGCGGCAAAGTTCACCCAAAAATCCATATCAAAAGCTTAATGCATCAGGATGTAAGCGTATATGCACAGAGTGTAAATGCACAGAACTGCGCTCTGAGAAGAAGGCCGAAAACCCGAGGCTCTCGCCCCCGACCGGTGCCTGGAAAACCTGCCTCAGGATCGGGGGTTGACCAAAAACCATTTAGGCCCCCTGCAGGCGCCTGGGAACACGGACATGAACAACTTACCCAGAAACCGTCAAGAGTCGCTGCAGCAGGCCTTCTCGTTCGATTGAACGGCATTGTAAACGGCTTTTCAGGATCGAGTTGTTTCGCTTCCGAATTAATCGCACCCGATATGCTCGGCAGGGCTAGAATATTCGGCACTAAAAGCTTTTGCCGTGAACCTCCCCGGCCCCCAGCGTCCAGTGCCGCACCATCTCCCAGTCAATGCCGCATCATCACCAAATGTGGTGGAATCCAAATGTGGTGGAGCAAGAGATCGGGGCATTTCAATTGACTAAGATATTTCAGTCTCCACAACCTCGCGTGCGTACACCAGAATAGTGACACGTTAGCCATCTAAGCAGGCTCCTTTTTCCCCAATTTTAACGGCAGATTATCTTTGGGTCGTGAGCACTCAAGGGAGACCATAAACCGACTCACTAACGAGGTCATGCTTCTCCAGTCTCGCTTGCCTGACTTTAGTGCCGGCGGTATCGCTCACAGTACAGACAGGGCGGCCCCATGTAGCGGGGACGCAGAGAAAACAATATTGTGAACAATCCCGCAATTTAGATGACGAGTTAAAAAGGAAAA
>JANXMY010000062.1 GCA_025354405.1 Armatimonadota bacterium
GCTACCGATGCAGAGGGCCAGCCCGACTGGACCATGTACTACACGCCCGGTCCAAATGCAGCAGCGGAATATCGCGCGTTCATAGGTGGGGGCAACCGAGCCGTGCAGCGGCTTACAAAGCCCCCAGAACGGCCCAGGACGCTCCCTCTGGCGTTTTTTGAGGCGGCGGCACCTCCGATGTCGGACCAGGTTGGCAGCGCGGGTTCCCAGCCATATTTGGCTGCTGACGACAGTGCCTCGGGTATCGGCACGAAAATTGACGCGGAAGTCGTAGCTGGGACCGATGTGGGACCAGAAGGGTTGCTTGTCGTAGCGCTGGTCGCACTGGGGGTAGGGCGGGTGGCGGCGCAGAAGCTCGCTGAAGAAAAGCCCAAAATTTGCCGGCTGCATCTGAATTTATACATGCCTTACCTGGACGCTTTGGCCGCACGCGGCGAGTTTGTGTACCGCAATGGCAAAGGGGCGTACCTCCATGATGCGATCCGCAGCGAATACGGTCCGCCGAAAGGATATGACGCAGCGCATCAGCGAGAGCAGGACAAGCAGGCACGCTCGCATCAGGCGGTCCTGCAGCAAGCACGTATTAGTCATGCGGAAGCCTTCCGTGCCGCGTATGAGGCTTATCTGGAAGAAATGTTATCTCAGATGCCGCGAAATCAGCCCGATGCCTTTGCAAGCTTTTTGGCCCAGGAAGAGACGGAACGTGAAAAGTTGCAGCGGATCGGTTTTTCCCTGAAAAAGTTTGACACACAGGGGCAGCGGCTGGTGAGGTTTCGGCAGTTCTTTACCGGGCAGGGCGTACTTGAGTTTTGGGATTGGGATCGAGATCTCAATCCGCAAAGACTAGGCTTGGAGTAATTTTCTCTCATTAGTCATCACTGTAACGAAATTAGCTGCTCCTGCAGCCTGCGCGATGGACAGAGAACGCGAATCGCGGTAATCTATAATCTGATCCGAATGAAGCCTGAAGCGGCTTCGAACCATCTCAGTCAAAACCTATGGCAATTAAAAAATCTGAACTCTACAGCTCGCTCTGGAAAAGCTGCGACGAACTGCGCGGCGGCATGGATGCTTCGCAGTACAAGGACTACGTGCTGGTCCTCCTGTTCGTCAAATACGTGTCCGACAAGTACGGCGGCCAGAAAGACGTGCTGCTCGACGTTCCCGAAGGTGCGAGCTTCTCGGACATGGTGGCCCTCAAAGGGGATAAGGAGATCGGCGACAAGATCAACAAGCTCATTGGGAGGCTGGCGGACGCGAACGACCTCAAAGGCGTGATTGATGTCGCAGACTTCAACGACGCCGACAAGCTCGGCAAGGGCAAGGAGATGGTGGACCGGCTCTCGAACCTGGTCGCCATCTTCGACACGCCCGGCCTGAACTTCAAGGGGAACATGGCCGAAGGCGACGATATTCTTGGCGACGCCTACGAGTACCTCATGCGCCACTTCGCCACCGAGTCCGGCAAGAGCAAGGGCCAGTTCTACACGCCCGCCGAAGTGTCCCGCATTCTGGCGCGGGTGGTCGGCATCGGCAGCGCGACGCGGGCGGACCAGACGATCCACGACCTCGCCTGCGGCTCCGGGTCGCTGCTCCTGAAGGCCCATGACGAGGCCAAAGACCGGTCGGGTCTGGACCTGACGATCTACGGGCAGGAGATGGACAACGCGACGGCCGCACTCGCCAAGATGAACATGATCCTGCACAACTGCCCGACGGCGATCATCCATCAAGACAATTCCCTGTCTGCGCCGTTCTTCAAGCAAGCCGACGGGTCGCTGAAAACCTTTGACTTCGTGGTCGCCAATCCGCCTTTTTCAACGAAAGCGTGGGCGAACGGTTTCAACCCCGCCGAAGACAACTATGGGCGCTTCGGGCACGGCATTCCGCCGGCGAAGAACGGCGACTATGCGTTTCTGCTGCATATCCTTTCGGTCCTGAAATCCACCGGCAAAGGGGCGGTCATCCTGCCCCACGGCGTGCTGTTTCGGGGCAATGCCGAGGCGGACATCCGCAAGGCCATCGTTCGGCGGGGCTACCTGAAGGGAATTATCGGCCTGCCCGCGAACCTCTTCTACGGCACCGGCATCCCCGCCTGCGTCCTGGTGCTGGACAAGGAACACGCCCACGCCCGCAAAGGCGTCTTCATGATTGATGCCTCGAAAGGCTTCCTGAAAGACGGCAACAAGAACCGGCTCCGCGCCCAGGACATGCACAAGATCGTGGATGCGTTCAACAACGGCGTGGAGATCGCCGGGTACTCGCGCCTGGTGCCACTCTCCGAGATCAGCGACTCGAAAAACGACTACAACCTGAACCTGCCGCGCTATATTGACAGTTCTGAGCCGGAAGATGTGCAGGATCTGTCCGCACACTTGCAGGGCGGCCTGCCAGAACGCGATTTAAGCGCCCTAGCAGCCTTCTGGGGCGTGTTTCCGGGCCTGCGCGGCAAATTGTTCACGGAAGGCGATCGGCCCGGCTACAGCCGCCTCCAGGTGCCTGCAGGCGAAATCAAGAGGGCTATCTTTGATGACCCGGAGTTCACGGCCTATAACCAGACCATCACCGCCCGCTTTGCACAGTGGAAGGCGGCGAACACGACTTCTTTGATGAACATTGCTGTCGGCGACCATCCCAAAAAGCTGATCGCCGCGCTGTCCGAGAGCCTCCTGAGCACGTTCGGGGCCGTACCGCTGCTGGATGCGTATGACGTCTACCAGCGCCTGATGGACTACTGGGCGGAAACCCTGCAGGACGACGTGTACCTGCTGGTCTTGAACGGCTGGAAGGCGGTGCTGGACGGACAGCCGAACACGGACCTCCTCCCGCCGCCCTTGATCGTTTCCCGCTTCTTTGCCGACGACGCTGCCGCCGGGGAGCAGCTTCAAGCCGCGCGGGATGCGGTTGCCGCCGAGATGGAAGAACTGGACGAGGAGCACGGCGGGGAAGACGGTCTGCTGGCGGATGCCCGCACGGACGCGGGCAAGCTGACGAAAGCGTCCGCGAAGTCCCGCCTGGCCGACATCTGGTTTGAGGCCGACGCCGACGAGGAGCGCGATCTATTGACCCGCTTTTTAGCGCTGGCCGACAAGGAAGCGGCGGCCTCCAAAGCCGTCAAGGACGCCAAAAAGGTGCTGGATGGAAAAGTCGCGGCGAAGTACCCGGCGCTGACGGAGGACGAGGTCAAGTCTCTGGTGGTTGATGACAAATGGCTGGCGCGTCTTTCGGAGGATGTGCAGGGGGAGCTGGACCGGGTTTCGTCGGCCCTGACCGGGCGTATTCAGCTACTTGCCGAGCGTTACGCCACGCCCCTGCCAACCTTAGCCTGCGAAGCGGAAGAACTGGCGGCACGGGTGGACGACTACCTCAAGAAGATGGGGGCGGCATGGAATTGAAGCCGGGTTACAAGCAATCGGAAGTGGGACTTATTCCCAAAGACTGGGAAGTCAGAAGCTTAGAGTCGCTTGGCAAACGTGGAAGACCAGCCATTAAAGCTGGACCATTTGGCTCATCACTTACAAAATCCAGTTACGTTGCCGAGGGCTACAAGATATATGGTCAAGAGCAAGTAATTCGTGGCGATTATCGTTATGGCGACTATTTCATATCTAAGTCACGTTATGAAGAACTCAAAAGTTGTGCCGTCCAAGCTGGTGATATTCTTTTGAGTT
>JANXMY010000067.1 GCA_025354405.1 Armatimonadota bacterium
TACCGCCAGGTCGTCGCCCCGGCTCCCTGCGCGGAGGCGGGCAGGTCGGGGGCACCGACGATGGTCTCGACGCCGAGGAAGGCGTCCAGCTCTTCGTTGGTGTGGCGATGCGCCCACTGGGCGAATCGCTCGTCGCCCTGCCGGGTCTCCTGGAAGCGTGTGATGACGTTCCCCAGGGCGTACTTGATCTTCTCGGCGGGCACCTTTCGGTGGATCGCACGGGTGAACGACGGATGCAGGCCCAAATCGCCGCCGAGATGGACATCGTAGGCTTCTACCTGCGAGCCGTCTTCGAGCCGGGCGAGGCAGCCCTGCAGGCCGATATCACCGACGTGGTGCTGGGCACACGAGTTCGGGCAGCCGTTCATGTTGATTTTCAGGCCGCGCTCGTACGGGTTTGGCGTGACGGTCTCGAGGTAGCCGACCACCTCTTTGATCTTCAGCTTTGTCTCCGTGAGTGCCAGGTTGCAGAACTCGATGCCGGTGCAGGCAATCGCGCCGCGCCGGATATTGGGGACATCCCACTCGAATCCGGCGGCGGCCAGGTCAGCTTTGGCTTCTTCGAGGTCTTCCGTGGCGATATGCGGGATCAGCATATTCTGGACATTGGTCAGGCGCACTTCGCCGGCTCCGTACTTGTCCACAACATCGGCGGCGCGGCGCATCTGCTCGTCGGTGATGCGGCCTGAAAGGATGCATAGGCCGATCCAGTTCAGACCAGGCTGCCGCTGAGGGTTGACCCCGAGGTGGTCGCGGAAGGTCTCATCAGAGAATGCAAAGCCGGGGGCCGCCGGGTCCGGGGACCAGTCCAGCCGCTTGCGAACTTCCTCTGTGAATTTTTCCGGTCCCCATTCCGCCATTAGGTACTTGAGGCGGGCGCGGGTGCGCTTAGCCCGCAGCTGGTCGGCGTCGCGGTAGCACTCGGTGATGGCACGCTGCACATCGACGATCTTATCGATCTCATCGGCGGGTACGAAGAAGTCGAGCTGCTTGCCGAAGAACGGCTGCAGGGACAGGCCCCCGCCGACAAAGAAGTGGTACCCGGCGACGCCGTCCGAGGGGCGGCGATAGGCGACCAGCGAAGCATCGTTGATCTGCGGCAGGGTGCTCTGAATCGGGGAGCCTTCCACGGCGATCTTGTACTTACGCGGCAGGTCGCCGAAGTCTTTGTTCAGATGAAAATAGGACTGAAGTGCATCAACGACAGGGCGCGGGTCCGTAATTTCGTCCGGGTCGAAGCCCGCCGCCGGGGAGGAAGTCAGGTTGCGCGTGATGTCGCCACAGGCTCCTGCCGTGGTCAGGCCAACGGCTTTGAGGCGGGCAAAGATGTCCGGCATCATTTCCATGGTCAGCCAATGCAGCTGAATCGTCTGCCGTGTGGTAATATCGCTGATGCCGCGTGCATAATCGGTGGTCAGCGAAGCGATGGCGCGAAGCTGCTCCGTGGTCATCCGGCCGCCGGGCACTTTGATCCGCATCATAAAGTGGCCGTTGTTAGGTCGCTGCTGATAGACCCCGTACCACTTAAATCGCATGAAGTCGCCGGGATCGATCGAGTCGAATCCGGTCTCAGCGTAGCGGTAGATATCCGCCAGCACATCCAGTCCGGCCTTCTCTTTTTTTAGCCGCTCTTCTTTCGTTTGTTTGACGTCGCTCATGCTAATGTTCCTAAACTAATCTCTAAAGTGATTTCCTAGTAACTTGGTTGCCAATAGAGATATTATACTTAATGTGAATGCCTTATGTCAACGAAATGGGCAAAACAGTCGTCCTCGTTTAGCGCGACTTCGCGTTGGGTAACTCAATAGGAGCATGTAGGCTAGGACATCCGGCTCGGACGTAAACCAAGTGGAGCACTTCTTGAAAGAACTTAGGGACCATTTTGAAATCACGGCGCATCCACAGAATGCCGGAGAAGTACGTGAGCGTATCCGTACGCTCGCGCTCGAGGCAGGATTTATTGGGCTTGACTTGGGAGATATCGAAATTGCGACCGGGGAAGCCGTGACCAATGCAATCTTGTACGGCTCCCCGAACTCGGGCAGCCAGATACTGATCTCCTGTTGTTTTACGCAGAATGCTCTGCATATAGAAATCCGTGACCAGGGCCATGGCTTTGACCCGGCCCGGATTCCCGTAGATGTCGGGACAGATGCTCTGGGCGGGCGTGGCATTTGTCTGATGCGCGCTTTGATGGATCAAGTCGATCTCCATTATGACGGTAAGGGCATGTCGGCTCATCTCCTGAAGAAGCTGCGTCACTGAGTTCCGAAATGCCTCTTGACATCTGGGCGACCTTCCGCTAAAATACAGCAGTCAATGGATTGCTATGGAAAACATTCTCCCTAATTTACACCTGTCAGATTTCGACTACCCGCTTCCCGCCGACCGGATCGCCCAGACCCCGCTGGATCAGCGTGATTCGTCGCGCCTGCTGGTACTCGACCGTGCCGAACATTCCCTAACCCATCGCCGTTTCACGGATTTGTCGGAGTATTTGCGGCCAGGCGACGTTCTCGTTTTGAACGATACCCGGGTCACTGCCCAGCGGCTCTTTGGTGCCCGGGCGGGGCACCCCGACGAGCGCCTGGAAGCGTTCCTGACAGAGCGCGTTGCCGACGGCCTCTGGCAGGCCCTGGTGCGTCCAGGAAAAAAGTGGCTCCCCGGGTCCGTCGTCGAGTTCGCTGGCGGTCTATCTGCCGAGGCCCTGGAGCGAACCGATGAGCGGGGAGGGCGCCTGCTGCGCTTTTCAGGCCCGGAGGGGGTGTATATCGAAGACGTCATCGCTGAGAACGCCCAGGCTCCTCTGCCGCCGTATATTCAGACGCTTCTGCCGCCAGATAACCGCGAACGTTACCAGACAGTCTACGCCGACCAGGGCGGATCGGCGGCAGCGCCGACGGCGGGGCTGCACTTCACTCCAGAGCTTCTCGCCTCCATTGAAGCGTGTGGGGTCAAGATTGCCCGAGTGACCCTGCACGTGGGGATGGGGACTTTTCGACCGATCAAAACCGATGACATTTCGGCCCATGAAATGCACGCCGAGAGATACACCGTCAGCGAAGAGGCTGCAGAGATAGTCAACAGCGCCGCTGGCCGCATTTTCGCAGTCGGGACAACCTCCGCTCGAACGCTCGAAAGTGCGGCAATCGGTCCACGCCGGATCGCGGCTAGGGAAGGGGAGACATCGCTGTATGTCACTCCGGGCTACGAGTTTCAGGTCGTCGATGCCCTCGTGACCAACTTTCACATGCCCCGCAGTACGCTGCTGCTGCTGGTAAGCGCACTTGCCGGAACCGAATTTATCCGCCAGGCCTACCGGGCGGCACTTGAGGGAGAGTATCGCTTCCTGTCGTTCGGAGATGCGATGCTGATCGTGTGATGTAGACTGCAACACTATGCGTATCGGAATTTTCACAGAAAGCTACCCGCCGATTATCAACGGCGTCAGCACGTCGGTTCAGACCCTGATCGCCCGGCTCGAAGGAGCTGGGCACACAGTATTCGTTTTTACGTCACGCTATCCCCATTACACCGATGACCGGGAAGGTGTGTTCCGCTTTGCGTCATTCAATTCCGTGGTTGAACCGGACTACGTGCTGCCAATCCCTTTTTCCCCGCGTATCGCCCGGATTATCCCGACACTGAAGCTGGATATTGTGCACTCCCAGTCCCCGTTCTTTCTTGGAATGATGGCTCGCCGCGTTTCCCGCGAATTGAATATCCCCCACCTCGCCACAAACCATACGCTCTACACGGAGTACGCGCACTATCTGCCGCTGCCGACAATTGGTATCACGCGCTGGCTGCTGATCCGCTGGATGCGCCAATTTTACGATAGCTGTGACCACGTGCTGGCGCCCTCAGAGCTGACCCGGCGCGTTTTGATTGAGAGCTATCGCGTGCAGTCCCCGGTGACGGTTGTTCCGACGGGCATCCCCGCCCCGCCGTATGTCCTGACACGGCCTGCGGAAGTTAAATCGGAGCTTGGCCTGCCGCCCGATGCCCGAATTTTGCTTTACGTGGGACGTCTTGCTCAGGAAAAGAACCTGGACCTCCTGCTGCGGTCGTTCGTCGAAATCAGTGCCAAGACTAATGACACGTATCTTGTCCTGGCCGGAAGCGGGAAAAGCCGATCTGGCCTGGAACATCGTGCTCACGCCCTGGGGATCCATCGCCGGACCCGCTTCACGGGTTTTCTGGGCCGGACGAAACTGGACCCGCTGTATCAGGCCGCCGACGTTTTTCTGTTCCCCTCTAAAACCGAGACCCAGGGCTTGGCGGTAGGGGAAGCTTTGGCGGCGGGCCTTCCCGCGGTGGTGGTCAATGCAGGCGGGGCACCGGAGTCGGTACGGGACACGATCGATGGTTTTCTGGTCGCTGACGATTCAGAAGCCATGGCCGCTGCTGCCCTGCAGCTTCTCGCCGATCCGATACTGCACAGACGCATGGCCGACGAGGCGAAACGCGGAGCATCTGCACAGACCCCGGAGAAAGTCGGGGCCCGAGTGATCGCGGTCTATGAGGCTTTGATCGCGGAGCGGAAAACGCAGCCAGACACTCTGGGAGTTCCACTCTCTCTGGACCTCGGAGATGAAGGACAGAATGGGTAAGGCTGACCCTTAGGGGCGGGGGCAAGCCCCGCCCCTACGGGGATCGTAGCAGAAACGAAAAGAGCGGCAGGCTTCAATGAAGCCTGCCGCTCTCTTTTACCGACTTTTTATGAGCAAATTGCTCCGTACGAACTAGTAGCGGCCGCCGCCACCACCGCCGCCGTAGCCACCGCCGCCGCCGCGGCTTCCGCCACCACCGCCGCCGCCATAGCTGCCGCCGCCGCCACCACTACCGCCACGGCTGCCGCCGCCGCCTCCGCCTTCACGTGGGCGGGACTCGTTGACGACTAGGGCACGGCCATCGATATTGCGGCCATTGATCGCGGCGATCGCCTGCTGCGCTTCATCTTCGCTCGCCATTTCGACGAACCCGAAGCCACGGGCCTGGCCCGTGTAACGGTCGGTGACGACCTGTGCACTGGAGACGTTGCCGGCTTCAGAGAAAAGGTCATTGAGCTGCTGGTCAGTCGTCTGATAGCTCAGATTACCGACGTAAAGTTTGGTTGCCATGGAAGTATGGCTCCTTTCGAGTGAGAGACCTCCTTCGCGGAGAGTGAGGCCGTCACTGAGGAGTTTCGAAGACGCGACGGACGCAAGCCGAAGGAGCCGGGAAATCGCAGAGAGTGGCATCAAACCGATGCGAACAAGGGAGATTACCGGTGGAATCCCGGTTTCGTGTTCAGTATACCACAGAACACAAAAAAATACACATTCGAAAAAGATAAGGTGTGAAGGCTGTTTTTAGGCGTGTTACAGCCGTGCCGCGGCCTCTCCCGCGACCCATCCGGTGCTCCATGCCGCCTGCAAATTATAGCCGCCGACGGGCCCCGCGATGTCCAGGATCTCGCCGCATAAGTACAGACCTTCTACGACTTTCGAGTGCATCGATTGCGGATCCACTTCCTCCAAGACTACCCCTCCCGCCACGACTTCGCCTCGCTCCAGAGGAACGTGCCGGACGGTGCCCAGCGGCCACCCCTTGATTGTTGTGACCAGCTTGTTCAGGGACTTCGCAGGTAAGTAGGCCCCCCGTGTCTCTCCCGCCACCCCTGCCGACGTCAGCAGCGGCTCCAGAAGGCGGGCAGGCACAAACGGCGCCGCCAGGGATGCCGCTGTCTTGCGCGGGTTCTCGATTGCCTGACGCCGCAGATCGATCTGCAGCTCTTCCCAGGTCTGGGTTGGGGAGAGATCGGCTTCGACCGCGCTTTCCTCCGACCTCTCGGCGATCTCCCGCGAGATGCCTAGTGCGGTCGGGCCTGACAGGCCCTTGTGCGTGAACAGCAGGTCGCCGGTCCAGCGCATAAACTCTTTGCCGCCCGGCCCGGACCGCGCCCGCAGCGTGGTCTCGCGCAGCGCTACCCCGGACCACTCCGGCTCGGCGTCGCTGAGATAGAGAGGAGCCAGAGCCGCCCGCAGCGGCACGAGTGTATGCCCCAGTGCCGTCAGCCACTTCCAGCCGTCGCCGGTCGTCCCTGTCGCCGGGTAAGACGACCCGCCGGTGCAGACAATCACCCGCTCCGCCTTCAGCACCTTGCCGCCGACTTCCACGCCCGTCATCCGTCCGTTGTCTGCGACCAGCCCCGTGACCGCTGCCCCGTATTTGACGTTCACTCCCACTTCGGCAACATACCCCGTAAGCAGTGCGACCACGTCCTTGGCATTGGCAGGCTCGACGGGAAAGATGCGTCCATCGGGCCGGACATAGGTCGCCATACCCCGGTCATGGAGTATCTTTAAAAAGTCTTCGTTGGTCGAGCGGTAAAATGACGGCTTCAGGAACCGCGCTTCATTCGCCCGGAACTTTGCCCGCACCTGCTCCATCGGCCCGGCGTGGGTGAGGTTGCATTTGCCGCCCCCGGAGATCAGAATCTTCATCCCCAGCCGGTCGTTCTTCTCCAGCAGCGTAACCTTGGCTCCGCCCTCGGCGGCCCGACGCGCCGCCAGCATTCCGGCGGCCCCGCCGCCGATGACGATGATTTCAGGGGTCATGGATTCCACTTCTTACTAGGTGTGTGTGTCGAGACGTAAATGCGCAACGTGAAAAAAACTAACGGGGTGACAGAGAGAAAGTTTGCGGGTTGTCTTCGTGCTTTAGCATGATGAACGCTCAAGGGATTTAATTATGCAGAGGCTTGGAACCTACCCCGCAGCGAGCTGCGCCCGCTTGGAACCCACCCCGCAGCAAGCTGCGCCCCTCCCGAAACGGGAGGGGGGACGGGAAGAGATTTGTTGAGTTTTGTCTTCTAGAAATAGGCTTTTGGGGCTGCGCCGTCACTTCAGGTAAACCCGATGTCAACCACCTGTCCACCTTCCCGTTTCGGGAGGGGCGCAGCTTGCTGCGGGGTGGGTTCCGATCCTTCGCCCTTCTCAATCGCAGCAGCAACTCGCGCCTTCACGCACCGGCGTATTTCGTACAGCACCACGCCGATTTGCTCCTCGACCTGCCGATTAGTGAACCGCAGTGTCATAATTCCGTAACCAGCAAATGACCGGTCACGTTCCGCGTCATACTCTGCCTCGTGAATAGGGCCATCCACTTCCACAACAAGAGCAGCCTGATGACAGTAAAAATCCGCAATGAATCCCGCGATGACCTGCTGACGCCGAAAGTTGATCCCTAAATTGCCACGCCTCAGCCGCTCCCACAATTTCGCTTCGCAAGACGTCATCTCCCGGCGCATCTCCCGCGCCAGGGCGACCTTGCACTCTTCGACTCTTTGCCCGACGACGATATTCGCCGCCCGCTCTTTCTGCACTTCATCAGACTCATCCATAACCGCCCCCCCCCATCCAGACCTCACCCAGCAATCAATTGGGGAAACCCACTGTCCACCTCCCGTCCACCCTCCCGTTTCGGGAGGGTCGCAGCTTGCTGCGGGGTGGGTTCCAAAAGCCCGAGGCAGGTTCCAAAAGCCCGAGGCAGGTTCCAAAGGTCCGAGGCAGGTTCCTACACGCTCTCCACCACTTCATGCCGCGTAAAGAGAAGCCGCCGGATCCGCCGCCCGGTCACCTCGGCCACGGAAACGTCGTAGCCGTCGAGCCTCGCGGTGGCCCCGTAGCGAGGGGGAAGGCGCAGGGCGTGCAGAGCGTAGCCGCCGATGGTGTCGTAGTCGTCCGGGTTGTCGATGGGAACACCCAGGGTTTCGGAGACTTCGTCCAGCGCAACCGTTCCTGCCACCGAATACGAGCGGCCCGTATCGTCGAGTGAAAGCAGGGGCGGAGGCTGGTCATGCTCATCCTGGATCTCACCGATCAGCTCCTCGATGATGTCTTCCAGCGTCACCAGCCCGGCCGTACCACCGTATTCATCCACCACAACTGCCTGATGGGTATGACTCTTTTGAAGCTCTTTCAGTAGTTCGTCGATCGGCTTTGTCTCGGGTATGCCGATTATCTCGCGCCGGATGGTCATAATATCGGCGGCGGGGTTTCCGGCAATCGCCAGGAGGTCTTTGATATGGATCATGCCGACCACATGGTCCCGGTCGCCTTCGCAAAGCGGGTAGCGCGTGAAGCCGTTTTCGACGGCCACTTCCACGCTCCGTGCAACGGTCCAGGTGGTCGAGAGGTATACCATGTCGACACGCGGAACCATGATCTCTTTAGCCTGCGTGTGGGCAAAATCGAAAACGTTCTCCGCGATCTCGATCTCGGAAGGCCGCAGTTCGCCTTTTTTATGCGAATGAGCCATGATCGCCAGAATCTCTTCCTCCGAATGCGCTTGTTCCTGCCCGTCTTTCGGATTGATCCCGAGCGGTTTAGCGATGGCTTTTGCCGCACTTTCCAGTATGAATATCAGGGGGAAGCCGAGAAACAAGAACAATCGCATCGGGCGGGACACGGCCAGGGCGGTAGACTCCGTGTGCGCGATGACCCACCATTTGGGCAGCAGTTCGCCGAACGTAATATGAAAAAACGTAATTAGCACAAAACCGAGGCCGATGGAGACGACGTGGGCCGAAGTGGACTGGGAAGGAATTCCGGCCGCAGTAAAGAAGTCATGCAGCACTGCCGCCACGGCAGGTTCCCCGACCGCACCAAGAGCGAGGGATGCCAGCGTGACTCCGAGCTGCGTCCCAGACAGGTAGGTATCGAGCCGTTTCATCAGGTCCTGCACCGCTTGTGCGGGGGCATTACCTTCAGAGACAAGTTCAGCGATCCGTGTCTGCCGGACCCGAATCAGGGCAAATTCGGCGGCGACAAAAAAGCCATTCAGCGCGACCAGTAACAAGGCCAGCGTGAGCATTAAATAAGGTTGTGAGGGAGGTTCCATAGGTTTGCCCGCATTCGCGCCGCGGGCTGCGCTCCCGCAGCTCGTTTTTAGGCAACTGCGGGGAAGAAAAAATCCTTTCGATTTCGCGTTGATTGTACCCGGTTTTGGGGGAAAGCACACTACGGTTTTTCGGGGATTGGCGTAAGCAGAAACGCGCAGTCGTTTCCACGGTAAGTGCCGTTGCCGCAGATCTGTCCCCGGTCATTGATGCCGGTCGCCTCCTGCAGTTTCCAATCGCTGCCAGGTGGAAGAAGCGTGTTCAAATCGGTGATGGCCCGTTCATTCCAGATGCAGGCAGCCCCGGAAACGCCGACTGCGACACCCAGATTGTTCAGTGCTTTTGCCGTCCCGTTTGCTTGACCGGGAAGAAGGGGCAGATCGGCTGAGCTACCGGTTGAATCGGAGAGAAAGGGCTGACGAGGCTTACCAAATCCATCCCCACCATCTTCGCCGCAAACCTGCCCAGGCGCATTGATGGCGAGCGCGTAGCCCCAACCGTCAGTGAGAAGTGCGCCACTTTGCCGCCGGGAGGCAGACCACTTCGCCGGACTAAAACCATCGTTTACTGCCTTGCCTGCCACCTGACCGTAGCGGTTGATTGCATAGGCCTCACTCGGTGGATTGTCCAGAGCGCGGACCTTGCCGCCGCTCCAGATTACGGCTTGCTGAATGGTAACGCCCATAGCGTCGCGAAAGCCCGTTCCCGCCGTGCCGACGATCTTGCCCTGCACGTTGATTCCGGCTGCCTCACTCCAAACATTGCGAGGCAACATGCCGAGGTTGTGCATCTTGCCTTGAGCGTAAAGAAAGGCTCGTCTATGACGATAAGCCGTCCATGACACATCCATCTCGGAAAAGCCGACAATCTCTCCACGGTTATTAATCGCACGTGCTGCGCTGAAATCGCCTCCCAATGTTCCGAGATCGTGTATTTTGCCTGTCTGCCAGGAGAAAGCGTGAGTAACATGGCCGTAGGAGGTTTGATGCCGCGTTTTGTTGCCCGTCCAGGAATAACCCACAACAACCCCTGCATTGTTAATCGCCGATGCGACGGTATAACCGCCGCCCAGCGAGCCGAGGCTGGAAATGGTGTAGCGGGTGGTCGGAGCCGCTGAAGCTGGGTAGGAGCACAGGACGAAAGTGAGAAGCGCGAGGCCCAACCCGGAATTGAAACGACTGCTTTTCATATGCTGGATCACCGTATCTGCATCGCCCGCCGCACCAGGGTCATCGTCTCTGAAGCTGCGGCGCGAGCCTTCTCGGCCCCTAGCCGCAGCACGGACTCGACTGCCGATGGATCAGCTTCAAGCTCGGCGCGGCGGGCGCGGATCGGCTCCAGGTTGGCGTTGATGATCTCCGCCAGCTCTTTTTTGGACTGGCCACAGCCGCGCTCCCCGGCCCGGCATTCGTCCCACTGGGTCAGAAAGTGGGCAGGGTCGTAGACGCGGCGGAGCTGACACGCGACGCAGCCCTCCGGGATGCCGGGGTCGGTGGCATGGATTTTGGTGGGCGTCGTAAACGCCGAATTGATTTTCTTCAATGTCTGTTTAGGCGTGTCGGACAGATAGATCGCATTGTCGTAGGACTTGCTCATCTTGCGTCCGTCCATGCCCGGCACCTCGCCGCTGAATTCGTTGATGACGGCTTCCGGCTCGGGAAAGATTTCCACTTCGACCAGGCGATTGAAGCGGCGGGCGATTTCCCGGCTGATCTCGATATGCGCGGCTTGATCCCGGCCCACCGGCACGGCGTGGGCGCGGTAGAGAATAATATCGGCGGTCTGCAGCACCGGGTAGCCCAGGAGGCCGTAGGAAACCTGCGTGTCATTGTCTTTGATGAGGTCCCGCTTCTCTTTGTAAGTGGGGACGCGCTCCAGCCAGCCGACCGGGGTCACCATCGAGAGCAGCAGGTGCAGCTCGGCGTGCTCAGGGACATCCGACTGGCGGAAGATCGCGCACTTCGCGGGGTCAAGACCTGCCGAGAGGTAGTCAAGCGCCGTCTGCCGGGAAGCTTCGGCGAGATTGACACGCTTTTCGGCAATCGTGGTCAGCGAATGCCAGTCAGCGATCATGCAGAACATTTCATAGTCGTCCTGCCGCTGAATCCAGGGCCGCAAAGCCCCTTCAAGATTGCCCAGATGCAGACGGCCCCCGCCGGTAGGCTGCATCCCCGAAAGTAAGCGTTTTTGAGTCATGTGTCGTCGTCTAGAACTAAGCGTAATGCAGCCGAAGGGCTGAGAAAATTGTGATGCCAATCAGAGTGACCAGAGGCGCAGCCCATATCCAGCGGCGGCGCGGGGTGAAGAAGAGAAACCCGATGCAAAGCCCAAAGAGGAAGCCGCCGACATGGGCACCGTTTGCAACGCCGATATTTAAGATCGGGATATAGGTCACTACGATGCACAGAATTGCCCAGCCGACCAGGAACCGCAGATTCTGCTGCGTCGCAATCGCGGCCCACGCCGGGTACATGCCCCGCCCTGCCCACATCAGGGCAAACATCGCATAGACGACCCCGGACATGCCGATTCCGGGCGATCCGGAGACCAGCACCTCGCAGCCAGAGCCGACTGCTGCCGCGCCGACGATAAAAGCAAGATAGGTCAGCGGGTGCAGCGAGGTCTCCAGCATGCGCCCAAGCTGCAGAAGCCAGAGCATGTTAAAGATCAAATGCAGGGCACTGCCATGGATAAAGATCGTCGTGATCAGGCCCCAGGGCGCCGTGCCGGACGTGTTAGCAAAGCCGAAGTGGCCAAGCTGGTACCAGAGCGGGCTGGAGACGGCTCCCGGCATCAGGTACGCGATCGTGATGATGACCGAGAGAGCGACCATGAGATAGGTCAGCAGCGGTGTCTGCAAAACCGGGCCGGCACGCTGCGGCTTTTGGGAAAAATCCCAGGTATCGGGCATAGTTATCTTTCCTCTCGATCTTGCGTTGGCGTTACGCCAGCCGTTTCGGAATGATGTCCAGGCTGAGGACGTCGTCGAGCGTCTCTCGTCGCGAAACCAGGTCGGCGGCTCCGTCCGCCACGAAAACCCCGGCGGGCCGAGGGAAGCGGTTGTAGTTGGACGCCATGACGGCATTGTAAGCACCCGTCGACTGAACAGCCAAAATATCTCCGGTTTCGACTTTCTGAATCTGTGCGGCCTGGATCAAAATGTCCGTTTCGCAGTGCTTGCCGGCCACCGCCACGGTCAGCGTCTTTGGCTCCCCGGCGCGGCCAGCATTGAGGCACTCATAGACCGCGTCGTAGAGCTGCGGGCGCGGGTTATCGGAGAGGCCGCCGTCGATGGCGACATAGGTGCGGGTGCCGGGCTCTTCAGGGATGGCGACAGTTTTGATCACGCCGACTGTATAAAGTGTCGTCCCTGCTTCGCCCATCAACGCTCGGCCGGGCTCCTGCCAGAGGGTCGGCTGCGGAATATCGTATTTCGCCAGCGCAGTGCTCAATGCCCCGATCATGCTGTCCGCGAACTCCTCATAGGAGGGCGGCTGATGTGCTTCGACGTAGCGGATACCGAGGCCCCCGCCGATGTCCAGATCTTCCGGCATCCAGCCGGTCGCGTCGGCGACTTTTCGCAGAAATCCGACCATAATATCGATCGCCTGCTCATGGGTGTGTGAGTCGAGAAGCTGAGAACCAATATGGCAGTGCAGGCCCGTGATCTGGAGATGCGGAGCTGCGCCAAGCGCTTCCGTCACGGCTTCCAAAGCCGCTCCTGTTGCGATACTCAGGCCGAACTTCGTGTCCTCCTGACCGGTGCGAATGCGGCGGTGCGTACGCGGATCGATGCCGGGAGTCACGCGGATGAAAACCTTCTGCGTTTTCCCGTGCTGCTTTGCCAAAAGTGCCAGATGCCGAAGCTCTGCCAGATTGTCCACGACGACCCGGCCTACCCCGTGCTCCAGGGCCATCTCCAGCTCCTGCTGAGATTTGTTGTTGCCGTGCAGCAGCACCCGCTCCATCGGGAAGCCCGCTTTCACCGCTGTGTACAGCTCGCCAGCCGAGGCGACATCCAGGCTCAGCCCTTCCTGCTCCACGACTTTGCAGATCGCCAGGTTGAGATAGGCTTTGGATGCAAACGAAATGTCGTTTTTCGGGTAGCGCTCCGCAAATACTGCTTTGTAGCGGCGGCAATTGTCGCGTATCTGCCCTTCGTCCATGATATACAGCGGCGTCCCAAATTCCGCCGCCAGTGCGAGCGTATCGCATCCGCCAATCTCTAAATGTCCCTGCGCATTGACGCGCTGGCTGCCAAGCAGCATGATTGTATTCTCCCCTAAATTCGCCTTGAACTGATAAAAACAAAAGACCCGCGCCACCAACAAATTGAGCGCGTTTGCCTAATAATTTTAGCATAATCGGGCCGACTAAGTCAATAAACTCAAGCACTCTTGCGGGTAGGGTGGGGCAGATAAGCTGCCGAAAATAAAAGCAGGAGAACCGTATGTCAATCTCGGACCCGATCAGCAGTCTTCCAGCGATCAGCAGTCTTCCAGCGATCAGCCCGGGCCAAGCCGGGTCGCAATCCGGCGACACCGCCGTGCCGCTTCTGCGCCGGGCGCTGAACGCCGAAACCCAGCAAGCGGCGCAGCTGCTGGCCACTGTCACGCCCCACCTGGGGCAAAATATCGATATGCACGCCTGAGAACAATCCTATGTCAAACGCCATCAATGCCCGCCCAGTCACCCCGCCTATTCCGGTCGCCCCCCCGACTGCCGAGCGTCACGCCGCAGCGTCGTCGCCCGCGTCTGCGCTTTCCAGCACGGATGTCGCGTATGTGCAGTCGCTGATGGGAGTCACCCCGGCCCTGCGCATGGAGCAGATTCTGCTTAAGACCGGTGTTCCGACTCC
>JANXMY010000110.1 GCA_025354405.1 Armatimonadota bacterium
TCCCTGCCTCCGACCTCGCCAACTCTTCTCTCCCCCCGGAGAAGAGTTGGCTGATGGCGATTCTCCCAGTCGTGCTGATTGCCGCCTGTGCCGAGCTAGGCATCTCCGTGCTGAACAATTCCGCCCTGCCGATCTACTTCACCCAGGGCTTGAAGATCAGCACGTCGGTCCTCGGTTTTCTGATGGTGCCATTCTTTATCAGCGAAGTGCTGTTTAAATCACCGCTGGGCGTTCTGGGAGACAAGTTCGGGCGCAAGCCACTGATGCTGGGGGGGGCGTTGATCTCGGTCTTCACGCCGCTGATTTTAATTACAACCAAGTACGATCCCCTGGCAGCCACCGCCGTCATTACATTAATTGTCTTCGGCTTGCTGCGTGCCCTCGATGGCATCGGGCAGGCAGCACTCTGGCCCGCGCTGTATGCATACGTTGGCGATGTGGTGGCGGAAAAAAAGCGCGGGGCGGCGATGGGCGTCCTCAATGTTGTGTATATGCTCGGTCTGGCCTTGAGCTTTTTGATCGGTGGCTTCGTCGATGATAATTTCGGGCCGCTCTTTACCCACAAAGCGTCGTTCGGCCAGCAGATGCACCAGCTGGGATTGCGATTACACACCCGTGCGCATGCCGTCGGGCATGGCCTGCATGAAACGCTGCAGCACCCGCACCCGGTGCTGCACCCTCTGCATTTACCTGCTCTTCCAGCGGCTCCGCTGGAGCCATTGATCAAACCTGCCTTCCAGCCGGAGTATTATCATCCGTCGTTTATCCTGGCCAGCGTGCTGTTCGGGATCGCGGCGATCGCGGCCCTTTCCGTGCGTGGACGGGTGCGCTCATGGAAGAACCAGTCCGCAGACACGGGACATGAGGAGACGATCACCTGGGACGGCTTTGTCGCTGCGCTGCGCACGGTGCCGCAGTTTTTGGGTTTGGCATTCGTGACGTTTTTAGGTATCGGCTGCATCTCGCTGCTGGTCAAGAAGTTCGCCCTGGATGAATACGGCCTCTCGGAAAGCGCGTTCGGCGTTCTGGTGCTGGGGCCGATGGTCGGGATTGCGCTGATCGCGGTCCCCGCCGGGCATCTGGCGGATACGTGGGGTAAGACCCAGTGTGTACGGCTGGGCTTCGTCCTCTGTGCCATCGGCATCTGGGGAATCCCGATCCTGCACCACTTCGGAGCGGGTATCGGCGGGTTTATGGTCTCCGCAGGCATCATGGGTGCGGGCTTTGTGCTGGCCTTCCCAGCCTGGCTGGCCCTGCTCACGGAGCTTGGCGGGGAGAAGCAGCGCGGGACGGTCTTTTCGGCGGTCAGCACGGCGCAGGGGGTTGGGGCCCTGTTTGGGGTCGTGCTTGGAACGCAGCTTTATGCCCGGGTCGGTCACATCGCGCCCTTTATCGCGGCCTCTGTTCTGGTTTCCATTGGAACGCTGCTGGCTCTGATCTTTGTGCGGGGAAATGGGAAACCGACCACGCGCCTCTCCTGAAGAAAAACAAATTCACGATATTCGAAAATAATTGAAGCGTTTTTGACTGAGAGTGCTCAAAGATGTCGGCCTCAGGGGGACGGTGGCAAATTTGCCTCTTTATTAGCGCGGAATAACAGTTTTGGAATTCCTATAAAAACCGCTTGCCAAAACAAAAGCAGTGTGTTATAATCAAGACCAGTGTCCTCTGAGAAAGAATAGCACCGAAATTTCGATCACGCTCGAGCCGCAGGCAATTCGCCCGGCGGCCGCCTTGAGATAGACTATCCCCACCTGAATATTTTGTCCTGTAAGCCCCTGTGCAATCCACAGGGCACTTCTAACAACCAGGGAGGTTGTACTCTTTGAACGTACCACGCACTGCTTCCACCGGCGCCGCACGCGCCTTTCAGCTTTTCTTAGTTTTCGTCGGGCTCTTTGCCTTTGCCAGCCAGTCCGGGCTTTTGGCTGCCTCCGGCGATACCGGTGAGGCCCTGGCTCTGCGGGCTGCCCTGCGGATGGCGGCGTCGCAAAGCACTGCTTCGGCAGGGAATGCCTCTTCGGATTCCCAGCATACTCCTGCCGGGAAAGCCTTGCTGTCGCGCCACCTGATGCGTTCTGGTGCAATCAGTCGATCCTTCGCAACCGGCAGCAGCACCGTACCTATCCCTGGTTCCGTGCAGACATTCGACCTGTTTAATCCGCCGCCCGCCTTTCAGCCTCTGATCGGGTACGGTACACCGACTGCTCTGAGCAATAACCCGACATCCCCTCCGGTTTACTTGAACAATCTGACCCCGCTGAACCTGACCCCGGTCTGGTCGCAGGATGAGACGTTCCTCATTTTCTCTTCAGACCGTACCCTTCAGGGCGGAATTCAGGCGGATCACCGCTTCCATCTCTGGGCAATCTCCGTCAATGGCGGCGAAGCCTATCAGATCACTACCAGCAGCGGCAAAAACAGCGGCGGTGAGTTCTTCCCAGCTATGGTCTCAGCGGACAACCGGATTGCGTTTACATCGGATGCCCAGACCCCGGGCGATGCTTTGAATCCGGCCCGGCAAAACCTGTATGTCATTCCGTTTTCCTACAGCGTCTTGACCGCCAGCAACAATGCCCCTGCCTCCATCATTAACGTCAACGATGTCACGACGATCCTCCCTTATACTAACCGCGGCAATGACAGTTCGGGTGCACCCGCGACCGGGTTCGATCAGGTGCAGCGCCCGACCTTCTCGCCCAGCAATAATGACCTGGTCGTCTTTTCCGCGCACAGCGTCACGGGAACCTTTCACGGTAACTACCACATCTACTACCTGTACCTCAGCACGGGCGGCTTCGATTCGAATAATACGTCCCTGCCTGCGAAGCTGACGGATGGCCCGGCGGATGATACCGACCCGGCTTTCTCGAAAGACGGCCAGTTTATCGCGCTATCTTCGACCACGACTGGCCTCACCAACTCGGGCAGCCCGTCGAGCTCCGACCCGAATACGACACAATCCACGACGAGTGCTCCCAACGGAAGCGGCCTGCGGAACCTGTTCCTGATCGGCGGCGGCGGTGGCACCGGTGTTTCCTCCCCGGGCCTCGGTACGATTCCTGCCTCGCTGGTGTCAGCCGGCGGCAAGATTACGACGGCAGTAAATACGGATAACTACGGCCCGGCCTGGAGTTCGGTGGCCTACAACCAGTATACGAACACGAACCCCGGCTACGAATACCTGGCGTTCGCCCGTGCCACCGCACCAAGCACGACCCACGATATTTATTATCTGCAGACGGTCAGCGGCCTAAACTCGACCGGTGGCGGCCAGACAATTTCGCCGGAAGGCAGCACGGTCAGCTTCACGACGGGAGGGAGTGGTCCCAATGCCGTCGTGCAGCTGAATACGGATGATAACGGAGCGCCTAACTCCGTCCCGGCAAACAGCTACGACGATGTTTATCCGACCTGGTCCCCGTTCCGCTCGATCTTCAGCATCGCTTATGAGAGCGGAAGTGTCCGCAATGTCGATTCGCTGAGCGGGACCCTCGTAAACGGAACAGTGTTCGGCGGGCGCACCGTGACCTATAACGATCCTGCGACCGGCTTCCCTTCCGAAAAGGCATTCTCAGTCGGGGCCGGTGGAACTGTCGTCAACACCACAGCTACTGGCAGCTACACGGTCGCGCCCAGCTATATCGGTATTCTCCAATCAGAGGTTCTGAACCTGAACCCGCCGAATCTGCTGCGCTACAGCGCGGGCGAGATTATTCATGTCCAGGCGGGAACGCTAAGTGGTGGCGCAGCGGTAAATCCAGATCCGAGTCCCATCGGCGGCACCCCAACCAAAACCGGAATCAACCCCGGCCAGGCGGTGACATTTACGGTGCGCCTCAGCGACCGAGAGTCCGGGATTAACAACGGAAATACCGGCCTCAACGTCGGCCCTACCGACTCCACCAAACCGCAGGTCTTCCTCCAGATCAAAAATCCGAACAGTAAATACCAGGACGCGCAGGGATTCGAGCATAAAGTCTTCGCTCGGGACGGTTTTTACAGCACGCAGGCAAACCATCCCGCCAATGACATTACGTCGAATACTGTCAACGGGTTGTCCCCATCCGGCGGACTTCTGAGCATGGATGGCGGACCGCTTATTTCTGGCCGCCGCGATCTTTATCCGACTTTCGGCTTAAATTACGGCAACTCCGTGGGAGATAGCCCCCCGTTCATACGAGGAGCACACGGCGGTTTTTACCAGCAAAACGGCAACAACCTGACCCCGACGACCATCTTTGTCGGCAAGCAGGCTGTTGGAACGACAAATGCAACTCCGGTCGCGGGTGGCGGTACGATTCCGGGCACCGATCCCGACAAGTTTTTATCCTGGGGCCCGGAATACGAGTGCCAGTTCCTGAACCCGCAGTATTCAGGTCCGGATCCTACCGTGAACGAGTATGCCACTCCCTACTGGCTGGCGGGTGTCGATGACCAACTTCCCTTCAGCGGAGAGGGGCAGCAGCGCCCGACATTTAACGGCGGCGAATCCGGCGGCGCCGAGTGGCTGCAGCTTACGAAGTCGACCGCACAGGACAATCTGGGCGGAGTTCTCTATACTGTGTCCTGGAAGACGCCTATCTCCGGCAGCGACTTTTACCTGGACGTGATTGCGTTCGACCAGGCTGGGTTCCCGAAGTTCCCATCGGCTCCTGACGCCTATTCGGGAAAGAATGTCAACTGGCGCATCTACGATAACGTCGGCGGCTTCAGCACGAATACGTCCATCGGAAGCAACGATATTCTCGTAGTCAGCGACAACACGCTGGGCCAGAAGTTTGCCTCGACGACTTTCGGCGGCACGAACGGCAACTTGAACCTGGTGCCCAAGCTTTACGGAGCTGAGTCTCAGGTCACCGATGTCGACGTCGATATGTTGCCGGACTCGGTCTATGCAGGATATCCGATCAATCTGCCCACAGGCCCCCCGAACACCATCTTCTCTCCTGCGATCTCGGCGATGTCAAAACCATATTTTTCGGCTCTTGGAACCGGAGCATGGCTGAATGGCCTGGGAGTTGGCTCCTACAACGATACCGTAATTGATGATGGAGGCCGTGTCAGCGGAAATTCCTACGTCGCCTCGCAGAGATACAGTCTCTGGCGTATCCTCTCGCGCGGCCCGCTGCCGCAGTCCATTCTGAATTCATACCTGCCGACCAAGCAGCTGCAGCCTGAGGTTAAAGATAGACAGGCCTCGAATGCTGCGTACACCTCCGTACCGGCGGCGACAGTCCTAGATGCCCATCGCTGCGTTCTGTGGATATCACCATATACGGGTGACCTCCTGGCAGATCCTGGTACGATTGACGATCCGGGTGCCTTCAACAGACCCGGCGCTCCCGATCGGCAGAGCACGCAGACAATCCTGCGCGGCTTCGTCCAGGGCGGCGGGCGGCTCTTCGTCACCGGTCAGGATGTCGGCTCGACGCTGACCACTGGCGGCTCCGTCGCCAATGGTGCTGGTGGTTTCTTGTCCGACGTTCTGGGTGCGAGTCTAGCCTCCTCCGGCGGCGGGACGTTCCAGCTTGGGGCGAGCAGGAACCGAATCTCATACTATCCGACTTTCGACGCCCAGAGCGGCGCAAATAACGGCTCCGTCCAGTATCCGGTCGTGGCTGGTTCCATACCATATCAGTACTTCACTAGTCAAGGCGGTGAGCCGGTCAACAGCCGACTCGAAATCAGTGGGGCCGATAGCCGAGATCCAAACTTTGCTTCGGATGGCTCGCTCAGTCAGCGCTCTGGTTTCTCGCCGACGGGCTTCCCCGGAGCAAACCTGCTGGGGCAGCCGGATACACTGTTCCCCGCGAATAACGCGACGGTTGCTATGACCTACAGCAATGGTGCTGCGGCCATGGTCTATCACGACGATCCTTACAACTCGATGGGCACCGGCAAGCTGCCGGGCGGCGGGACGGGTGGGCGCACGGTCTATGCCGGATTTGGCCTCGAGGCGCTGAGCAACGACGCCTATTCGTCGGATGGTTCCAATCCGAGCACAGCGGTTCCACCAAACCCGCCGCTGATTACTTATATTCCGACCGTCGCTGCGCGCAATCCGCGCGCCAATATCCTGCACAACATCGTCGGTTACCTGCGAACAGGCAGCGTCAGCGGTATTATCACGCAGACATCTGGGACCGGAGCCGGTGCCGGTCAAGGCGTGCCGGGGGTGACCGTCTACCTTGTCTCGGCGACAGGGCAGGCACCCCCGACCCGCGTGACGTTCAGTGCAACGACTTCGTCGGACGGCCGCTACTCTATTCTCGGGATCGAGCCGGGCAGATATACACTGGCGGCGTATAAGGCAGGTTATGCGCATGCTGCCTCAAATCCCGGCATCAGCTTCCTTGTGGAAGGGGACGCGAGTGCTAACGCCTCGCTGACGATCACGCCGCAACCACCAGGTAACATCGCGGGGAATGTCCATGATACGGCGAACAAGCCGGTGGTAAGCGCGACTGTCAGCTTCCTGTCGAAAGACAAGACAATTGTCAAGGCGACGACGACCTTCGACGGCTCCAATCCGCTGCAGCCGGCGGGTAACTACTTCCTGCCGAGTGTGCCGGTGACCGATTACTCCGGCTCTGCTACCGGGCCGAACAACCCGGATCAAGGAAACCCCGAGTACCTGGCAGCCACTGCGCCCGATGCGCCGTACGCCACGGATGTCAATGTGCTTCCGAGTACGACAACCGGCGACGGCTCGGCGCAGGGGGGGCCTCCGGTGACGTTCACCCTGACCCCGATCCTCGCGACGATCAGTGGACGCATCTACGACAGCACTGTCGGCAATACCGATGCTGGCGGGGCGAAAGTCAGCGGCGCGACGCTGGCCGTTCTGGACAGCACGGGTACGCCGGTGCTGGACGCAACTGGCAATCCCGTCGTCGGCACAGCGGGAGCGGATGGAAAATATACCATCATCGGTATCCCGGCAAGTCAGACGGCGACGACATACACGATCTCCGCCACCAAAGCAGGCTACACTTCCGCCTCCTTTGCACAGGTTGTTTACCTGGGCGGGATTTACATCAATAAAGATCTGGGCCTTGGGCCGATCCCACCGGGGACGATCACAGGGACTGTCAAGGATCAGGCCGGAGTGCCAGTTAGCGGAGCGAAGGTGACCTTCACCACTGCCGATGGCACAGTGGTCCCGGCGATCACAGACGCAAGCGGAAACTTCACCGTTGCGGCGCCTCCCGGGACTTACAGCGGCACGGCAGTCGGGCCGAACAACCCGAATGGCCGTCCGGTGTCCAGCTCCTCCGCGCCGCAGACCGTCACGGTGACGACCGGCGCGACGGCGACGGCTAACTTCGTCGTCACGACGATCCCGCCGAGCTTTGCGGGAACCATCTCCGATTCCACCGGGAGACCATTGCCCGGAGCGGCCGTCGCGGTTTACGTGGCGAATGGCGATGGGTCGAAGGGTGCACTGGTCGGGTCAGTACTCTCGGCGGCGGATGGGACATACAGCACCGCGACGTTTGTTATTCCTTCCGGGGGCACCTACATCGTTGAGGCTTCGCTGGCTGGATACACGTCTGCACGGCTGGTGAAAACGCCCGCGGCCGGAACAACCCCTGCCGTGACAACGTTCACCGTTTATAACGGCGACGCGCTAATCGGGCAGAATATCGTTCTGACGTCAGTTCAGCCGGGGAGCATCTCGGGCGTCGTCAGCGACACGGCTGGCAACCCGATTGCCGGGGTAGCGGTGACATTCGTGTCGTCTGATAAGACGCAGGTTTACACTGCAACCACGGATACGAATGGGGCTTACACCAAGCTGGCCGTGAAGTCCGCGGTATATGTGGGGACGGCGACAAGCAAGCCAGGTTACACGGATGCTGCGCCGCAAACATTCACCGTCAGCCCTGGGGTCAACAGTGTCGTCAACTTCACACTGGCTCCGATCCTGCCGACAGTGACGGGCAAAGTCACGGATGGCACGACCGGCACGGCCCTGGGCAACGTCACAGTCACCTTCACCCCCACGGCGGGCGGAGCGCCCGTCACAGTGACATCGAATGCGGGAGGCACCTATGCCTCCGGTCCGCTGCCTGCAGGAGCCTACTCAGTGACGGCTTCGGCTCCGAGTGGCTACTTCGACAGCACGCAGGCGATCACCCTGGCTCTGGGTGACACGCGCACGCTGAATTTCCCGCTTGCACAGAAGGGAACTCTGATCGGCTACGTCACGGATGCCACAACTGGACAGCCGCTGCTAGGCGTCTCACTGACAATCAAAGACGCCGTCACAGGAATCGGTGTCGCGACGCTTCCGTCTCCGCTCTCAACAATAGCAGTCACAACCGGCGCGGACGGAAGCCCGATCAACTACATCGCCAGTCTGCCGCCGGGGACTTACACCCTCACCGCAACCAAGGGGAACTACGCGATCCTGGTCAGTGCGCCGGTGACGATTGGCAACGGCCCATTTGTCCGGCTGGACCTCAAGCTGGTCAGCACAATCGGGACACTGGGCGGTCTGGTGACGGATTCCTCCAGCACCAATCCGATTGCCGGGGCTGCAGTCACGGTTAAGGATAGTTCTGATACGGTGGTCGCGACCTTCTCGACTGTGGGGGCAATATCCACGCCGCCGTCGCCGGGGGGTGACAGCAATCCGCTGAACTACTCCGGTCAGCTCGCCAACGGGACCTACACGGTCATCGTCAGCAAAGGGTCGCGAAAATCAGTGGCGAAGACAGTCACGGTGGTGGGAGGCAAGTTTAATCGGCTTGACTTCACGGGTGCACTGGGCGGCCTGCCCGCACTGCACACGTTTGCGGCCGGCCTGAACTTCCTGTCCGCTCCGTACGATTACAGCTCGATGTCGTTTGATACCCTGTTTGGGAATCTGAACACCGCACCGGCAGGAACGACGCCAAACGGCAACCGCTCCCATGTCGCGGTCTGGAATCCGGTTACCAGTGCCTATGCGGTGGACCCGAGCTTCCCTGCCGATTCGTTCCGGCTAGGAAGCGGCTACTGGATCTTCCTGAAGAACCCGATCAGCTTCACCACGCAGGGCGGGACGCCGACCACGCCGACAGTGTCGGTAAGTCTGCATCCGTTCTGGAACCAAATCGGTGTGCCGAACGTCAACGGTATCAAGGTTTCGGCACTGCAATTCGATAACGGCCATGGCGGAACCATCACATTCGCCGATGCTATGAGCAGCCGGTACAACGTCGTCTCACCGACGCTCTATCGCTTCGATGGTTCTGGCTACCAGGCGGTCACGGCGGCAGATACCCTTCTGCCCTACCAGGCTTACTGGATCAAAGTCAATGTTGATGCGACACTGCTGATGCCGACACAGTAACAAGTGAGCGCAGGCAATGGCGGCAGGGGTTAGTTTTACCCCTGCCGCTTCTCGGAAATCGGGCAGAAAAAATATTGCTTGCGTAAAATCTTCCCGCGTGTTATAATCATCTCGCAGCCCCCTGTCACAGGTGACAGCTTTCGGGTTTGAGCTGATTTTGAGAATGACTACCGGTACGATGGAGAGACAACCCCCCCAGAGACCTACCGACACACTCACTTTTGACACTCTTTTAAGACACTTTGATTTTCGTCACTGGTTTGTCGCTTACGGATCCGAACTCCCCGTGCGCAACCAAGGAGGTTGTACTCGCTTGAAATCTTTACGTTCTATTCGCTTTGTCACCCTGCTGTCACTTTTGGCAGCCTTGTTATCGATAACTCTGGCGGCCAGCCACTTGCAGGCGACGCCGCTGCGAGCTGGAAGTGGAACCGGTCAGGCACTCGCACTTCGTGCGGCGTTACGTGCTCTGGTTCCGCCGGTGTCCCAGGCAGCCTCTTTCCGTGCGGCCGGAATTCCTGCGAATACGCAGCGTGGGCCCGATGGGCGCTTTATTTACGGTAAACCCGGCCTGATGCGCTCCGGTGCGATCCGCCGGGCAGCGCTGGGCAGCAGTGCGGCTCAGGTCAACGAGGGGGTGCAGACATTCGATGTCTTCAACCCACCTCCCGGCTTTACGCCGACCCAAGGGCCTTCGCTGACGCCGACCAACTTGACACCGATCTGGACGGCAGATGAATCCATGCTCGTCTTCTCCTCGAACCGGAACAGTGCCGGGTCGGTGGGAAGCCGCTACCATCTCTGGGCCATTCCCTCCAGCGGTGGTGCGCCGATTCAGCTGACCGACAGCACCGGCCTGGCAGGGGGCGGTGAGTTCTTTCCTGCCCTCAGCGCTGGCAACAACCAGCAGATCGCCTTCACTTCAGATGCCAATTCGCAGGGAATCCAAAACCTGTATACGATGGCGTTCACTTCGGCGACCGTCAATGTCACCTCCCTGAATTCGCCGACCATACGCACCGATGCGGGGGCGATTGCGGCAGGCGGCACGGGCTTTTCCGGCGTCCAGCGCCCGGCATTTTCCCCAAGCAACTCGGACGAAATCGTCTTCTCCGCGCTGAGCAGTGCTGGCGTCTATGCCGGCCACTATCACTTGTTTTACCTGTATGTCAGCACGGGTGGCTATAGCCAATCGAGCACGTCTCTGCCGGCTAAAATCACCGATGGTCCCGCAGACGACCAGGATCCGGCGTACTCAGAAGATGGTCAGCTGATCGCATTCTCTTCGACGTCACCGATCTTGACGGCGACGAACGCGGCACCCACCTCGAATCCCGATTCCGCACCGCTCAAGACAAGTTCGCCAGGCATCAATCGCGGCATCTTCCTGATCGGCGGCGGCGGACGCATCGGCTTCACCAACATTACGAATGCTGACAAAACAACCGGGGCCGGCCAGCCAATCACAACGACTGGAGCCGACAGTTTTGGTCCGGCCTGGTCGCCGCTTCGCCGCAATGCGTATTTGAACCCGGCTCCCGGTGCGGAGTATATCGCGTTCGCCCGCGGTGCAAGCCCCTCCACGCCTCATGACATCTTCTACCTGCAGGTGCTTCAGAACATCGACTCGACTGGTCAGAGCGGTGTTTCTAACGAGGCGGCGACGACACCAGTCAACCCCAGCACACCGATCTATCAAATCAATTCCGGTGGTCCGGAAATCCGTGATCCGAATTTCCCTGGAACGGACTACGCTTCCGTGACAGTGCTCGCGGCGCAGCGAAATCGCCCGGTTGTCTTAACCGGTGGAACAACAGATGTGCCAGCGCCGCCGCCGGTCACAAACACGCTCAACGATCCGGGCACCCCTCCCGCTGTCTACAACACCGATGTCTCCGGCACCTTCGCCTATAATTTCAAGTATCTGACACCGCAGGCCCGCTACAAAGTGCGGCTGCATCTGTCCGACCCGAAGAACAATGTCCCGAAGGCACGCCTCTTCACTGTGACCATCAACGGCCAGTTGCAAACGGTCGCGGATGCCACCGGACAGCCTACAACCAGCATTGATATCGTTCAGCAGGCACAGTCATCGCCCGGTAAGCTGATCGGACTAGTTACCGACTCCACCTCGGGCACGCCGGTCTCCGGAGCAACGATCACGGTCACTGATCCGACCAGCGGCGCCACCATTGGTACATCGCCAAGTCCGCTCGTCACCAGTGCTGCTACAGGCACAAATTATAACGGCGTTGTGAACCGCGGGACTTACCGCGTCACAGTGACGCCGGCTGCCGGATCAGGCTATGGACCGCAGTCCCAAATCGTCAATGTGAACAGCGGCTCTTCAGCCCGAGCTGACTTCAACCTTTCTCAGGGGACAGGAACGGTAACTGGTACCGTAACCGATAGCATCGGTTCGCCGGTAGTCGGCGCTCCCGTCACTTTCACGGATTCTACTTCCGGAGTCGCCGCAGTGACTAGCCCCGCCAGCGTGGCCACCGGCACGAACGGTAAATACACGGCTACGCTCGCTCCCGGCAACTACGATGTTACGGTCTCCCCAGGGAACGGGTCCGGCACTGCCACCCAGACGAAACAGAGCACGGTGACGACTGCAAATACCCCGGCTGCTCCCGCCGTGGTGAACTTCTCGCTCGCGACGGGTGCCGGTGCCGGAACCGTCGCCGGTCTGGTCACCGACTCGGTGTCAACCCTGCCGATCTCCGGCGGGACAGTCAAGGTCTTGACCGGGACGACTGTCGTCGCAATCTTCACGACCACTGGCGGGACCCCCGCCAACACGCCCGCCGCCCCGAATGGTGACGGCAAGCCGGCAAACTATATCGGTCTTCTGCCGACCGGTACCTACTCGTTCCAGTTCTCGGCGTCGGGCTACACGGCAGTGTCCCAAAGTGTCACTGTCGTGAATACGACGGCCGCACCGGCAAATGCCTTTGTCCGCGCCGATAAAGTTCTGGTCAACACTGCGCCAAGCTCCGGCCAGAATACTGCCGTCGTTGAAACGTTCAATGTCCAGGCCCCGGCCCAGGATGTGGTCGATGGCTCCGGCTTGATCGTCGCCCGAACGGGCAGCATCACCGTGGCCTTTAATCCGGTCTCCGGTGATCCGCCGATCGTTCAGGCCATCGAGATCATCTCGGATGGGGCTGAAACTCCCCCGGTCGGAAGTGGCCGGTTTGTCAGCAGCGGCTTCGGCGACCTCACGCGAACCACGACATTCGCGGCGCCGACAATTACCAGCGCCCTCGGTGGAACTGTCTCCGGTCAGCCCCAGATCACGCTAAACTTTACTCCCGGCTTCAGCAACAGTGTTCCGACCAGCTTCAATCTGTACCGCTCGGCGGGGACGCTCACTTCGGTGAACACTCCTCCTTCGGTCAGTCAGGCCGGCTCAGAAGGCTCCGTCCCGATCGCACTCATTGCAGGCACGGGCGGCAACCCGCTTCCGTACGTTGACACCAACGTTTTCCTCAACACGGAGTACTATTATCAGCTGACAGCGGTGTACAGCGAAACTGTTACCCCGGAGACGGGCGCAAATCCTGCGATCATGCTCAATACGGATGATAATGCCGGTCAGACCGGACCGAATGGCAACGTTTACGATGATATCTATCCGACGTGGTCGCCGTTTATCACCGTGTCCAGTATCGCCTATTCGTCCAACCGGACCGTGACTTACAACGACCCGGCAAATAATGGGTCACCGGCCGAGCGGGCGATCTCCATCGCTCGCGGTGGCAGTCTTGGGACGACCGGGACCGCTGGGCCGAACTATGCTGGAATTCTCGAATCACAGCTTCTGAACCTGGACCCTCCGACTCTGCTGCCATACAGCGGCAACGAAGTCATCCACGTGTCGGACTCCGCGGGTAATACGACACGCACGGGTATCACGCCGGGTCAGTCGGTGACATTCACCGTTCGCCTCAGCAGCCGCGAAGCCGGGATCGACAACACGGGCGGCCCGGACGGCAAGCCGAACGTCTATATTCAGATCAAAGATCCTGACAGCAAGTATCAGGATGCTCAGGGCATAGAGCATAAGGTCTTTGCCAAGGATTACCAGTTCCGCAATCAGGTTAATAACCAGCGCGGCCCGAATTTCGACAGCGGGACGTCCGCAACACTGATCAATGGAGGCGGCTACACCGGCTACAACTTCTTGCCAGGCACGAATGGAACCTATTCGGTTCCGCAGCGCGGTTCCATCGGTGGGGTTGAAGGAGCGGAAGGCTTTAGCAGCACCCCGATCGGTCCGGATGCCAACAAGTCCGACACGATCTCCATCGGTCGAGACGGTGGCGGCACCAATATTCAGCAGCCGGTCGACGGCAAAGGCCAGCCGATTCTGGACGGGAACAAAAACCCCATCCTCAATCTGCCCGGCGGTGATCCCGATAAGTTCATTCCATGGGGTCCGGAGTTCGAATGCCAGGTTGTCAACCCGCAGTTTGCATTGGCCGGAACCGGGGACACGGCAATCACTGATTATGTCGATCCGTATTACCTGGCGGGTGTGGATGATCAGCAGCCGTTCAGCGGCTTCTCCAAGCAGCGTCCGACCACGGGCACAAATGGGGCTCCGGCGGAATGGCTTCAGCTGACCAAGGCAGCCGCGCAGGATAGTCAAGGGGGCGTTCTTTACACCGCGACCTGGAAAACGCCGACCTCGGCGAGTGACTACTACCTGGATGTCATCGCCTTCGATACTGCGACGCCACCGGTCATCTCCGGCTCTGGCGGCTTAGGCCAGGGGAACTGGCGTATCTACGACAATGTCTGGGGCTTCAGCACGGCTTCCACCATCACGAACAACGACATTCTCGTTGTTGGCGATTATCCGCTGGGCCAAAAGTTCGCGGCATCCACATTTGGTGGTCAGCGTGGTCTCCTGAACCTTGTTCCGAAACTGTTCGGAGCGGAGTCCTACGTCACGGACATCGATGTCAATCTGCTGCCCAATGCGATCTACCGCTATACGGTCTTCCCTGGCGCAGATGTTGATCGGCCGCAGAACGAGGTGCTTGATCTCAACACCTACTATAATCCCGCCGACCTCGGGACATTCTCTGCGAGTAATCTGCCAGTCCTGAATGGTCTTGGTGTCGGGTCGTACTACGACAATTTCATTGATGACGGCGGGCGGGTTGACGGCAAACCCTCTGTCCGAGCTCAGCAGTACAGCCTCTGGCGTATTCTTGCTCGTGGCCCGGTTCCCGAAGCAGTTTACAAAGCGTATGAGCCGGTGACGCAAAAGCAGCCGGCGGTGAACGATCCGGCTGCGCCGACCAATGTAAATGTCGCGGCGGGCAATGTAACAGTTGCCAACCGATGTATTCTCTGGATATCACCTTTCACCGGCGATCTCTTGGTCGGGCCGGGAACTCTGATCGATCCGTCTACACAGACCTCGCTTCGGGCGTATGTCAAAGCTGGTGGACGTCTCTGCGTCTCCGGCCAGGACGTCGGTTCTGCCCTGACTCAGGGCGGCACGGTCAATAACGCTGCGGGTGGGTTCCTCTCCGACGTACTAGGTGCGACGCTGAAATCGACGAATGGCGGAACGCACATCCCGGTCAGCGGCACCAGTGTGGTGGATAATCGTATCACGAGCATTCCTTACTATGATGGGACGCTGGAGGGAAGTTACCCGGAGATACTGCCAAGTGGACTCAGAATAGATATCCCACCTTCAACGCGTCCGATCAGAATCTCGAATAACTACAATGGAAATATCTTCCAATCCGTATACAATCCGAACCAGAACTGGTCTGGTAACTGGCGCACAGATGGCTCTCTGGATCAGCTTGGGCCCTATATTCAGCCCTTCCCGGAGCAGTCGAACAACTTCAACTCTGTCGTCAGTGCAATCGATACGATCACACCAAATGCCGGAGCACACACGGATATCACCCTGGCGGCCTTTGTAAACCCAATCCCGTCTACCCAAAACGGCAACGTCAATGCGGCCTCCGCACCGGGCGGCGCTGGTCTGATCTACACCGATAACACCGGGCTGGGTGGCAACGGCAGCAAAGTGGTTTACTCCACCTTCGGCCTGGAAGCACTCAGCACCGAATATTACAAGCAGACGAACTCCAATAAGCCGAACCCGAACATCTACCTGCCTCGTAATCAGAGGCAGAACATTCTGCATAACATCGTGGACTATCTGCGGACAGGGACGATTCTTGGCACGGTCCGCTCGACCAGCGGCAGCGGCTTGGTAGGATCCGGGATTGCCGGTGCCACGGTTTATCTGCTCTCCGCTTTCGGCCCGGCTATTCCGGGACGCGGGACGTTCAGCGCCACGACCGATGCTGGCGGCAACTTCCATATCGACGGCGTCGAGCCGGGCAGCTACACTATCGCTTCCTACCGAACCGGGTATATTCGGGCGGCCTCCAACCCCGGCGTCGTCTTTACCGTCGAGGGCGACTCTTCGCAGCAGGCCAGCTTGACATTGACCCAGGCGACCCCGGGTGCCCTGAGCGGCACGGTCACGGACGGCACTAACCCTGTCTCCGGCGCTTCCGTCGTGTTCACATCAACGGACGGCCAGACGGTGGCGGCTACGACAGACACAAACGGTAAGTACTCGCTGCCGACGATTCCTCAGGGTACCTACACTGGGACAGCAGCAAAAACTCCCGGCTTTGGCACTTCTGCATCGCAGACGGTGACGGTGACCGGCGGCTCCAGCCAGACTGTCAACTTCATTCTGAAGCCAGGTCCTGGTACGGCCACGGGCCGCGTTGTTGATCTCAGCGGTAATCCGATCTCCGGAGCGACCGTTTCCTTCATCACCGGCAGCCCGGCCACGATCGTGACGACCGCGACTACCGCGGCGGACGGAACCTACTCCGCCACGGTAAATGCCGGTTCGTACTCCGTAACTGCGACTGCGCCCGGCTATGGCAACAGCGTGCCGATCAGCGTCGTCGTGACAGGCGGTGCAGCCGTCTCCGTGCCAGACATCCAGCTCGGTCCGATTTCCAACGGCACTCTGGGAGGGCTAGTGACTGGGACTATCTCGGCGACACCGATCGCTGGAGTGACGATCACGGTCACGAGCTCTGTGACCGGGCAAGTTGTCTCTGCCACCACTGGGGCGGTGACCGCAGCCCCGGACGGCAGCGGGCCGATCAACTATGGACCGGTCACGCTGGCATCGGGTACGTACAACGTTTCCGCGGCGAAAAACGGAACCGCAGCGGGCAGCCAGAGTGTGACAATCACCGCGAACACGTTCAGCCGGCTGGACTTCACCGGAACCTCCGGTCTTCCGGCACTGCACACGTTCCCGGCGGGACTGAACTTCCTGTCCGCGCCGTTTGATTACAGCAGCTCCAGCTTCGACGTGCTGTTTGGCACACTGAATACGGCGGCTGCAGGCGCGATGCCGAACGGGAACCGATCGCATGTTGCGGTTTGGGACCCGACGGTCAGCGCTTACGCGGTTGATCCGACCCCGCCCGCAGATGCCTTCCGGCTTGGCAGCGGCTACTGGGTCTTCCTGAAAAACGGTGCGATACTTAGCCAGCCGGGTGCCAGCCCGACGGGGCCTACCGTCTCCGTGGCCCTGACTCCCTTCTGGAACCAGATCGGTGTCCCCAGCACGAGCGGGGTCCCTGTCTCCAGCCTGCGATTCAATACCGGTGCGACCACGCTGTCCTTCGCTGATGCAATCAGCAGCAGCAACCATGTGGTTTCGCCGACGCTCTACCGCTACGACGGGAATGCTTATCAGGCCGTCGGTGCCGCCGATACGCTTCAGCCTTACCAGGCTTACTGGATCAAGGTCTTCGTTGCGACATCCGTACTGATCCCGACCGGCAAGTAAGCCGGCCTGTTTCAGAGAGTAAGAGCAGTCTTATCCTCCGTCCCGGCTCCATGAGAGCCGGGGCGGCACGCCAATACTAGAAAACCGCGATTGTCGCCGATCTACTCGGCATACTTTTCAGGAGGAATGTGACTCAGTGAAACGATTCAAACAGCATTGGAGCGCGCCGCTCATCAGTGCCCTGCTTTCGGCCTTGATGGTACTCCCCGTACTCTGTCTTTTCCTGTTTGCCGCACCGGCGGCGCAGGCGCAGGGCTTGACCGCCAGGCAGCCGACGTGGGCTATTCTGGACTTCGCCAATCCCTCTGGGTACGGTGGTGCGGATGTCGGGAGACTGGCCTCGGACTCTTTCGTGGTCCAGCTTTCCAAGCTGAACCGATACGCCGTCCTGCCCCGGCAGGAGCTGCTAAATGGTATCCAGACCGAGAACTTGACACCGCCGCTGAACCTGACTAGCATCCGCCGCCTTGGAGAGAGCCTCGGCGTGAATGCGGTTGTCGCCGGTGAAATTGCGTCCGTCTCGTTCTCCAGTGATCGCCGCCAGGCGAAAGTTAATGTCGTCATCCGTGTGATCGACCCGCGCTCCGGTTACCTCTTGAACGGTGCTTTGGCGGAAGGCCTGTCCAACCCCCGACCCATTCCGGTCACCGACGAAGAGCAGCTGGTCAACGAAGCCTTTAGCAACGCGGCCTTCAACGCCGTTAAGCAGATCAGCAAGTTCAATCTGCCGGTTGCGACAGTTCTGATCGGGCGTGACACGACCAGCGTCACCCTGAACAAAGGCAGCCGCGATGGCCTTTACAATGGCCTGGACATGTTCGTGACTCGAAACGGTGTCGTGACCGGAACGGTCAAGATCTCGGAAGCGACGAATAACGACTCCAACGCCACCGTCACTGACCTGGGCATTGGCATTCGGCCGGAAGACCGGGCGACCGCGATTTATCACCTGCCTTCCTATACGGTGGATAAAGCAACGGGAGTTTATGACGGCGTTAAAACTGGCGATGTCGCAGCAGATATGCCGGCCTCGGCGCCAAGGCACAGTGCGTTCAGCGGCATTGGCGGAATCCTGATTGCCATTCTCGCCAGCGTGCTGCTGATCTCCCTCATTAAGCGGGGTCATAATGACAATTCGCTCGGCGGGGCGACTGTTGCCGGACCGCAGGCGATTGCCGGGCGGTCCCAGGATCTGGGCGGGCCCCTGACTACTCTGCCGCTGGGCGGCACAATCAGTATTCCCAACTATATTCCGGTCTCGGTGCGTATCACGTCCGACCTGGGCAACATCAACCCAAATAACTTTCTGGAATACCATATCTACCGCAGCGATTCGCCTACCGTTTTGACCAGCCCCGCCAGCCTTGGCTTCGTCCCCGTAGTCACCACCAGTACTGGTGGCAACAATGGCAACAATGGCGGCGGCAATGGCAACGGCGGCGGGACGACCGGTACCGGCACTGGGGGCGGGCTTGGCCTCGGTGGCTTTGGCCAGCTTCCTCTGCTGTCCCAAAGCGCCCATGGACGGCTGCTCGTCTTTGATGACATCAACAACAAGACCTCTGTCGTTGCCTCCAAGCCGGACTTGACGGATAGTTCCACGCTTATCTCTATCACTGTCACGGCCCCGATTGCGACCGTGGCGAACCCAACAATTGGGCTGCCTGGGACCGGACTGCTGTTCGGTCAGCGCGTTTCCTATTCGATTGAAGGGCTTTATATCCAGCCTGCGACTTACAGTTCAGGCTCGATCAATCCCGGCACCAGCAGCAGTGGTAACTCCAATACAAACAGCGGAAATACCGGCGGCAACAATGGTGGCAATAATGGGGGAAACAATGGCGGCAATAATGGAGGCAACAACGGCGGCAATACCAGTGGCAATAACTCCAGCACGTCTGGCTCTAACTCAAGCGGTACCACCAGTGGACACGGTCAGACCTTCCAGTTAACGGGACGTCGCAACACAAACTCCGTGACGTTGATTGAGCCGGTGCAGCCGGCGGCCAATGCCGTCACAGGCACAGGTCTCAACAACATCAACGTGAGCGTTCCAGCAACGCGCGGAGCGGACGACTATGTCCTGCAAGTCAGCACCAATCCCAGCTTCTCGGATGCGGTCTCATTCAAATCCGCGTCAGGTTCATATGCGAACACGGCCACCCCGTTGAATCCAACTCAGGGTGCTCCAGTGGTTTTCAACAACATCAACCTGACGACGACATTCCCGAATGGTACGAACTTCTTCTACCGAATCGGAGCACGTGACCCGGCAAATGGCGGCGATTCGGGGTCAAATCCGTATGTCTTCAGTGACCCGCTTCCGCTGGCAGCGAGCAGCGGAAACCCGCCCATTCAACCCGCGTTCCGGGGCCGGAACAGATAAGACAGAGAGGAACTCATTTCATGGTATCCATCGGTAACTTTGCCCGGGTGAAAACAAAACCGGGCCGCTCTCTGGCTTTTCTTCTCGCCGGGTCGCTGCTGTGCCCGCCCTGTGCTGGACTGCTCCCGGCTGCGCTTGCGCAGGGGGTGCCGGCCAGCCAGCCCGCCGCACCGGCACCGTCTTCAGGAATGCCTCCGGGCAGCATGATTATTTTGCCAACCGCTCCCGTGCAGACAGGGCCGATTCGAACAATCCTGCTGTTCCCGTTCTCGAATGCCATTGCGGCAAATGGCTCGTCTGCCGGCTTCTCCCCGGAGATCACCGGGGCACGGGTCGAAGATGCAATTAAGATGCGTCTGAACGTCATCGGGCGCTACAAAGCCAATAGCTTCTCCCCGGCCCTGCCGCAGATTCAGCGTGCTCTGCAAGAGTCCCGTATTGAAGGGCTGACGGAGAGTGATGTCACCCCGCCCTACGACAACTCACAGAAAGTGACAAAAATCGCGTCGCAGGTCGGCACGGATGGTTTCCTGCTTGGAACGATCGAGACGATCAGAGTCAATCCGACCACCCGCAACGTTGACCTCGCCGTGAGTGCCAGCCTTTACAACAGCACGACCGGCTCCCCGGTCAAAGTGCTGGCGGTGACCGGCCATGGAGTCTCGTATAACGTTTCCGATGCACCGGATAACCTGCTCCAAATCGCGATCAACGACGTTGCCGGACAGATCGTTTCTGCACTGAACGCTGATACCATCAAAACGGCGGAAGTGCTTCCCCCGGTGGACTACGTTCGCGGCCACAAAAACAACAGCGGATCGATACTCCTCGGCATCCTGCTTGCTACGGGTATTGGCTTCGCGATCTCGTCCTCGCACCACAGCAATAATAACAACGGCGGCGGCGGTACGATTCCCCCGAACCCCGGCTCTCCGGGTGTCCCCGCTCCGCCCGTTCTTAACGGACCCAGCGGCGGCCCGCCGAGTGCGCCCAGTGGCGGCTAGTTCGTCGATGCTTCTGTGAAAATCCTGTCCCCGCCTTTGCAGGCGGGGACTTGTCTCAGGTCACCTATTATGCGCTTTCCACTCACCGCATTGCCTCTGCCGACGATCCTGCTCGTTGCTGCCCTGTTTTGCCTCTTTGGCGGAGGAAACGCCGCGTATGCGTCGGGCCGAGCTTCACTCTTCCTGGGGACCGCCCCGGATGTGATCTTTGCCGACGGCAAAAGCACGACGATTATCACCGCAACGGTCCGGGACAGCAATGGAAGCCCCGTTCCTGACGGCACCCCCGTACGCTTCAGCACGACACTTGGAATCCTCACGCCGGACACGGCTACGACTGCATCCGGGGTCGCCCGGGTCTCGCTGACCAGCACTTCGTCCGCCGGGGATGCCGCGCTGACCGCCACTGCCTTCTCCGCCAGTGCCGACGGATCGTCCATCGGGACGGCCCATGTCGAGTTTACCACGGACCGTGAATCGCTCTTCGCTCAGGATGCCCGCTGGATCCGCCTGGACTGCCCGCAGTATCTCATCTACAGTGCTGATACCAAAATCGCGGAAGCGCAGGGCAAAAAGGGCTCCGCGCATCTGGAGTACAAGTCGCTGGATATCACGGCCGACTCCCTTCAGGTCGATCTGCTGACGCAGACAGTTCTGGCGCATCAAGCCGTGATGCAGCGCGGCCGCCACGTTCTGCGCGTTGCCGAGCTGCGCTATGACCTGGTTACGGGCTCCGGCACGGCGATCCTGTCGGACGGGGCGTCCCTCGTCTCTTCCAGCGTGACGATCACTGGCTACGCCCTCGAGACCGCGCCCCAGCCCCTGGATGCGGCCCAATCGCCCCTGCTGGTAAATCCATATCGCTTTGTCGATCTCTCCGACAGCAAAGTCGTCATTTCCGCCCGCGCCATCACCGCGGCTCCCGGCGATCAGGTGCAGTTCCGCCGGGCGTCGATCTATTCCGAGGGCCGGAAAATCCTTTCGATGCCCTACCATGTTATGCCGATGAACACCGACCAGCTCTTTGGTCAGCAGCTTCTCGGCTTCGGCTCTCAGGGTATCTTTGTCAACGTTCCCTACTACTACAATGTCACTCCGCATAGCAAAGGGACGATTTTCCTGCGGAACTCCGGGGTCAACGGCACCACCCTCAGCAACAACGGCCTTTCGTCCGGCAGCTCGTTCTTCGGCAGCCATGCGTCGACCGGCGGGATGGCACTCGACCTGGAGCAGTCCTACGACTTCGGGCGCGGCGGCAGCGGGCAGCTCCTGGTCAACGGTATCACACGGTCCCAGTGGGGCGCGCAGTGGACCCATGCCCAGCGCATCGATGATTCGACCCACTCCTACTTCTTCGTGGATTATCCGTCGCATCGAAGCCTCTTTGCTTCGTCCAATCTCACCCGCCAATTCAACGGCTTCTCGCTGAATATCACTGCCAGCGGCAGTCATGACCCCGGAACCGCGGGTTACTCAGCCAGCAGCACGACGGTCAGTACGTACCTGCAGACAAATCCGCGCGCGCTCGGCCATAGCGGCATCAGCTATACCACCGATTTCACGGCGCAGTCCGGGCATCTGGTCGAGAACTCGCCTGCGACCGGGCAGGTGAACACTCCCATCAATAATAAAGGCGTCGATATCCGCCTGTTTACCGCGCCGCTCAAGCCCGATAAGCGGACCCAGATCACCGACTCCCTGACCGTCGGCCAGGTTTGGAGTGGTACTACCAGCCGTGTTGCCCCGACCATCAGCGCGAGCCTCAGCATCATGCGGACATTCCGCAAAAGCGACTCGCTCTCGCTGAATTACACCTATCGTTACGACCCGCTGCTTAGCCAGGTCGGGACATATTCCAGTGCCTTGAACCCCCTGCAAGCCTTGCTCTATTCCAGCACCCAGCAACGTGTCACAGCGACCTATTTCGCCAATCTCGCCCCCCGCCTGTCCGTCAACTTCTCCGGCGGCTACGGCCTCCCCCTGGGCGACCGCAGCCTCTTCGCTTCGGCGACTTACCGCGTCAACGACAACTGGGGCCTGGGCGTCAGCACGTCCTACGAGCGTTACTTCCTCAATACCTATCAAGACACCGAATACTCCGTCTCCCGCCGCTTCTTCGGCCGCGACCTCGTATTCTACTACTCCACCAAATCCAAGAAACTGCGCTTCGATTTCGGCGGCCTGAACTTCTAAAGCCCTGTTCTGCCGTCCTCGGTTCCATCGACGCTCCCCGCATGGGGAGCGTCGAACTCATGGCGAAAGCAGCACGCGCGGCCTGTCCGGCAGCCTGACGGAGTTTAAGAGCGCAGGCACAAACTCACTTTCCTTATCCCCTCTGTGCTATAATAAATGCAAATCTCCCAATGCGTTTCAAGGAGCACTCGATGAAGACTTCTCTCTTTTCTCTGGCCGGGCTGACATTGGCCCTGAGTGGTCCCTTAGGGGCACAGGCTCCCGTGGCCACGCCGAACACTCCGACGACGATGTTTCCGTTCGCGACACCTTGGGACGACGCCGTTCCCGGCACCATTACCGATGTCTCTTTTCTCAATGCCAAGCCCGCCGGGGTCAATGGCTACATCACGCCGAAAAATGGGCATTTTGTCGAGAGTAAAACGGGGCGGCGTGTTCGGTTCATCGGGACGAATTTTGCGGCTTTGCAGGCGTTTCCCACGCATGCGGATGCCGAAAAGGTGGCCGCGCATATTGCCAAGCAGGGCATCAATCTGGTCCGCCTGCACCACATGGACAACTCCTGGGGGGCGGCGGGGAGTATTTGGGACCCGGCTTACGCGGACCATCAGCACCTCAGCGCCTCTCAGCTGGAGCGAGTCGATTACCTGGTGGCGCAGCTGAAGAAAAATGGCATCTACTCGAATATTAATCTGCATGTGAGCCGGCAGTTCTCCGTCGCCGATGGCTTCCCAGAGAGCGTAACCAAACTCCCTTCCGACTTCGACAAACGGGTCGATGAGTTTGATCGCCGCATGATCCAGCTGCAAAAGAACTACGCCCGCGACCTGCTGACCCATGTCAACCCGTACACGGGGCTGGCATACACAAACGATCCGGCGGTCGCTGTGGTCGAGATCAACAACGAAAACTCACTGACCAGCAACTGGGGTCCGCTTGGAGCCGGACTGGACACGCTGCCGGAGCCGTTTCGCGGCGAGCTGGTCGGGTTTTGGAATACCTGGCTGCTGAAGAAGTATGGGACCGATGCCAAGCTCACGGCGGCCTGGACCGCGGGGCTGACGCCCACTGGGCCGGGCCTGCTCGCGAACACGTCGGCCTGGAGCATCGAGCATCAGGGAACCTCGACCGCCGACTTCGCGACGGCCCTGGACAGACGACTCAGCCTGGGGGCGCCGAATATCAATGTCCATATCACGCAGGTCGACGGCACGAGCTGGCATGTCCAGGTGCATCAAACGGGCCTGGACCTGCGCGCGGGCTCGACGTACACCGTCTCGTTTCGGGCGAAAGCGGATGCCCCCCGCTCCATCAATGTCTCCGCCGGTCTGGATCAGGCCGATTGGCACAGTATCGGCCTTGCCCAGGATGCCGCGCTGACCACGGAGTGGAAAGAGTTTCATTTCGTCTTTACTGCCCAGAACACCGTGCCGAGCCATGCCCGGATCGCCTTTGTTCTCGGCGACTCCGTCGGCACGGTCTCCTTGTCAGACCTGCAGATCCATCCGGGTGCGGAGGGAGCCGGGCTGCAGCCGGGGCAGTCGCTGACGACCAAGAATATCGAGATGCCTGCAGCCGCCCTGAAAGTGCAGAATGAAGACTGGATCGGCTTTCTGGCCGATACGGAGCGGGCGTATGCCGAGGAGATGCGCTCCTACCTCAAGAACGACCTGCATGTCCGCGCCAACGTCATCTGCTCCCAGATGGGCTACGGCGGCCTGACCAGTCTAAGGCGCAATGCTTCAATGGAATTCGCCGACAATCACGCCTACTGGCAGCATCCGTCATTCCCCCACAAAGCCTGGGACTCCAAAGACTGGAATATGCCCAACACCTCCATGGTCGCAGATATGGCGGCAGGTGGGGGGGGCACCCTGCGCGACCTGGCTCAGTACCGGGTGTTCGGCAAGCCGTACTCCATATCTGAGTACAATCACCCCGCGCCGAACGATTACCGGGCGGAGATGATGCCGGAGTATGCGTCCTTTGCGGCGTTCCAGGACTGGGACATGATCTACTTGTTCGCGGAGGGGGACTACGGAGCGAATGCCTCCACCGATCGGATCAACAGCTTCTTCGATACGGCAAACGATCTGGCTAAGACGGCATTTCTGCCCGCCGCCGCCCTGATGTTCCGAGCGGAAGCGTTTCCCGCCTCACAGGATATCGTCGTGGCGACTGTGCCGCCAAGCCGCCTGGTCCCGCTCGCGTCGGCCTCGGCGGCCTGGGGCGCAGCGACCGGGCAGGGGAACATCAAACTCTCCCCGTATGTCCAGCGGCTCGGCCTGACGCTGGGCGCAGCGAACGCGCAGGATCTCACGTTATCGCAGAAGCAGTCACGCATGGCCGTGCAGTCCGTCGTGACGGTCGGTAAAAATGCGGCCGGCCCACTGTACACCGGGAGTGCTCCCGCCGCGCAGACGTTCGCCGGTTATGTCGGCGGGCAGACGGTGACCCTGGGCGGCAGTACCCTGACCTTTCCGGCCTTTGGGAACAACTTTGCGGCGATGGCATTGACGGCGATGGACCAGAAGCCCCTTACCCAGTCCCGCCATGTCCTGCTGACACTGGTCGGGAAAGTGGAAAACACGGGCATGGTCTGGAACGCGGATCGAACGAGTGTCACCGATCAATGGGGGCACGGGCCGATCCTGGCCGAAGGCATCCCGGCCACTGTAGTCCTGAAAACCGATGGCACGCCCGGGCGGCAGGTTTGGGCGCTGAATGCGGCGGGTAATCGCAGTGTGGAAGTCCCAGTGATTTCGGCGAATGGCAGCCTGACTTTTACCGTCGGGCCGCAGTTCAAGACGCTCTGGTACGAGATTGGGAATAAATAAGGAGCCAGAGGGCATTTAGAAAAGAGACGGAACTGATGGATTCTAAGTCGATGGATTCTAAGTCGATGGAGTCAAACTCAATGGAGCTGGACCATGTGGCGGTCCCCGCGCGGGACATCGCCGCATCGGCCCTCTGGTACGTGGAAAACTTCGGGGCGCAGGTGCTGTATCAGGATTCAACCTGGGCATTCCTGCAGATGGGGCGGGGGAAGCTGGCGCTGGTGACTCCCGCCCAGCATCCGCCCCATACCGCGGTGCGGGTGGACGAAGCGACGCTCGCCCAGGCGGCATCAAAGGCCGGCAAAGCGATCGACTCCCACCGGGACGGCACCAAGGGGATCTACATCGACGACCCGGACGGCAACCAGGTAGAGCTGATCTGTTACCCCGCTGGAAAGACAGTTTACGAGTGAGGGTAATTCGAAGTAACGTGAACGGAAGAGTTGGCGGCTGCCGCCGGAACTAGCCGGCAGCCATCGGGGCCAGGAGGGAGAAAGACGGGTCGGGATCAGAGTCAGTGTGCTCCGGCGGCGGCGAACTTCCAGATCGGCTGGGAGTTGGTGAGATCATCCTCATTGGCGAACGTGTAGGCGATCTGCAGGGCGTCCAATACGGATAGGCTGCGCAATGGAATGCAGAACACGTCGTTGGACAGACGGCTGACGGGACAATGGTCGATAAGTTCTTCAAAGCCAAGCACACTATCCTCGGCAGTACGGAACTTAATGTAAGCGTTTCTCAACTGACGACTCCTTTCTTTGAGTAGATAGTCTCACTTCTCTTACTGCATAAATCGTGCCAATCCTGCAATTGTATCAGACTCCGCCCAGTTCAGCCAATAGAGCGTGGGATATTGTGACTGATTGACAGCCTGTGCCGTCTGTGGTATCATAAAACACTGGAGTTTATTCGGTGCGAGAGAGGCAGTGCGGCAACCCCATGCAAGACGACGAGATTATTCTGTCCCCGGCGAAGTACAAAGAGCTGGAAGCGGAGCTGGAAAACCTGTCCACTACCGGACGCCGGGAGATTGCGGAGCGGATCAAAGACGCTCGCTCTCTGGGGGACCTGAGCGAAAACTTCGACTATCATGATGCCAAGCGGCAGCAAGGGTTTCTGGAAGGCCGGATCAACAACCTCAAGCAGATGCTGGAACGGGCCCAGGTCGTGGAGTCTGTCGGCGGCGGTGATACCATCTCGCTCGGCTCCGTGGTCAATCTCCATGATGTGGAATACGATGAAGATATCGAGTATAAGATTGTTGGGGTCATGGAAGCCGACGCTTCCCAGAACCGCATCTCAAACACATCGCCGCTCGCCAAAGCGCTGATGGGTCACAAAGTCGGCAGCCGGGTGGAAGTGCTAACTCCCTCCGGGACTGATACCTATGAGATCGTTTCCGTAAAGTAAATCTGAAGTGTCCCGTAGCCTTAAGAGACTGGAACCATAGCCCGAGTGGAAATACAAGACCGAGTGGAAGCTGCGCCGCCCGTCCCGGAAGGACTCCTGGCGGTCGCGGAGATGATGCGGCTGGTCGCTGACCAGATTGAGACCGTGATTGTCGGCAAGCGCGGCGCGATCGAACTGGCTCTGACGGCCTTTCTGGCCGGGGGGCATGTGCTGATCGAAGATATCCCGGGGGTCGGCAAAACTACCCTGGCGAAAGCACTCGCGAAAGCGCTGGGCCTGGTTTTCAAGCGGGTCCAGTTTACGCCCGACCTGCTGCCCGCCGACATCACCGGCACGACCATCTTCAACCAGAAGACGGCCCAGTTCGAGTTTCGGGAAGGCCCCGTCTTCGCGAATATCGTGCTGGCCGACGAGATCAACCGGGCGACTCCGAAAACGCAGTCCAGCCTTCTGGAGTGTATGGAAGAGCAGCAGGTGACCACGGACGGCATCACCTATAAGCTGCCCCACCCATTTTTCGTCATCGCCACGGAGAACCATATCGAATCGCATGGCACCTACCCGCTGCCAGAGGCCCAGCTGGACCGCTTTCTGCTGCGTCTTTCGATCGGATATCCCGACGCCGAAGAAGAGAGCCGCATTCTGGCCCAGCAGACCCGCCTCAAGCCCCTCGACGCCCTGGGACCTGTGACCACCCGCGAACAGATCCTGCGCCTCCAGGAAGAGGCCCACGCCGTCTTCGTCGCCCCGGCCCTGCGTGACTACATCGTCGCCATCGTCGGCGCGACCCGCACCCATCCCCAGGCCGCCCTCGGAGCCAGCCCGCGCGGATCCCTCGGCCTTCTCCACGCCGCCCAGGCCTACGCCGCCATCGCGGGACGAACCTATGTCCAGCCCGATGACATCAAGCGCCTGGCCGTGCCTGTCCTCGCCCACCGCCTCATCCTCCGCCCCGAAACCCGCGTCAAGCGCGTCACCGGCCCCGCAGTGATCGAAGAGATCCTCGGCCGCATTCCGGTGCCGACGTCTTTGTGAAACAGGATTGGCACCGGCATTTAGGTGTTGCCCTCTCGGGCCCCGGCATTTAGGTGTCGGACCCCGGCATTAAAATGCCGGTCTATTCGGAGAAAGTCACTGCGTGACTGAGATCAACCTCCCCGCAGGGGGGCTGCTTGCCGCGTCCTATTCGTCTTTTCCTACCCCGTATTTCCACTTGGCACGAATTATGCATAGGAGGAGACTGTGAGGCCAGTCGCCTCTTGCAAGACGCGCCCTGCCCGGCACTTCTGCACCCCGCCAAGGACGGCAATTTTCTTCCTTCTCCAGAAGAGTTTGTCTTACGGAAGAGGACGGATGCAAAAGCGCCGGGTGTGGTGTTTTTTTCGCAGGGAAATTTCGCGGCAGGCGAGTATAATAGCACAATGAACCTCCTCGCAAAACAAGACGAGAAAGTCCTGGATCAATCGCTGAGTGTGCTTCTGGCAACGCACGGTTATCCGCAGGTACTGGCGCACTTGGTGCGGCTCGCCCAGCGCGAACAAAAGCCAATGCCTAGTGCGAAATATCTGATGACACTGACTCCCGAGGAAAGGGAACCGTTTCTGGCCGCCGCCGCTGCCGATGCCCTGCCGCTCTACGAAGCGGACATCGCAAGACCGGAAGCGGAGCGGGTCTTGACAGCCGATCTGGAAACAGGCGATTTCCACGACTATGAGACGAGCCATGGTTGATCCATAACGGGGCGAAATATGGCGTGTGGATTTCGAGCCGGTGGAAGGCTCGGAAATCGGCAAGCTCCGGCCCGCCCTCGTCATCGGTGATGAGACGCTGGGGCGTCTACCGGTACGGATCGTGGTACGGATCGTGGTACCGATCACGGGCTGGGATACGCGTTACCGACAGTATCCGTGGATGACAGAGCTAAAGGCGAACATCGGTACCGGCTTGTCAAAAGTTTCAGCCGCAGATGCTTTGCAAATTCGCACCGTTTCTCTGCATCGGTTCCAGGAAAAGCTCGGAACACTTCCCATGGGAATCGTAGACGAGATCGCCAGCAGCATCGCGCTGTGTCTCCGGGTACCTCTTTAACAATTTCAAGCTTCTCCCCCGTATTTCCAAGTGAAAAGCTATGTCACAGGCTATTCGCCACCACCAGGACATCAATACCCCGCACCTGGCGGATCAGCTTGCTGACGATCGAGCCTTGCAGGGTCTCCTGCCAGGCCGAGCGGCCGGAATGGCCGATGATGATCTCTGTGACCTGCGACTTGTGGGCGTATTCGGCAAGTGCCGCGGCGACGTCACGGCCGGTGACCTGCTCCAGACGGATATTCAGGCGTGAGGCCAGTGCGAAGTCGGTATCCAGGACTTTCTGCTGGGCGGACGAAACTTTGTCGTCGGCGACATACACGGCGACGATCTCCGCATGGAGGACGCGTGCGATGCGCCAGCCCCGACGCAGAAGGCGGTCGGAGGGCTTGTCTGGGGAAATGCAGACCATGACGCGCTCCTGAGTCTGCCAGAGTTCGGTGACGTCGTTGTCCGCCCGGTACGTCTGCACGGAGCGGTCCACTTCCGAAGCGACTTCGCGGAGGGCAATCTCCCGCAAAGCCGACAAATTCCCCTCTGTAAAGAAGTTTGAGAGTGCCTGAGGGACCTTCTCCTGCGGGTAGACATCGCCGCGCTCCAGCCGGTGGATCAGGGCGCGGGGCGTGATATCGATGCTGACGATCTCGTCGGCCTCGCCCAGCACCCAGTCCGGCACAGTCTCCCGCACTTTAATTCCCGTGATCTGCTGCACCGTGTCGTTCAGCGATTCGAGGTGCTGGACATTCATCGTGGAAAGGACATTGATCCCTGCCGCAAGAATATCCAGAACGTCCTCGTAGCGCTTTTCATGCGGACTGCCGGGGATATTGGTGTGCGCCAGCTCATCCACCACCACCCACTTCGGGTGACGGGCGATCACGGCGGCGGCGTCCATCTCTTCGAACGTCGATCCCCGGTACTCCATCGTCTTGCGTGGGACGATCTCCAGATCCCCGATCTGTGCCTGGGTGCCTTCGCGTCCATGGGTCACGACGAACCCGATCACGACATCCTGGCCGCGCTCGCCTTTGCGCCGGTTCGCCTCGGAGAGCATTTCATAGGTCTTGCCCACACCGGCGGCGAAGCCGAGAAAGAGCTTGAGGCGACCCCGCCCCGCTTTACGCTCTTCGCGCTGGACACGGGCTAATAACTCTTCAGGGGTCGGTTTTTTGGGGGGTTCTTCATGTGGCATAACGCTATTTTACCATCAGATGCTCTAGGATTGGGCCTAATGCCAAAGCCGGTAAAAAACTCAAGCCGACCACAATGATGGCGGTGCCGATTAGCAGCCCTGCGAACAGCAGCGAATCTGTTGGCAAAGTGCCGGACGTCGTCTGTCGACGGCCTTGCCTTCCAAATCGTCCGGCCAGTGCCAGGGCAGGAAGAGCGAGGCCAAAGCGTCCGACGATCATAGCAATTGCCGTTGTGACATTGTAGAAAGGACTATTGACGCTGAGGCCTGCGAATGCCTGGCCGTTGTTAGCGAAGCAGCTGGAGTAGGCGAAAAATATTTCGGTGAAGCCATGTGGCCCGCTATTCGTCGTCAGTCCGTCCAAACCCGGCTTGGCAATCACGGCGATTGCAGTTAGTATGAGGACGGTAAAGGGCATCGCAATTGTATACAGTGTGATCAGCTTGATCTCAGTCGGCCCGAGCTGCTTGCCCAGATATTCTGGAGTGCGCCCCACCATTAGTCCCGCGAGGAAAAGACCAATCAGAGCCACCATGATAATGCTGTATAGCCCCGTTCCCAGACCGCCGAAGACCATCTCACCAAGCAGCATATTTACCAGCGGAGCCATCCCGCTGAGAGGCATATAGCTATCGTGCATGGAGTTCGTCGAGCCGGTCGCACCGTTCGAAGTGACTATCGCCGTCAAGACCGAGGCACCAATGCCGAATCGAGTTTCCTTGCCTTCCATATTGCCGCCAGGCTGCCCGGCTGTTGCCGATGGAATAAGATTTGCCGTCCGTATCGTCGTCAAATTGCCCTGCTGCTCAGGCCCGGCACAGAAGAAGAGGCCTCCGGTGAACATAACAGTCATCACCCAGAATAGGACCCAGCCCTGCCGTGGCCGCCCAATCATCCGTCCAAAGGTGAAAGTCAGGGCAGCGGGAAGCGCCACGATCGCAAGCATCTCGATGAAGTTGGTGAGTGGTGTAGGATTTTCGAATGGATGCGCACCGTTGGCGTTGAAGAAGCCGCCGCCGTTCGTGCCTAAATTTTTAATGAGCTCCAGGGCGGCGACCGGCCCCTGTGCGATGGTCTGAGCTCCGCCTTCCAGACCTGTCGCTGACGTATAGTGCAGGAAGTTCATTGGAACACCTTGCCAGACCAGTATCAGACTTCCGATCAGTGAGAATGGCAGCAGCACCCAAAGCGTCGCACGCGTCAGATCTACCCAGAAACTCCCGAGCCTGTTCGAGTCGCGCCTGGCCAGACCCCGGATGAAAGCGATTCCAAGAGCCAGTCCCGATGCACCGGCCAGAAAGTTCTGCCCGGTCAGACCTGCCAATTGGCTGAAGTAGGACATTGTGTTTTCGCCGCCGTACGCCTGCCAAGTGGAAGTTGTCGCGAAACTGATGGCGGTATTCATCGCCAGGTCCAGTGACATCGGCGTGACTTGGAAGATCTTGTCGAACCAGGGCAGGAAGTTTTGGAGGCGAAGAAGAGTATACAGGACTATGGTCCCGGCGAAACTGAAGAAGATGAACGAAAGCGAATATTGCTTCCAGTCCATTTCGCTCTGAGCCTCGACGCCGCCGATCTTATAGATTCCGCGTTCAAGCGGGAGGAGTATCGGATCGAGAATAGTTTTGCCGCCATCAAAAACGTGTGCCATGTAGCTGCCGAGGGGTCTAACCAGCAGGCCAACTACCAGCAAAAAGGCCGCGTATTGTACAAAGTTTTCTGCACTCATCCTGAAGTTCCTCTGAAAAAAACTCGGAACCGTATCTTATGGCTTATTTTTTGTGGGCCGCACCCGGCAAGATGGGTACGGCCCTGGTTTTTTTCATAACGTGGCGAAATTTGCCTAACTGTCACTCTCCTTTTTCGTAACGATTGAAGCCCGCCTAGAAGAGGCTATTTTTTCGCTGCGTCTAGCGCTAGATTGAGTTTCAGGACGTTGACGGCTGGCTCGCCTAAGACGCCAAGGCCACGGCCCGAGGTATTCTCTGCGATCAGACCACGTATTGCTTCTTCCGAGAGGCCGCGTGCTTTCGCAACGCGGGCGACTTGAATCTGGGCATTGGCCGGGCTGATCTGCGGGTCCAGACCCGAGGCAGAGCGGGTAACGGCATCGACCGGGACCCGGGTGGTTGCTGCTAGGCCATTTTCGGTGCGATAGGCTTTCGCCAGATCGGCAACGCCGTCAAAGTCGGCGGGGTCCGGCTTGCCGGGAGACAGGTCCTTCTTGTGGACACCGTTGATCAGCTTATCGCTGGTCGGGCCTAAATTCGTGCCGCCGCTGGCTGTCGGGTCATAGCCATTACCTGCCGCTGAGGGGCGAGGATGGAAGTACTCGGGCTTCGTGAACCCCTGTGCCAGCAGCTCCGAGCCGATTACCTGGCCCTGCGCATTTCGGATGAGGCTGCCATTCGCCTGATGCTTAAAGGCGACCTGGGAGATCCCCCAGACGACCAGCGGGTAGACACCGCTGACGAGAAGCAGCAAGATGAATGTGATGCGAAGCGAGATAAGTAGTTGTTTTGCCATTGGTTTTTCCTTAAAAAAAGCCTTTCGTAACCTAACCCCGGCGATCACGCCGAAGTTAGGTTCCTAATGCGCCGGAGCACAGTGCAGTGCGACCACGGCCCAGTCGAGCAGCTTGATGCACGGGAATGGCAGCAGGATGCCGAAGAGGCCCCAGACCGTCAGGTTGCGCCGCAGCAGGGCCGCCGCGCCCATTGGCTTGTAGGGGACACCGCGCAGGGCGACGGGGATCAAGGCGATGATAATCAGCGCATTGAAGATCACCGACGCCAGCACTGCCGAGTACGGCGAGTGCAGCTGCATGATATTCAAGGCCCAGAGCGGCCCATGGGCCGTGCCCGAGAGAAGGTAGAGTGTCGAGAACATCGCCGGGATGATCGCGAAGTACTTGGCGACGTCGTTTGCAATCGAGAACGTCGTCAGTGCCCCACGTGTCATCAGAAGCTGCTTGCCGATCTCCACAATCTCGATCAGCTTGGTCGGGTTGGAGTCCAAATCGACCATGTTGCCCGCTTCTTTGGCGGCCTGTGTCCCTGAGTTCATGGCGACGCCCACGTCGGCCTGTGCCAGTGCGGGGGCGTCGTTGGTGCCGTCGCCGGTCATGGCGACCAGTCGGCCCTCCGCCTGCTCTTTCTTGATCAGTGCCATCTTGTCTTCGGGCTTGGCCTGAGCAAGGAAATCGTCGACCCCCGCTTCCTGAGCAATCGCGGCGGCGGTCAGCGGGTTGTCCCCGGTGATCATGATGGTTCTGATGCCCATGGCCCGCAGATGGTCGAAGCGCTCCCGCATACCACCCTTCACGATGTCCTTGAGGTAGATGATGCCCAGTGGCTTCTCATTCAGGACGACCGCCAGTGGGGTTCCGCCCATTTTGGAGATGCCGTCGGCGATCTCCTGAAGCTCGGCGGGTACGGTGCCTCCGCTCTGCTTTACGTATTCGACCACTGCCTGGACCGCGCCTTTGCGGACACGCGAGCCGGGGATGTTCACTCCGGACATGCGGGTCTGGGCGGTAAAGGGAATAAACTCAGTTTCATTCTCCTCCAGATGCCGCCCGCGCAAGTTGTACTTTTCCTTCGCCAGGACGACGATGGAGCGGCCCTCGGGTGTTTCATCGGCCAGCGAAGAAAGCTGAGCGGCATCGGCCAGCTCCGCAATGTCCACGCCCGGCAGGGGCAGGAACTCGGCGGCCTGCCGGTTGCCGAGCGTAATCGTGCCGGTCTTGTCCAGCAGCAGGACGTCCACGTCGCCCGCCGCTTCTACGGCTTTGCCGGACATCGCGAGGACGTTATATTGCATGACCCGGTCCATGCCCGCAATCCCGATGGCTGAGAGCAGCCCGCCGATGGTGGTCGGAATCAAGCAGACTAGCAGCGCAATCAGTACCGTGATGGAAGGGGCCGACCCCGAGCCTGCCTGGCCAACATTATAGAGGGCGAAGGGCAGCAGAGTTACAGTCGCCAGTAGGAAGATAATCGTCAGGCCCGCAATCAGAATGTTCAAGGCGATCTCGTTGGGCGTCTTCTGCCGGGAAGCCCCTTCGACCAGGCTGATCATGCGGTCGATAAATGTCTCACCGGGGTTTGCCGTAATCTCGATTTTGAGCTGATCTGAAATCACCTTCGTTCCGCCGGTCACCGCGCTCCGGTCGCCGCCCGCTTCGCGGATGACCGGGGCTGACTCGCCGGTAATGGCCGATTCGTCAACGCTGGCAATCCCTTCGATGATGGTGCCGTCGCTCGGGATGACATCGCCGACGGTGCAGAAGACGATTTCGCCTTTGCGCAGCGAGGAAGCCGAAACCTCTTCGATCTTCCCGTTTTTGTCCATGCGCTTGGCGCGGGTCGTCGTGCGGGTCTTGCGCAGCTCATCTGCCTGGGCCTTGCCCCGCCCCTCCGCGATCGCCTCCGCGAAGTTTGCAAACAGCACGGTGAACCAGAGCCAGAGCGCGATCTGACCGGTGAAGGCACGCTCCCAGCCGCCCATCGAGACGCCTGCTGCCGGAACCAAGCTGGCGAGAAAGATCAGCGTGGTCACCACGCTGCCGATCCAGACCACGAACATGACCGGGTTTTTGGCTTCCAGGCGTGGGTCAAGTTTCTTGAAGGCGTCGCCCAGGGCACGGCGCACGATCGGCGGGTCAAAGAGAGGCCGTGTTCGGCTGGTACGCCGATCCGCCGGCTCAATTCCGTCCGGTATGGGACCCGGGGTTTGATTGGTTAAAGTTGTTGCCATAGATTTCACTCTTCCCGGCCCTGGAGGGCCGGGTTCTTGAGAAGCCGGGTTCATAAAGAGCCGGATTTAGAAAGTCTTTCCGCTATGCATCAAGAAGTGCTCCACCACCGGCCCCAGCGAAACAGCGGGGAAGTAGGTGAGCGCACCGACGATGATCACGACTCCGATGAGCAGACCGGCAAACAGCGGCGTGTCGGTCGGGAATGTCCCGGCGCTTGCGGCGACACGCTTCTTTTTGACCATGCTCCCGGCGATCGCTAGCAGCGGCACGATCATCAGGAACCGGCCCACCAGCATGGAGATGCCCTGGGTCAGGTTCCAGAACGGCGTGTTGACGGAAATGCCTCCAAATGCGCTGCCGTTGTTCGCAGTCGTCGAATCGTACGCATAGAGCATCTCTGAGAAGCCATGCGGGCCGCTATTGTTCGTGTTGGCGGAGGCCAGAGCGTTCGCCGTCCCTGAGACTGTGTTCCAGTACGCGGCCGGGTGGGGGACATGCGAGACACTCGCCAGTGCAGTAAACAGCAGCACGTCGGCGGCAAGCACCAGGGCGGCCAGCATCGCCATTTTGATCTCGAAGGCTTCGATCTTCTTGCCTAAGTATTCCGGCGTCCGTCCGACCATCAGCCCCGCGATAAAGACCGCCAGAATGGCATACATCAGCATGCCGTAGAGCCCCGCGCCGACGCCGCCGAAGATCACCTCGCCGGTCATCATATTCGCCATCGGCACCAGCCCGCCGAGCGGAGTAAACGAGTCGTGCATGGAGTTGACCGCGCCGCAGGAGGCGTCGGTCGTGACCGTCGCAAAGAGCGCGGAGCGGGCGATCCCGAAGCGCGTTTCCTTGCCCTCCATATTACCGCCGCTGTCGCCCAGCACACTTGCCTTGTCTTCGACTCCGGTCGCCGCGATCAGTGGGTTGCCACGCGCTTCCTGGATATAGGCGACGCTGACGCCGATTGCAAAGAGGAAGGCCATGGCTCCCCACAGTGCCCACCCCTGCTTTGTGTTGCCGACATACAGGCCAAACGTGTAAACAAGGCTCGCCCCGATCAGAAAGATCGAAAGCACCTGCAAAAAGTCCGTCAGGGCGGTCGGGTTCTCGAGCGGGTGAGCGGAGTTCGCATTGAACGGCCCGCCGCCGTTGGTTCCCAGCATCTTAATCGCTTCCTGCGACGCGAACGGCCCACCGGGGATAACTTGCGAGGCCCCTTCCAGCGTCTTCACCGTGCCGTAGGGGTGGAAGTTCTGCACGACACCCTGCTGGCAAAGCACCAGCGCATAGACGATGCACAGCGGCAGCAGGACGTACAGGGTTGTTCGGGTCAGATCCACCCAGAAGTTGCCGATGCTGAGTGCCGAGCGGCGCCCGAGGCCGCGCACTAAGGCGATCGCAATGGCGATTCCCGTGGCCGCCGAGAAGAAGTTGTGCGAAGTCAGCGCGACCATCTGCGAGAAATACGACATTGTATTCTCACCCGTATATGCCTGCCAATTTGTATTGGTAGCGAAAGAAACCGCCGTGCCGAACGCCAAATCCGGGGTCATGGGCGTGGTCATGTAGGTCTTATCGTACCAGGGCAAAAATGCCTGGAACCGCAGGATGACATAGGTAACAACCAGGGTCACGATGCTGAAGAGCAGCATGGCGATGGTGTATGTCGTCCAGGGCATCTCCTCATCTTCCTTGACGCCTCCGATTTTGTAGATCACGCGCTCCACCGGGCGCAAAATGGGTGTAAGCCAGGTTTTTTCGCCCTCGAAGACGCGGTGCATGAAAGTCCCGAAGGGCTTGGTCAACGCCAGAATCGCGCCGAGAAACAGCAGGATTTGAAACCAGCCTATAAATGTCATTTGAGTCTCCTAAAACTGCTCTGGCCGAATCAGCGCGTACAGCAGATAAATCGTAAGGCCGATAGCCGAAATTCCGGCGAGCCAGATTTCCATTTTGTTGTCTCTTTCTTAAAGCTTATCGCACCCATGGGTGTAACCGATAGCGGCGGCGAAAAACACGAGCACGACCGCCAAAAACCAAAAATCCTGCATTTTCATCTCCTCTATCAAACGTCGAGCATCAAAGAGCAAACGTGATTCTTGATGCTTCAGAGTGCTCGACCGCAAAGACATCCACCGAACGGTTTTCGTCGTTCATCGTAGCAACATAGTATCCCAAGAAGTATAAAGAAGAAAGGGAGAAGAGCACGACGAGTATAACGATTTTATAAAGATTGGAACCTCTATATTTCTTTACAGCTCGGCAGACGAAAATTCTTCCAGCCAGTGAAGACAGGCGTCGCGTGCTGCTGCCCGGGGCGTTCCCCCTCGGCCGGTCACATTGAGGTCCGAAAGTCGAACCGCGCCAGGCGCATGGGCGATCAGCCGGAACCGAAAGCCACAGGGCACATCTTCGGTCTCTCCCAGAGCATCGGTATAGTCCGGCACAACCTCATAGCGGCAATCTCCGACGATTGGACGCAGGGCCTGCCGCAGCAGCTCGGCCCAGTCGTCCACGCTTTCGGCCAGAACGATCATCTGTCTCTCGCTGCGCTCAGTCAATGTCCGGCGCATAAGCACTTCTCCCCAGACATAATAAAGATACCAATCGTCATCACTGCCTGCACAGGGCAGCGGGTCCGGCAGGAGGATGCCATAGGCCGCGCGGCCCATTTTTTCCCAGCCGACCCGAAGTCCGGCCAGCGAGCGCTCTAGATGCGAGTCATGCCGGTCCGCAAAGGCTCGGCAAAGCGCGTAATCTGCTTCTGCCTGTGCATGCCAGCGGTCGGTTTCCGT